>NZ_JCAALS010000006.1:0-242584 GCF_059686975.1 Paenibacillus xinjiangensis | reverse complement strand
CAACTCTCCGTTTTCTTCCCGGAACGGGTTGGTAAGCACCTACGCTAAAAGGAAAATTCCCCCTCGGGGGAATCCTTATAAATGAGTTTACACAAAATTATTGACAGACCCATACCTGTTGCATAACTTCTGTTAACATTAACAGTGATTTTATTAATGCAACCAGATTCGATTTACTATTGTACTCGTTGTGTACCATTTTATTTACTGCTTTCTTCAGATCATCATTGAATAAATGAGTATAATCATTGTAGTTTGGATCGACGAATGTCCCAGTTGGTCTCTTAACTTCGGGACATCGTTATTCTCTTGATGATCCCTGGTTACAAATGAATGTCTTAACGTGTGGACGGTTAATGACGGTTTACCAAATGCAATTACGTATTTCTCCACCATCTTCTCTATAGATCTGATGGTCTATACTGCAGTGACGATTATTGGCTGATTCTTTGTAACTATTATAGTATGCTCATGTTGTGCCACAAAGCTATTATCGGGTACACATAAAGTCCATCCATCCGTTTGCTCAACGACATACCCTGAACCTGTAGATAAAAAGGGCTCGATTGTAATTACCATGCCCTCTTTCAATACCCGTTTATCGTGCTTGTTATAAACGGGTAGAATCTCTTTTGGGGTCTCGTGCAGAGATTTTCCAATACCGTGGCTACACAGATTCTTAATTACATTATAGCCTCCTTTTTTAGCCTCGATTTCAATAATCCTTCCGATTTCGTTCAATTTTACTCCATGCTTAAGTGAAGAGATTACTTTCATCATTGTATTGTGTGTGTATTGACACAGACGCATCAATGATGTCTCGTATGGAGGTATTGGAAAAGAATGTCCCGCATCCGCATAATAGCCTCCCAATTCTGCAGAAACATCGATGTTTATTAAATCGCCCGGTTGAATGATTCGATTTCCCGGTATTCCGTGGGCAACTTCGTGGTTAATACTAATACATGTGTTGCCAGGGAAATTGTAAGTTGACTTAGGTGCCGGCACAGCCCCATGCCTTTTTAAAAACTGCCCTCCAATATCATCCAGTTCCTTTGTCGTAATTCCTACACGTGCGTGACGTTTCATTTCACTAATCGTCAATGCAACGATTTTGCCAATTTCCTTCAGACCATCAATATCGTTTTGTGATCCTATTGTCATAAAAGCCCCTCCATTTTCCATATGAACTAATTTAACACAAATTAAATTTAACACATAATAGAATATTCAATTATTGTAGCAGTTTCTTCTCTTAAGAATAAACATCCCTACTCCATATTTAAAACTTCACTGCTGCGTACAGTGGGATGAAGTTCATATTACCTAACCGGAATTTCATTCTTCGATGCCTCTTGTTCCTCCAGCAATCGTTTCAGCTTTAGGCGCTGTCGTTTTTCCCTTTGGCGGCGCTCTTTGTCCTCAGCCTGCAGGGACTTGAGCAGTGAGAAACACATGCCGATTAGAACAACGGCAAACGGCAAGGCGGCTACAATGGAGGCGGTCTGAAGGCCGTTTAACCCGCCGCTGATCAGCAGCACCACCGCTATGGCGGATTGCAGGATTCCCCAGGTTAATTTCACTGTTATACTCGGATCCAGCTTGCCATCCGAAGTCAGCATTCCCAGCACAAAGGTAGCCGAATCGGCCGACGTAATAAAAAAGGTCATGATCAGGAGCGTAGCAATGAAAGCTATTATGGTGCCCAAGGGCAGTTGCTCCAGAGTGATAAAAAGAGAGGTAGTAGTATCTTCTTTAACGGCTTCCGCCAGATGGGCGGCATTAAACATTTCCAGGTGAAGCCCCGTTCCGCCAAAGACCGAAAACCAGATAAAACCAAACAGGCTCGGAATAATCATAACGCAGATTACAAATTCCTTGATAGTCCTTCCTTTGGATACCCTTGCGATAAAGGTTCCAACAAAGGGAGCCCAAGCTATCCACCATGCCCAATAGAATAAAGTCCATGCACCAACCCAGGTTCCCCTTGAAAAAGGAGTTAGTCTCAGACTCATATTAATGATATTTTGCAGATAGCTGCCTAAAGTGGTCGTGAAAGTATCGAATATAAAGGAAGTCGGCCCTGTTACCCATACGAAAAGCATTAATAAAACAGCTATAACCAGGTTTGTGTTGCTCAGAATTTTAATTCCTTTATCCAGACCTGTAGTTGCCGAGATGAGGAACAACACCGTCACCACGGCGATGATTACAATCTGAGACGTAACCGAGTTAGGTATCCCAAATAAATAGTACAACCCTCCGCCGATCTGAAGAGCACCCAGTCCAAGCGAAGTTGCTACTCCAAAGATAGTAGCGATTACCGCCAAAATATCAATGGTTTTGCCTATCCAGCCAGCAGCAAGACGTTCGCCCAATAAAGGAATAAAGGTGGAGCTGATCAAGCCTTTGTAACCTTTCCGAAACTGGAAGTAAGCAAGCGTTAATCCGATGACGGTATAAATAGCCCATGGATGCAGTCCCCAATGAAAAAAGGAATATCGCATCGAAAGCCTTGCCGCATCCGTTGTACCGCCTTCTGCGCCCTCAGGTGGAGATAAATAATGAGACAAAGGTTCAGCTACGCCCCAGAAAACCAGTCCAATGCCCATACCTGCGCTGAATAGCATGGACAGCCAGGATAGCGTGGAATATTCCGGTTCATCATCGTCATCCCCCAGCCTAATGCTGCCAAACCGGCTGAACGCTAAATAGAAAGCGAAAAACAGGAAAAAAAGCGTAGCCAGCAAATAAAACCAGCCAAAATTTTGGATGGAGAAGTCGTAGGCGACGTTAGCCATATTAGCCATCTGATTAGGAGCGACGGCTCCCCATATTGCAAAAAGCACAACAATGATAATTGTAATGGTAAATACCATGAAATGACCTCCGTTGATGGTAAACTGCATTCGGGTTTTTCTTCAGTATGTGTTAGTGCAGCTTGTAATATTTCGTAAAACCCAGTGTTGATAATAAAACAAACCGCCTGAGCCCTTTCTACAAATATCATCGGAGGCACAGAAAAATCTTAAAAAATTCAATTTATCCTTGTTTTCCCCTGTTTAATAGATCCTATAATTCTTATATACTATATAGCTGTAACATGACGAAATAGGACAGTGTTTCCGCTGCCCTTAAGCTTGTGCAACCTTTCGAATTACAGTGCAGCGGGGCATGTGGGATACTCCGTATCCTGAATCCAGGCTGGATGACCCCCGATCTGAGAGATAGGTGCCTCAAGCTTGTAGGTCCCCATCAATCCTTCCGATAGTCGCATGGCACGCCATTTCAGTTCTTCATCCGGCTCCGTTTCTGGTAAGAAATTAGGAACGGTATTATATTCACTCCACGAATAACTTAGATACCCATAGAGGCGGATTTTGCCTCCATTTCGCGAACATCCGAATGACCTCCTCATCACCGATCCAAGCCAATGAAAGCAACAGATGACAGGTTCCGCCCGTCTTTGAATGGTTGCCGCGCATTCGGGTGTTTGGCATGGTAGTCGATCGCTCATCCATAATTAAATCAGCAAACTAAGTTCTTGTCTTATCTCATTATTGAGACCATGGTTTTTTATCAAATCCTTAATTAAATTAGCGTTCACCTTTTCTTTATGGGATTTTAAAAAATTCAGAATGATGTTCGCTTTTAATTTCCTATTCATTAGGTAATATGCTACGTACCAAACTTCAGGACTTGATATATTTATGCCGTCCCACTTTCCAAATAAATTTACCGGTAATTTAAGAACAACATTATCGGAATGTAAAGCAAAGTATCCAATAAAATCTATTTTATGAGAGTCAATACTTATTCGGTACTGACTTGCAAAGGGATGATCTCCACTTCTTTGTTCTATCCAGTCATATACGTTTATAGCCTTGAGCAACGTATCTTTTGGGCATTCCACAACAATATCCCAGTCATTCACTGAATCAATTAAGCCCAAATAGTGCAACAATCCACTACCGCCAAGTGCATATGTAATATTGTTTTCCTCTAGTCGTTGTATGATTGGAAGGAGTACTTGATGGTTCATTATGAATCACCTCACATTGGTCGTCATATTTATAACTATTCTACCATGAATTGTTTACTTCTATTGGTGGCACATTTGTGTCTCTGGACAGGTATAATTTTAGCTGCCTTTCTTTCGGATAATGATTTCCTTACCAGAAAAGTTAGCACCCATAGTCAGCTAGCCATGATCACCTCTTATCTTCTTGTTCGTTATAGTGGGCTGTATCTGCAAGTATTGAAGCCCATTCCTCTCTTCCCTCTTTCTAACCGAAGTTTCCACAAAAAAAAGGACCTCCGTTTAATAAAACGGTTGCCCACTTAAGTTGTGTAACTCTATATGAAAATATAGTAGATTCATCAAAAATCCCGTATAAAATTTTTTTACCTCTATGCGATCTGCATAATAACAAGATGTGCAGAATCCGACCTGGTTCCTCCAGCTAATGGAGTGATTGTGAGTGCCGTGGAATTACCTGCAGGATTTCGAACGGTGAGTACTGAATTAATGACTGTTGTTTGTACAAGAGCCATTCCTACTATTTGAGAAGTTCCTGTTGCACGTCCGACCACCGTATAGGCTAAGTCAGCGCCATTTAGTGTTAACATCAATTGGCCCGCTTCATTTACATTTACCTGAAACAAAACCTGATATGTGCCGATTGCAGCCAAGTTAAATGAGCTCGCATTTATACGTGTAATCGCAGTCCCGCTAATTGGACCATTTCGCGGAAAACTTACGTCAGTATTGGGTGCGACAGTTGCTGCATTATCAGGGGGCATCAAGGCAAAAAAATCTGCAAAGCCTAATACTCCACCTGCCGGCCCTACAGGTCCCGCTGGTCCCGTTGCTCCTGCTGGACCTGTCAATCCAGTTGCGCCAATTGCTCCTGCAAGTCCTGCTAATCCTTGGGGTCCAAGTGCTCCTGCAAGTCCTTCAGGTCCAAGTGCTCCAATTGCTCCTACAAGTCCTGCTAATCCTTGAGGGCCAAGTGCACCTGCGATTCCTTGGGGTCCAAGTGCGCCGATTGCTCCTATAAGTCCTGCTGCTCCCTGGGGTCCAAGAGCTCCTGCAAGTCCTTCGGGTCCAAGTGCGCCGATTGCTCCTACTAACCCTGTTAGTCCTTGGGGTCCAAGTGCTCCTGCAAGTCCTTGAGGTCCAGCTTCTGTAATTGCTCCCGCAAGTTCTCGTAGTAATTGCTGCCCGTTAAGCGGGGGACAATTTGTACAAGCTATCTTCTTGACAACTCGAGGACAATTTTTCTTTTTTTTTCCTTTTGGATGGCGCACAATAACGGGTTTCCTTTTGCACCGTTTTTTTATAGCGGGACAACTCACAACGACACCTCCTATAAAGATTGTTCAGTGTATGTGAGTCATATTTCTTAAGCATGGACTAATAGCTAACTATTGGCTAGACTATAAACTATTTATAGAAAAATGGGTTAATGATAGGGTGGTTCGTTTGGCCTACTGTTACTTAAATAAACAAAAAGAGTTGTCTTCATGACAACTCTTTTGGCATCGGGGGGGGGGATTAACAAGTTACTCACAGATTCCGCAATTTCAATAAGTACATTTGGAGTAACTTTGTTTCCTATTCGACTATCGATAGAAATACGATATTGCCATCCATTTTTAAAAAAAACTAAGACTTTGAATCCTACGAATTTTCGGTGAGTCTTGGTAGTGAAATATAGCGCATTACTGCCATCTTCTAAACGGTAGTTTTTTCTAGTTGGCAATTTTAATTCCCTTTGGTTTGACGTTTCAGATTTCTCTAATGCAACTTCAACAGACTTATAACCAATTTTAGTATATGGTTCTTCAAACTTGGGAGCCGCTTTCCGGTCATAGATGCTTGATGCCAGTGATTTGTTTGTACGAAAACTGCTCGAAATTATTAAAACAATAAGACAGCGGCAGATTATACTGTAACAGTTACTGCATTCCAATGAAATAGTCTCTTGAACTCATTCGATTTCAGGCTGGGCCTGGTAAAGGCGCGAAAAAGTCTCCACCTAGACCACTTGATTTCCTTCGGCAGATTGAATCACAATACCGTGCAAAAGAAAACGAAGGATCGCATTAAGTGAAGTAACGTTAATGTGTCTCGATTGGTGTTGAAAAATATATCTTTTGGGCAATAGATGTTTTCTGCTTTCAACATCATACTCGACCATTTTATCCAGGCATTTTTTTTGGTGATGGTATACCAATTTGAATAATAAGCTGAGTATGTGTATGGAGTACCCCTAGTTGATAAAAATAATGGTTCGCCATCAGGCAAGTCGTTGAATAGCGGCTAGATCATGGATATCCGATCGCCCATGCCAGGCTCACCAGAAGAGGGCAGGATTCGGCACATGGCTAGATCCTACCCTCTTTATGACGGTCAGATGTTACAGCTTCAGCAGCCTGTACAGCAGAGCTGCAGCCTCCGCCCTTGTAGCAGTGTCCTGCGGATTGAGCAGCCCTCCGCTGCCCTGGATGATTCCGGCTTGGACTAGCATTACAATGTCTTCCTTCGCGTATGGCGCGACGTCATCCGCATCCTTGAATCGTTTCGTGAGTGCTTCTGCATCCCCGACTTGCAGCTTGCCGCTCGCCCTCAACCCACGAGCGGCAATAACCATCATGTCCTGACGGGTAATTTGCGCGGCCGGCCTGAAGCTTCCTTTGCCGTCACCGTTCACGATGCCAAGCCGGGCCGCGATCGCAACCTCCGGTCCATAATAATCTTCTGTACCGACATCGCTGAATTCTCTGTCAGCCCTCGCGGACAGGCCGAACGCCTGAACGAACAACTTCGTAAAGTCGGCTCTGCGAATATTTTGCCGCGGAGCAAAGTCAAATGTCGACATGCCGGAAATGACTCCTCTTGATGCAAGTACTTCGATTTCATGCCGCGCCCATGGCACAGTGCCAAGATCACGGAACGACCGTTCCTCCAAAGCGACTGCGAACCTCGACAATTCCGTCGTTGTGAAGACAATGCTTGAGGATGGAGCATCGTAGCGCGAGTTCGGAACAGCCGTTGTCTCGCCGTTGTCATCGATACGCCAAATTGTTATTTTCTCCAGCAGTTGCGGATCGGCGAGTTCCGCTTGCGATGGCGCATAGGGTATCCATACCGTTAGCGGAGCGTCGGGGTTGCTCCAGTGCGTTGGTTCGCCGTTAACTGTCACCGAGATGGAGACGATCGGCCTGTCCCCGACAGACCGCTTCACATGGCTGCCCAGTATTGCTCTTTGGCCGGCATCCGCAACTGAAAACCCGAACACAATCTCCGCCCCTTGCCTAATATTCTGACCGGAGAACATATTGCCTGGAGCTTCTATTGAAGCAAACGAGGATTTGATTAACGCTAAGCCCCCCGACGCCGGCAATTCGGCATTCACGGATTCCGAGAGTGCACCTTGATCGGGTGCGGATGGTAAAGCGACTACGTTGCTGCCGCCTTCCTGCTCTTCTTCTTCTTCACCCGAAGATGGGCCCGGATGAATGCGCAGCTCGCTAATACTGCTCCATAGGTTCAAATTGTTTCCATAGCCGATGAAACGCACATAACGGGCGTTGTGAGACTCATCGAAGACGAACAGCTCGAATAGGTTTGTCGTTCCGCTCGAATTTCCTTCCTCTATTTTGTCATACACTTTCGTCCACTGCTCGCCGTCCACGGACACTTCAAGTTCGAAGATCGTTTTGCGCATTTGTCCGTTGAAGAAAGCGATGCTTACGGAATTTACATGCAATACCTGGCCGAGATCGGCGACTGCCCATTGCCCTTCGCCGCTGGAAGACCACCTCGTATCTAGGTTGTTGTCGATGATGTTCTCTACGACGTTGCCGTCATCGCTGCTGGAGCTGACCGCAACGATCGGCAGGTTTTCCAGATCAGGAGGTACAACAACTGACGAGACGACACTGGTGCTCTTGGAAAGCGTGATACCGCCAAGCTCTACGCTAACCGTTACGTTCGCCACACCTGGAGCAACCGCCGTAACTTGTCCTTCTCCGTTCACGCTCAACACCGCTTCATTGTCGGATTCGAACGTCACGTTGGCTTCCTCGAGTACGGCTTCAGTCCCGTCTGACATGCTGCCTATCACCTGCATCCAGGCTGTGGTGCCGCTGTCCATGCTTGTGCCGGAATTCCAGCCCGGCTTCGTACGGTCGGGCAGCAGCGCAATCTGCTGCATCACGGCAGGTGTATCGGAAGTATTCAGAATCACCGTATATTGGGCGCTCTTCAACCCATCCTGCGATGCAACTGTAATGACGGCCGTTCCCGGCAATGCCGCCGCCTGCTCTACCGCAACCGTCGCGCCTTCGCTTCCGGCAACGGCCGCAAGTGATGGCACATTCGTCGTACCGTAGGGCAGTACAATCTCATATGCCCGCTTGCCCGGCTGGAAGCCAGCGATCGGATTTCCGTTCAGCGTAATCGTCCGCAAATCGACAGTCTGGCGATCGATTCGTTTGTTCAATTGATCGAGATACAGCGACTGCGGCTGCAGCGCATCGCCCTGGCCAAGCCCTTCCACGAAATCGACGGGAGCAGTCTCTCGGGCGCTGTGCAGCGTCGGTTCGACCCTTATCCCCGTCACGTTGCCCTTCGTTCCGATAATATATCCATAGCCGTACTGCCTGGAGTCGATTACAATGTCACTCAAGTTGGGATGCGCCCTGACCCCATGTGTGTTCCAGAATACTGACTGTGAAGTCGTTACCCCGTGTCTGTAGGACTGGCTAGTCGAAGGATACGGTCTGACGCTCGCCTCAATTCTGTCGCCATCAAGCTCTATCCCGTCGATCAGGTTCGACGCGCTCAAATACTGATGGAAGTCGATAACCAGCGACGGATTGCGCGACACGGAATGGCGAATGACATTGCCATTTGTTCGCATATGAGAGAATGAATAATTATGCCGCCCCTCCTCGGCTCTTGCGTTCAGAATCAGGTTGTCATTACCGATAAGCTCATATAAGTACCCGTTCCCGCCTCCGCCTCGGTACAGCGGCTTGCGGATGTCCGTATCTACAATCGTCACATTTCGCGAGTCGAAGGTCGTAATTCCGCTTGACAAGATATGATAGTCATACCCTGCCGAATTGCTCGGCGGACGATAGGAATGCACATTACGTGCCCAAGCGTCCACGACGCGAATGAAGCGGATCGCTTTGTTTCCGGCGACTTGATGGCTACCTGTGCCTTCAATCGTATAGTCATTTTCCTGTAGACCGGAAGTCAAATTCTCCACATTGCCGATTGATAAATGCTCGACTCCGACTTCGGTAACGGGAGGAGTCAGTTTGTAGACGCTGGAGAAGTCTCTAATCTTAAGCGGATAACGCGTCGGAATATCGATCGTAATCGTATTCGTGTCGGCATCGACGGCGACCACTTTCCGATAGAACGTAATCCCTTCGTTGCCCTCGTAAATATTCCACCAGTCGGTCATTTGATGCTCCTCGATGAACTCGGCCGTGTACTTGTTGCTGACCGTTACCCAATCGCCGGGTTGAAACAAGGAAGCATCCTGCACGGGAATAATGACGGTCGGCTCCGGCAGATCGACGCGTATGAACGTTTCAGTGCCCGTTATGGCTTGAAATTGACTGCTCTCCGAAGTCACAGCAATAATATCCCGGGATCTCATGACAGGCTCGTCGTTAAAAAGAAACGTATGCTCAGGCCCAGCTCCGCGCAAGACGACACCGCTCCGGCTAATACGCAGCGACTCACTGTTCGTGTCCTGTGGCTTGATCCGGTATGTTCCCGGCGGCAAATAAACAACGCCACCGCCCGCTTCGCCAGCATCGTCGATCGCCCGTTGAATAACCGTCGTCATATCGTCCGTCCCCGTGTTGTCGGCGTTGTATGGTGCTTCTGTCACATCAAGGAACACCCCCGGTATGTCATCCGGCGGCGATTGTCCCTTCCGGTAGCCGGCGTAAGAAAAGTCATGCAGGAATCGTCCTTCCTCATCGGAGAAGCCCGGATACCAATCTGTTGGATAGAGGCTGCTTCTGCCGTTATCATCAAGTTGCCCGTACTGCTGCTCCACCGGCGTCTCCACTTCTTCGCTATTTAATACGAGCTGCGGCGGATAGGCACCGCCCGAGAATGACTTGCTCGCAAACGTTGTATAACCGGAACTTTGAAGTATGATGGACAGCAAACCGTTATCACTCGCTTTACGCAAATGGTTCGTCACGTCAATCTCGTAATAGCGGGCCCCTTCGATACGATTCTCAGCACTCGTTCCTTGACTAACTATATCCACTGAAGCGATGCCGCCCTCAAGTGTTGTAATAGCGGGTCCCGGTGCAGGAGCATTGTTCCAATTAATCGTACTCTCTGTCCACTCCGTATGATTGCCGTTCGTCTCAAATGACGTAACCGTTGCATTATAACGCGTATCGTTGTTATACAGCCGCAGGATACCCGATCGGATATCGTCTAGATCGATGCCGTTAAGATTGAATTTTAAATAAATACGCCTCACATTGCTTGGATGCTCATCGTGTGTCACCTCCAGACTTGACGTGTTGCCATAGTTGGTATCCGAATTCAGCCTGGAGATATGGGCATCATCCGTGGCATTCAAGACGATTGGCGCTGCCGCCTCTCCTTCCGGTTCATCCGCTGCTGAGACCGCCGCGGGCGGCACCACCCCGAACACGAGCGCTACCGTCAGCAGACCGGTCAGCAACCGAGTGGCACAATTCGCAGGAGCTACCCCTTGCTTACTGCTATTCTTGCTTTTCATAACATGTTACCTCCTCCAGTTAAGAAATAAGATAACTAGCGTTGCGTATTATTTATCTGAATATTCAAACTCTTTTGGCGGCGATACTAGACAGGTTATTTCTATCATTCCATATTGTCATAGGATTCATTGGATGAGAGCGATTCGCCGTTGGATCGGAATTTCCCTAAGACGAATTTCACGCTTTTCGTTCATACCAGTAACCTGGCACGTCTTTGACCAGCCTCATCAGCGCTTCCATGTAGAAGTAATCCCCCCAGATAACGAAATCGTCCGGCGACATGCCCCCGCGTACATGATAGGAGCCGTGCCGCAACAACCCTTCTGCCTCTGGGTCGTCGTCGGTGAAATAATTCTCGGTTAGCGACTTCATGCAGCGATGAACCGCAGACTCGAAACGGATACGATCCGGGTCCCTTTCCGGCAGATGACCGATCAACTCCAGGATACCGCAGCAAGCAATCGCCGTAGCCGAGCTGTCCCTTGGCGTTCCTTCCTCCACCGGTGCGTCGAAATCCCAATACGTTACCTGATCCTCCGGCAGACGGTCGATAAAGTAGGCTGCCATTCTGCGAGAGGTCTCCAAGTAAAGCGGGTTTTGCGTGTAGCGATACGAAAGGATAAATCCGTATATCCCCCAAGCCTGACCACGTGTCCAGGTGGACCCGTCCGTGTAGCCTTGATGGGTTCCTCCACCTATAGGCTCACCGGTCTCCTGCTTGAAATTAAAAGTATGATAAGACGAATCGTCTCCCCGTACGAGAAACCTGCGACTTTTCTCGGCATGAGCCGAAGCTGTGTCTAGATAGCGGGAATCTCCCGTTTGTTCATAGGCCCAGTATAAAAGAGGGATATTTAGCAAACAGTCGATAATGATGCGGCCACCGTTCTGCGGGTCGAGGGTGGGGCCCCAAGCCTGTATATAACCGCCAGCGTGCCGCCAGCGCTTCAGCAGCGTCTCCGCCGCCTCTAGTCCCAGCTTCTTCGCCTCTTCCGCTTCCTCCAGCATCCACCAGGCTACAGCCGAAGGCATGTAGAGAAAGCCGATATCGTGATGATCCAGCACCTTGAAATCAACCAAACGCTTGCGGAAGCTGTTAACTGTCCGTATGGCCGCTTCGCGAAATACTGGATCTCCCGATGCCTCATAGCTAAGCCAAAGCAGGCCCGACCAGAAGCCTTCCGTCCAGTCCTCGTGGTTGCTTCGCTTATAACCGCCTCCATCTATCCCGGTCCACGGAAACAAATCTCCGAACTTCTCAATATTGCCTTTTGTCTTCTCCACTGCATGCACCAACGCTTCATTCCACATCGTGTTAACTCACCTTTCATATTTTTTTTAGCATGCTAGTCTTTATGGTGTATACTCTTCCATCTCTGACAGTACAACGCGGTCAACGTTATTCGATTTGAAGCAGTTCCACTTGATCTCCCAGGCATTGGACGACAAATCGTTGTTCGAACGATCCCCCTATAATCGCCAATTCGAACGATTGATCGGAAGACTTGCGCACGGATATGCTGATAGCGCCCGGACAACCGGCAGTGAAGAAGTTCATCACCCATACCTCCCCCGCGGTGCCGATCTGCAGGCGCTGGATGAACGAATGGCGATCCCGATCGGGCGGATTATCCGGCGTTCTCGCGGCATATAGCGTGCAGGCCTCGGAGCTCCAGAAATGTTGGTCTACCAGAAGACCGCCTGCTGTCCAGCTCACGCGATCGACTCCAACCGACGGCCGTTTGCGCTTATCCCTAAACAAATCCTGCTTAAGCAAGCTTAATCGGTCACCCGTACTCTCCCATTTCTCCGTGAGCTTGACTTCGCCGCTAATGTGGTACAGCACATCAACCTCCGTACCTTCTTTCGCGCTTACCTTGATCAGATCGAGGAGCACATGCTCCGTCAACGCAACAATGCGTGTCAGTTCCGAACCGTCATACGCGGATTCATCCCACGAGCACATCTTCTCCGGCAAAATAATGCTGTCTTTCATGCGATAATCCCCACTGTTCCAGCACACGGATGTAGCAGCCCATTGCCCCCAATGCTCCTCTCCGGACGCGATTAAGCGGCAGTCGGCGGGAGGTTGGTCGGCGCCGTTCAAGGATGCAGTGTTATGCGAATACGTATGCTTGAACCAGTCATAATGAGCGGGCACGGCATACGCTACCGTCCCGGGATCAATAAAGATCGGCATGTTCCCGAATCCGTAAGAGATGCCCAGCCGATCCATATGATCATGCTCGCCGCTGAACGGACTGTGCTTCAAGGTCACATGATGACCTTGTCGATTTACAAGCTTCGTCAATCCGGAGCCCTCCGAAGAATTCCATTCGAATGCCAGCTTTCGAATCAATTCGCATTGCCCTCCAGCTGAGCTCTCCAGAGGCAGTCCGCAAATGAGCGCATATAGGGAATCCCGCCTCCTGCCTTCCGAATAAACTTCCGCCAGCAGATCCTGATATTTCTCATACCCGTACCAATCTCCAGCAAACTCGTAAAAATGGATGTACGATTCGATACCAACGACTTTACTCGCGTCGTTCAACGATGGGAACATGCCGCCCGGCAGCAGGAAGCCAAGCGGGAATTCGAACATCTGCTTCAAAGCATCATTCACGGCGGGGATTCTCCGAATATCCCAGTCCGATCCTTCGACCGTAATCGCATACTGAATGATCGGCTCCATCGCATAGTAATGATAAGTAAACGCGCCCTCATACCAGAAACCTTCCGGGAGCACGCCTCTAGCGATCTGATCATATAGGCCGTATTCACCTTCCAGTCCCGCAAGCTGAATATTCGCGTCGCTTAGGATAAATCCGAGAATAGAGATGGAAGAAGTAATCAGCACCGCATGATTATGAATCTGATTCTCCTTGTTGGCGATCAAGAAATCGGCGCAGGGGCGGAACAAGCCCTGCATAATATACTCCCGATCTTCCGGCTCTAGTTGATCGCTTACCCATTGATAGGCAAGCGCCAGATCCATGATCCAATGCGATTCGTCCAATGTCTGGGCGAACAGCTTGCCGGGACCGTTGTATGGGATATCGCCATGAATCTGGAACCCTGAATAATAACGCGCATAATCCAGAAAAACGGACTTCAAATATGAAAGCGCTTGCTCATTTGGCTCCAGATCCAATTCGACCGCCAATATCTTCATCAAATGCCCGCGCTTGCTGTGCGCCAGAGCAGTCCATGCGGAATCGAACGGCTCGCCCGTCCAGAGCGCTCCGCAGTGCGGACAGTGATGCTCCTTCGGCCGCGACCATTCAAAGGACAACGCATTACCGTCGTGCCTGCAATGATAATAATGCCCCCAGTTGCCTTGCTCGTTCTTCGACACTCCATGCTGAACCAGCAGCGCTTCCTGCGCTTCGGAGCGCAGTCTATGTACCGCTTGCTCAAATTCTTGAAGCTGGGCATTGCTCCTTGCCCTTCCCCTTCGCGACTCATTCACCGCTCTGCGCCTCCTTCTCAACAAATCGCGTCCTTATGGGGTTATCTTTTCGTTTAACAGATCCTCCCGCAGCGGCGTGAACGAGTCCAGCAATATGCTTGCTTCCAATGCGCGGCATCCATGCTTGGCATGGGCGGGAATGCAGAGGGTGTCTCCTGCATGGAGAACACGCTTCTCCCCATCGACCTCGAATTCGAAGGAGCCTCTCATGCAATAAGTCATCTGCTCATGCGGGTGGCTGTGCTTATAGCCTTCGGCATTCGCTTCGAAGTGCACCTCCATCATCATCAGCTGCTTGCCCGCGTTCAATATTTTCCGCCTCACCCCAGGCTCGGCTTTTACCCAGACACCAATGTTAGACATGAGATAATCCCCCGTATTTAAAATAGTGATTCAGCACCCGTCGGGCAAATACTTCAGCTTGAACTCCGAAGGCGTTATGCCTATATGCTTCTTGAACACCTCGCTAAAGTAACGACGGTCCCCATAACCCGTAGCAATCGCGATTTCCTGAACCTGATGCCCCTCGACCAGCATCTTCTTGGCGAGCTCGATTCGCTCCTGCGTCACGAACTGCGCAAATGGCAGACCCTTCGTTTTTTTGAACAGGTTGGCATAATAGCTCCCGCTAAGATGAACATGCCTTGCCTGATTCTGCACCGTCAGCTCCTCATACAGATGCTCCCGGATGTACCGCACGGACTTCTCGATAATAACGGAGGCTTCGCTGGCTCGCGAACGTTCGATCATCTCGCAGATCTTCCAGCAGAGCTGAAGCAGCTTCTCCTGCATCTTGTGCAGCGACGTAATGCCTGACATATTCCGCTCGCGCACGCTCCGCACCAGCTCGACGGCATCTTCATGAGATACGATCTCCAGCAGTACGCGAATCATCATATAGGCCATCTCATAATAGAAGCTGATAAAATATTCCGGGTCCGGCATATCGTCCGTGCCTGCAAAGTCGGCAAAAATCCGCATGAATAGCTCGGACGCTTTGTGTGAGTTCCCGCTGCGAATGCTGTACAGCAGCTCCTTCTCCATGTCAACCGAGCAATACGGTCGTCTGATTTCGCTTGTGTTCACTTCATGATAGCCGAACACGCCGTTACCGCCGGTATAGAAATGATAAGACAACGCCGCTACCGCTTGTTCATACGAGCTGGCAATTTCATTCATCTTCGTGACCCCTAGCCCAAGGCCGATCGAAACCGTAAATCTCGTATATTGTTCAATGTTCTGACAGCACTTCTCTGCTAGAATCAAGCTGTCGAACTGCCCGTTTTCATTAAAAACGGCAACAAATCGATCCATCGTTTCCCGGAAGACGATACCCGTCGTATAAGCTGAAATCGTCTCTTCCACAATATTTTGCAGTGAGAAACGTTGTGATTCCACCTGATGGATCGGAATATGCTCGCATTTCTCCGCAAAATCGTCCATCTCGAGCACCATGACCACAAAATATTGTTTGGCAAGCGGAACTTCAAGGAAGTCCCACCGTTTCAAAATGTTCTCTTCGCCGCCGCGGTGATGCAGCAGCAGCTGGAAATATTCCTGCCTGAGCATCGGCAGACTTGTCTTTACCTTCTGCTCGAGCTCGAGCCGCACAAGCTCCTCCCTCCGTTCTTCTTCCAGCACGTTCTTTGCATTGAGTACAGCCTCCACGATCTCGTCCAGCGAAAAAGGCTTCGCCAGAAAATCGAACGCGCCTAGCTTGAGAGCCTGCTGGGCGTATTCGAAATCGGTAAACCCGGTTATGAATATGATTTTGCTGTTCGGAAGTATGGACTTCACTCGTTCAGTTAACCTCATGCCGTCCAGCTTCGGCATCCGAATATCGGTAATAATAATATCCGGCGACACCTCTTCGATTAGCTTCAGTCCTTCTTCGCCGTCGGTCGCCATACCAGCCAGCTGTATATCATGCTCCTGCCACTTCACGCTTTTCGATATCCCGTCGATAACGGCGACGACGTCGTCAATGACGCACATCTTCCAACTGTTCGTGTTCATGCTGTTCCACTCCTAGTCAGCTTAGTTGCGATTGTGATGGAATACGAATGGTTACTTTGGTTCGCATGCCCGGAATACTAATGAGCTCAAGCTCCGCATCGCCTCCGTACTGGAGCGACAGTCGCTTCTGGATGTTATGAAGCGCATAGCCGCTCAGCTCTGCGCTATCATCTTCTTCTACGGCTTCGAAGCCAACGCCATTATCTTCAACCTCGAGCACGAGCCGGTCTTCGAGCTGGTAAATATGAATATGGATGAATCCGCCTTCCTTCCAATCCTTGAACCCGTGCAGTATCGAATTTTCGACGAGCGGCTGCAGCAAAATTTTTAATATCGGCTGTGAGAGATCAAGTCCTTCCTGTACATCCGCCCGATAATCGAATAAGGAAGTGTAACATTGCTTCTGAATGCTCAAGTATTGCGTCACATGGGTGATCTCATTCTTTAGGGAAGTCATCTCTTTGCCTTTGTTCAAGCCGAGCTGAAACAGCTTCGACAAGGAAAGAACCATCTGCTGCACATGCTCGTGCTCTTGGAGCTGACTTTTCCAATAAATGGTGTTCAGCGTGTTATAGAGGAAGTGAGGATCGATCTGAGCCTGCATCGCTTTCAGCTCGGATTTCCGCTTCTCCGTCTCCGCTTCCTTTACCTCAAGGAACAGCCGGTTGATCTCGTCCAGCATCCGGTTGAATCGGAAGCCCACCTGTGAAATTTCGTCTTGATATTCGCTCTCGAACCGAACGTCCAGGTCGCTGTGCTCGACTTTCTTCATCACGGTCTGAAGCTTGGTAAGCGGCCGAAGAAGCAGCCGGGTGAGCAGACGCGCAAAGAAAATCGAGACGATAAGGGTAAGGAGGATAAACGTCAAGATGATCCCCGTAATACTTCCCAGCTGCTGGGCAATACTCTGTTTCGGAAGCACGCTGAACAACACCCAATTGCCGGCCGACTCGAGCTGCCTGTAATTCACGAAATAATCGTTGTAGCCCGCTTGATACACGAATTTACCTTCGTTCTTTTGAAGTGCTTGCCTCACCGAAGCATGCTGCGCGAAATCCGGAAATGGAGCGGAGCTGGATGGCGAGATCATCTCTCCATCCCGGGAAAGCAGAATGAACCGTCCTTCGTTAAACCCTAAGTCCCGGTTAATATATCGGGTAAGCTCCGTTACCTTCACGTTCGCGAGCACGTATTTGTTCTCGGAAGCTGCATTCATTGCCCCCTCTGTCAGGAACGTTATAATGTCTCCTTTCTCGTCATAGAAAGGATCCTCGTGTGGTCCGATCCACAGCTCGATATGACGCTCCTCCGTTGCCTCAACCATATCGTAGAGATATGAATCATAAAAGGATTCCCGAGGCAGCCCGATTTTTGACGTCTCGTAATAAGAGCCTTCCGGTGTGGCCACCATGATCGAATCGATCAGCGGCTCGACCAGCTTCATCTGGATGAACACGGTTTGAAGAGCCGACAAATGCGTGTAATAGTTTTGAAAGTCCGACGTCGGCTCTAGCCCTACCGCTCTTCTATAGTCCATATTCATCATCATAGAGAAGATCGACGTTTTGATTTTGTTCAGCTTCTCGTCAAGCGCTTGCGAGGTTTTGCTCAGCATATCCTGGCTAAGCCGCTCGGCGTTCTTCTCGGCGATGCCGCCTGCTATCCGATAGGCCAGCAGACCGGTAGCCAAGATTACGACGGACACGATAAGGATAAACGCCATCCATATTCTTTGTTGAAACGATAGTTTGTAGATGAAGTTCATGAGATTCCTGCCTCGCTATAGGTTATGCCATAGATCGTATCATGCGGGACAAGACCCATCAACCCTTGACGGCGCCGACATTCATCTGAACAAACGACTTATTCGCCAGAATATACATGATCAGCATCGGAATCATGGAGATACAAGCTCCTGTCAACATCAGATGGCTTTGCACCGCTCCGCCGAACCCGTAGCGAATGTTGGTGAGCCCGACCGTAATCGGCTGCAGATGCGGCTGCGACATCGTGAAGACCAGCGGCAGAATGTAGTTGTTCCAGGCTCCGCGGAAGGCGAATAGGCCTACGACTCCGAGTGCCGGCGTACAAAGCGGCATAATGATCCGCGAGAAAATATAGAAAGAGCCTGCTCCGTCGATCATGGCCGCTTCATCCAGCTCTTTAGAGATGCTTCGAATGAAAGCGAACAAGATAAAGAACGTTGTGCCGCCCGCGCCGGTCATCATAATGATGAGTCCGAGCACCGACTTGTGAAGACCGAGCGTCACCATGATTTGGTAAGCGGGCTTTAGCGTCAGAACCCCCATATGAATAAACATCATGGCGGAATATACACCGAGTAGCAGCTTCCGGCCAGGGAACGTCCTGCGTGCTACCGCGTATGCGGCCAAGGAGCATACGATCACCGTCGTCATGGTCGCTCCGACGCTATAGATGATGCTGTTCCATACATAAATGGAAAACTTCGCTTCTTGCCACGTATAAATATAATTCTCGAGCTGCCACACTTGTGGCAGAAGGGCTGAGCCTGCGTTCAGCTCCTGGTTCGTCTTGAACGAACCGAGCATGGCGAGCGCAATGGGAAGCAACAGAAGCGCGGCTGTTACGAGCAAGAACGTCCAGGTCAGAACCCTCCCTGATATGCGCGTCATGAATTCTCCTCCTTATGCCTGTAATCAGGAATAAATATCGTTAAGCTTTCTGGATAAATACAAGTACAGACCGGTAATCGCACCAACGATCAATGCGAGTAACATGGCAACGGCGGAGCCGTAACCGATGTCCTGCGACATCGTTTCGCCTGTCGATACAGGGAATAACAATTTGTAGAGATAGAGATGCATAACCTCCGTCGCTCCGGAAGGTCCTCCGCCCGTCAGAACCATAATCGCTTCATAGCTTTCGAGGGCGCTCATAATCGCCAGCATCATAACGATGTTCAGAACCGGGCCGAGCATAGGCACGGTAATCGACCAGAACCTTCTAGCCCCGGTTGCACCGTCGATCTCGGCGCTTTCGTATACGTCCTTTGGAATGCCTTGAAGTCCGGCGAGGAAGAGCAGCATATAATTGCCGATACCTCCCCAGGCTGCGATGATGATACAGGTTAACATCGCATTCTGCATATTCAACCACTCGACCGCGGGCAATCCGATCATGTTCAATATTTGATTCAACAATCCGTTATAGGAATTGAAGATGAGATAGAATACGACGGCCATAACCGCCGTGCTGAAGATGGTTGGCATGAAGTAGATACCGCGCAGGAAATTCCTTCCTCTCAGCTTGCCGTTTAACAGAACCGCCAGCAGCAATGCGACTGGAAGAGTCAAGATCATTTTGCCGGAAGCAAATACGAACGTATTCCAGATCGCGTCCCACAAATATTCGTCACGGAACAGCCGCTTGAAGTTATAGAGCCCTGAGAACTTTGCTTCGCCATATCCTTTGTAGTCGTAAAACATGTAGCGTAAAGCCCATAAAATCGGATAGATTCCGAGTGTAACCGTTAAGATCACACTCGGAGTCACGAATAGATAGGCTCCCGCATGGTTCTTCCATTTTTGTATCATGGCAGCCTCCGGATGCGGTATTAATCCGTCTTATTTTTGCAAAGCTTTCGGATCGAAGCTTGGATCAGCCGTTACTTTCACTTTTCCGTCTGCAACGGCTTTGTCGAGCGCATCGTTGTAGCTGGCATTCAGGTTGCTGATCACTTGATCCAAATCTCCGCCGACCAAAATATATTTCACGAATTCTTCATGCCAAGTTTTTCCTTCCGGCGTAATGCCCGTCGGAGCAATCGGCCAAGCAGCGTCGTATTTCGTAGGCAGGAAGTTTTTGATGCCCGGTACCACAGGCTCTTTGGCTCCTTCGAGCACATGCGGCAATACGGAGATACCTAATCCGGCTTCGTGATAGCCGCGGAGAATCTCGTCTTGATACATATAAGACATAAACTTCCACGCCGCTTCCTTGTTCTTGGACTCGCTGCTCATGGACAGCCACGTAATGGCGGCAGGATCGATAGCGCCTTGCGGCTCTCCGCCGTCAACAGTAGGCACCAAAGTAGCATCCCAGCGAATTTTTGGAGGGAATTGCGTATGATATACGCCGGGCTCCGTCGAATAGGAGATGTACATGCCGATTTTGCCTTCGGCGAATTGCGCGCGCATCGGGTCCATATCCAGCGCTTCAGAGCCTGGCAGCACGCTGCCGTCCGCGCTCATTTGACGGAAGGCTTCAATAATCGGTTTCCAACCGGAGAAATCGTATGTTGCCGTTTTGAAGTCGAAGCCGGAGCGATGGAAGCCGTTCATTTCCGCTATTTTATCCGCGGATCGACTTAGAGCGCTTGAAGGGCTCTTATAAGGCAGCGACCAGCCGTAGATCCCGTCCGCTTTGCCGATTTCCGTGATCCTCTTCGCGGCTGCGACCATCTCGTCCAGCGATTTCGGCGGCTGTAGTCCCGCTTTCTCGAAAATATCAACATTATAGACAAGTCGGATTGTGTTGCCAACGTTAGGCAGCGAGATGATATTGTTCTCTAACTGGTTCCCGCCTTCCAAAATGTAGCCCTCATATTTCGCTTTCATTTCGTCTGTCAAGTAATCATTAAGCGGTTCGAAATAACCCTTCGCGTAGAACTCATCGGGTCTTTGCGTCACGAACACATCCGGAGCTTGACCGCTTGTGAAAGCCAGGTCCAGCGACTGCGGATAGTTCTCCGCCATCATCGTCATTTCGACTTCGATGTTGTCTTCATTCGCCTTGTTGAACTCGTCGATCTTCGCCTTAATGTACTCGGCGTCATGTCGTTGATAGGTCCAGTACACCAGCTTTGTTTTCTCGGCGTTCCCTTTCGTCTCGGTCGCGTTGCCCGCTGCAGGCTCATTGCCCGTGTTCGCGTTGCCGCCGTTATTGCCGCCCGCGCATCCCGCGATGCCGAACGCCAGCGTCACGGCTGCCAGAAGCGTCAACGATCTTTTAAGTCCTTTTTTCATCTAAAGTTCATCCCCTCTTAGTCTATTTGCTTGGTACGTCTTTATCATATCGTTCATTACGATTTATGAGAGCGGGGGAAAACAACTCGTTCGGGGGGGGAATCCGATGATGATACCTAACGCGCAAAAAATCCTATCTCCCATTGTAGCAGGAATCGGTTAACCGTTGTCCCTCCTCCCGGGAACAACAAAAAACGGTCGGAGCCGGCCGTTTTCAACATGCTTATGAAGAAATTAATACCTTATCTTCCGCAAATTGAAAAGTTCTCTTTTCTAACCTTGCGGCAACTTCGTTCATCAACTCAACCAGTTGTTGAGGTGTAACGACCCAGTTAAGCGTACCAACTTCGTCGCAAAAAAATAGAACAGACCTCCAATGGTCCGTTGGTCCATGCTATGGCGATGCTGCCAGACAATTATTCAATAAATCTGCTCCTGGATGGCTCTGAACTAACGTTTCCCGGTAGTTAAACACGACGATCGCGATAAGAATGAAATTAGAGCATGATCGTACTCAATTGCATGCTTTCCAATCCATATGAGGTGGCCCCACGAATCAAGAATAAATAGTTTCGATTGGGGGATCATTGTTCTTGCATTTTGAGGATGACTTAGGGGTACTAAATTATCGTTTTTGGAATGCATGATCAGTGTTGGTGCTTGAATTGACCTTAGTTCCGTGGAATATTCGCATTGAGTTTGTTCTAGATCAATTAAGAATCCCGAGTACGAGCGCTGTCGGTTATTCATTTTTCGAAACTCTTCAGAGAATTGATTATCGACTTGTTTTTGAACTTCCGAATAAGAAAGTGTAGTGAAAGAAGATGCCATCATTCTAAATGTTAATTTAGGTAATAGGTTACTTAATGTTGCAACTAGCTTCCAAGTTCTTTTTTCAGTTACAGGGTTGAAAATACGCTTAGACACCTTGTATTCCTTATCGTTTGTGGTGAGCCAAGGTTCCGTTACAGCACACTGCAGCGTAAAACTGACGACCCGTTCGGGAAACATGGAGGAAAACATAATTCCTGTAGGCCCACCTGCTGAAACAGCAATCACATGTACTCTCCTGATGGCGAGATGATCCAATAAGTCATTATAAATACGACAGGCTCGCCTTAAATCCGTAATATTTGAAGTTCGGCCGTACCCTGCACGGGAAGGCGTAATAATAGAATATCCCGAGTCTAGTAGTATCTTATAACCAAATTCCTCATTACAGTTTGAATGTCCACCATGAAATATTAGTATAGGTAACCCTGTACCTAATATCGAATACTCTAAAGTAACATCTCCGGCTTTGAACAAGTTAACTTCACGGCACATGAAATCACACCTCTCCCTTAGTGCAATTTTAATCAAAAAAAAGGAGCCCCTTGTGTGTCAGGCTCCTCCATTTAAAACAAATATAAAATTTTCCCCATAGACATCAAGTAAATTAATTATCACTATATCATGCTCCCGGAAGTCTAGCAACAAAATAGCATCTTTTTAGACTCTACGTTTACGGATCTGGTTGGCAAGTTTGCATGAGCTCGTGGGACATAGCTAGGATTTCATAGTCCATCAGATAGAGGGAAGGAACGGGCATACCCTTATAGCCATCTGTTATTTTGAAGGGCTTGTCGATAAGTAGCTGGTTGTGAATCTCGTAGCAGACATGAATCTGGTTACCCGCGATGACGAGATCCTAGGCGTAATGGAACCGGTGTGGTACCGAAACCGTGTTTCCGCTGGCCATATTTCAACCGTCCTCTCGGAAGATGAGCTAATTCAATGCATGTTCGAAGGCCGGGCAGCAATAATCGTAAACGGGTTGAATGAAGCCTTTGCTTGTGCGGTAGGCGGCGGGCAAGAGGCGCGGTGTCGAGGAACCTTCGTCGCAAACCGTAATTCGAGGCCCCAAGGAAGGCTTTACAGAAGATCTGGAGACGAATATAGCCCTAGTCCGCCGCAAAATAAAATCCTCTAGTTTGCGAATTCGGACAAAAGCAATAGGCCAGTATACACAAACAAACTAAGGTGTCTTTGCTTTACAAATTTTGGGGAATAGAAGAGCCCTGAATAGGGGCTCTTCTACATTTTGCTAGAATAGATTAGAATACTCACCTTGTTTACTTAGTATAAATGTATTAACTCAAGGCTACTGCTCTACTGTGGGCCTACTACGCGGTGAGGCACATATAGTTCTTCTAGCGAAGCCATTTCATCCTGTGTTAATGTAATCGTAAGAGAGCCCACCGCCTCTTCGAGTTGGGCTATTTGTGTAACACCAATAATTGGAGCTGTCACTGGTTCTTTCTGCAATAACCAGGCAAGAGCGATTTGAACACGAGGAACACCGCGTTTTTCTGCGATTTCAGCTACCCGATCTGCAATTACACGGTCTACATTAGCAGTTGCATCGTATTTCCATTTCTGAGCTTGGTCGGTTTCGGAACGATGTGTTGTTTCGGACCAATCACGCACCAGTCTACCTGAGGCGAGCGGGCTGTAGGGGATAACACCTATCTTCTCTTCCTTACACAGCGGCATCATCTCCCGCTCTTCTTCACGGTACATAAGGTTAAGATGATTTTGCATAGATACAAACCGGGTCCATCTATTTTGTTCAGCTACATTTAACGCCTTAAGAAACTGCCAGGCGTACATGGCAGATGCACCAATGTATCTTGCTTTCCCTGCTTTAACCACGTCATGCAAGGCTTCCATCGTCTCTTCAATGGGCGTATTGTAATCCCAGCGGTGAATCTGGTACAAATCTACATAGTCTGTTCCTAATCTCTTAAGGCTTTTATCGATCTCACTCATAATTGCTTTTCGAGAAAGGCCAGCACCATTTGGTCCTTCATGCATTCTAAAATGCACTTTCGTTGCGATGACGATTTCATCACGATTAGCATAATCCTTCAAAGCTCGCCCTACAATTTCTTCGCTTGCTCCGGTTGAGTATATATTAGCAGTATCGAAAAAATTGATGCCTAGATCTAAAGCCTTTTTAATAATCGGTCGACTCTTCTCTTCATCAAGTACCCAAGGGTGTGTCCACCGCTCAGCTGATCCAAAGCTCATACAACCAAGACAGATCCGAGATACATCCAATCCAGTATTTCCTAGCTTCACATATTCCATCGATACCCCTACCTTCTTAGTCATTCTTTCAAATGTTGTTACTCCGATGACTGTTTTCCTTAGGTTCGTTCCTATTATCCCATATGGAGTTAACTCCAAGTCAATATAAATAGTAGTCAGATTCTAGATGAATGAAAGCTACATAGAAAATGGAGTCACGATGAGGAATAATCATCATGACTCCATTCTGACATTCTTTATAATCACGTAGATACCTTTATTCAGTCTCTAAGCTTAGACGCAATTCGACCACAAGAGGATTGAAGCTGGATTTTCCTAAGTCCCTCCTGGAATAATATTGCGAACAAAAGTGTAGTGAGGCCTAGTGAATTGGCGGCTGCACAGACGCAGGAGAGTATCCATTTTGAATAAACTGCATGTCTTGCTGGGAAAGCTGTGGTACTTGATAATACCCATGCTTATTTTGGTATAGCGATATTTCGTAAGCCATTTCGATGCAATTGGGAATAGAATCTGCAAGAACACGACGCACTACTGGATTCGTTGTTTCGATTGCAGCCATTGTTTTTGCTGTAGCACCGGATTTCACGGAATGAAGCATGCTGCATGATATCGTATCATCATTGATTTCTGCTATTGTTTGCATTGGTTTTTTGGGTTGTGTAGGTTTCATCCCATACGTAAAATCATTTTCTTGATTCATTTTATAGCTTTGCGTCGGCTTTGAGGGATCTTGTCCGGTTTTAAAACACTCTAAAGTGATGTTATATTCATCGGCGATAAATTGCTTCTGACGTTCCAAAATGTCCCGGAGCTCTGGATCCTGCACATGTTGACTCAACATGGTGTAAGTATTCAATGTATTGATGGCCCCTCCCAAAACCTCGTGGACATCAAACATTTCGTGGCCCCCGTGGTTCAATTGCGGAGGAATCTGGCCTGTTTCAATGTTTTGATGGTTTTCGAATTGCATTCATTTACCCTCCTAAGTTCATACCTGATATTGGATTAGCATGCTTTGTCCCTGTACAGCAGCCAAGAGTATTATTAACCTCACTCCAAAAAAATATTTAATATAAATGTAAACTCGGTCGCCTTGGCATACTTCGTGACTTACGAATATGACATTTCCATTCAGGATATCGCAGACCGTGCAAACGTAAACCGCAGAACCATATATCTTCATTATCAGGACAAATACGATTTAAGAAGGGAAGATGCCAAGGGGCTCCTTCATCTATTAGAACACGGCTTCTTATTTTATGGATGGGTTCAATGTCGTATCCGCAGAGAACTATAACCAAACAAGGCGGGGACTATGTTCGAAAGAAGTCTATAGCCGGAGTACTTCTAACAGGTACTTGAGTTTCACTTATTTGTACCCCCTATAGTATGCCTTGCCAAGAACCCGTCTAGGATATTTGCCATTGGTCCGTTTTCCAACGGTCCTTTGAGCTCGTTACTAACCAGCAGCAATGCAGCTGCAGGAGGCATTTCGATCGTCCTTAGCGCTTCAATAAGGGTATTCTCTTCGTCACTGAGTCGTTTAATGAATTGCAACTCTATCGGTTCAGGTGTTATCACTAGTTTCACTCTCTTTCGGAAAAGGTGTGTCTCTCTAAGCAAACAGTGTGTGCTTTTCCTAACATCAATTGACTTATCGGGAATGTTATCAAGTCCTTATCATCGTACTTTGACAAGAGCCGCATTACTTGCGGCTCTTGTTGATAATATGTACTTGTCACCCTAGTGTTACCGCCATGAAAGTGAAGTTATAGGCTTGAAATTTACAGAGGAAGTAGTGATCATAATCTAGAAAACTGGCTATACACTCTGGCTTGGTTTCTTGCGTATGCTTGTGAGTTCAAAAGCCTCTTTATGAATCCCTAGTTCGTGGGCCTTCTTTTTTTTAATCATCATGGCCTGTTGCAAGCTGGTAGCTTGAAATTCAATTGTGGTGCCGGATGGATCCTCAAAGGTATAATAACTTTTTTTATTCGACATTTATTAAGCACCTCTAATCCTTTACTGGTCATGTTATTGGTCGCAGGTTAACTCAAATTATTGTGTCCAAGCATCCTGTTTATATACTCCAATTCAAGGTCCGAGTCACTCGACACAAGGCGGTGCCCAGTATTATCTTTTGATGCATGGAGCTATGCCGGGATCGATCACTTACAATATTTCAATGTACCCTTCAGTTCCATGCACGCGAATTCGTTGCCCGTCTTTTATCAGTTTGGTGGCGTTCTCCACTCCGACAACTGCTGGTAAGCCATATTCACGTGCGATAACAGCTCCATGGGTCATCAGCCCACCAACTTCGGTAACTAGTCCGTTAATGGATACAAACAATGGTGTCCAGCCAGGGTCAGTAAAGGAGGTGACTAATATATCTCCATCCTCTAGATCAGCCTCTTCCATGTTTAAGATGACACGTGCTCGTCCCTCAATCACACCAGAAGAAACAGGTAGACCTACAATAGCATCAGCTGGGAGATTCTCCCGTGTGTACTCACCTGCAATGATCTCACCATCAGAGGTAATAACACGTGGTGGAGTTAGCTTCTCGTATAGTTTGTACTCCTCTTTTCGTCTGCAGATGATCTGGTAATCCAGTTTATTAGTGCGAACGACTTCGTGAAGCTCTTCAAAAGTGAGATCGTATATATCTTCTCTCTCATGAATAACGCTTTCTCGTACGAGTCGATCGGCTTCTTTCAGTAAAGCCAGCTTATAAACAAAGTAGCGATTAATCATGCCGTATTTTGGATATTCCCGGTAACCGATGAAATTGCGAATTAGGTCGATCATTCGTTTTGTTTCTTTGGCTTTTTGTTCACCATCCGGTAATTGCTTCAATCGATCTAATAACTCTTGTTCTCTTTCTAAAGCTTCCTGCAGCCCTTGCTCATATTTCCGTTTTCCAGCATTAGGCTGAAAGTTCTTAATGTTACCGAGAATCATCGGGACAAGTGTACTTGGTTTTTCAATCCAACGAGCTCTAGTCATGTCAATTTCTCCGGCACATCGCATTCCGTATTTATTAAGATAAGCATAGATAGCGTCTTGGGTTTCCTGTCCCCCATCAAACGTAATGAGCTCATCCAAAAAGTTATCATCCTTTACATGCTGCAAATAATCGATTACTTCTGGATATGGACGAATCACATCTGCGACATCCAATAGTGCCAGACCCATTTCTGAAGTAATATTGTTTGCTACAGATTGAGAGAGTGTATCTGCTGCGTTGTGTTCACCTAACCACATGTTCATTTTTTCATTGATCCAAGATGAAGCATCCATTGCAGCCATTATTACACCCGAACTTTGTGGGTCGAACAACATCTTTTTTAATTGCTGCATGTCTTCTAGAATAAAATCAAATAAATCTGATCCTGATTTCGTTTGGATGTATTGTTTCAACTCTTCTATAGATGTTTGACTCTTATTAATGAGATCAGAAACAATTGCTGGATCGAATTCGACCTGTGCTTGATAACCCGGAGAGGGTACACCTTTATTGCTTTTACCAGGACTCGGTGCTGTAGTTTCAATTGGTGACGATTTGATAAAATCTTCACGCTCTACGATGGTCATGAGTGCATCTTTTATGAGCGGATCGGATTTTCCCAAAGCATCTATTATCATCTTTCCATTGTCAGGTGAAGCCAGATGATGTGTGATATCAACAAATAACCTTCCGCCTGCTACATGCATAGGTGCAGGAGTCGTTAACAGGTAGAATGACAATCCTAGTGATTTCATGGGATCGGTCATCATTTGTTGGTGACCTACAGATACATACACGTGATTTTCTTGATCCTTCGCTTCAGGGATGGGATATAAAGTCGTGATTGGACGACTCTGAACAATATGAAAAGTATCATGGGCCAAACACCATTCGATATCCTGAGGGAAGCCGAAATGTTCTTCGATCTGTCTTCCGATTCGTGCCAGTTGTAGAATTTGATGTTCAGTAAGTGTTTGTGTCTTTTGCTGATCGGGATCAATCTGTCGGGTCTCTGTTCCTCCTTCTTGTCGTCCATAGATAGCCAATTTTTTGGTTGCTAGCTTCTTCTCGACGATTTCCCCCTCGCGAACTTTATAACAATCGGCAGATACCAAGCCAGAGACCAGTGCTTCTCCGAGTCCATAACTGGCATCAATTGATAGTAGCTTTCGGTTGGAAGTCATCGGATCAGCGGTAAATAAAATTCCCGAAGCCTGTGGGAAAACCATCCTTTGAACGATAACGGATAAATAAACGTGACTATGGTCAAATCCATTTTGCATACGATAGATTACCGCGCGATCCGTGAATAGGGAAGCCCAACATTTGCTGATATGCTGCAAGATGGCTTCTTTGCCGATGATATTTAAATAGGTATCTTGTTGACCAGCAAAAGACGCATGTGGTAAATCTTCAGCAGTCGCACTAGAACGCACTGCATAAGCATGTTCCTCGCCAAACTGAGAGAGATAACGGGTAACTTCATTCACAACATCGGATGGTAATTCTACTTCCATAATGTTTTGTCGAATCTTCCTACATATTTCACCAATTTGATCTCGATCTTTTACTTTTAGCATGGTTAGTTGATCCAACAAAGCATCATACATTTCGTTTTGTTCGATGGCTTTTTGATAGCCCACGGTAGTAACACAAAATCCTTCTGGAACTTGTATGCCTTGAATTTTTGATAACTCCCCTAACTTCAGCCCTTTCCCACCAACGAGCGACAGCTGCGTTTTTTCAATTTCTTGAAAACCGAGAACCAAAAAACTCATTCAATATCTCTCCTAACTATTAAATTGAGAAAAGCATTTGACAAGAGTTCACCGGGATGCTACAATTAAATTGTAAGATACATAAACTATGTCTTTTTAATGAAATTAGACTTAATCTGATTATATCAGCCTGCCTGTTTATATGCAATTCAAAAAGAACCTGATGAAACTATCCAGGTTCTTTTTTGCTATTACTGCCAATGACTTGGAGATCAGAAAGGCTGCCCCATCAGGATCTTTGTTCAAATACTTGCGTTGACACGATGCCGCGCAATGCCGCTATCCGGACCTTACTCGCTCCTAGACCTCACAAATTGCTTAATAATCCCATTCTGCCAAGTCTTGCATTAGGTTTCTCGCAAAATAGAGCTGTTCATCTGTGTATTTATCCAAAAACTTCATAAATCGTTCTTCTATCTCATGATGGATTTGATTGTGAATAAGATAAACTTTTTGGCCTTTTGGAAGTAAGCTGTAATAAACTTCTTTTTTGTTATCATTAATCTGCTGTTTTTTTACCAGCTCGAGCTTCAACAGTTTTTTACTTATTCTTGTTATTGAACCTTTGGTCAATCCGGTTTTTTCGGAAATTGAGGTTACATTTATCGGGGAGAAATCTCCGATACATGCAATTAGGTGAATATCCGACAGAGTCAGATTGCTCTTTTCACCAAGCTCCTTTTCAAACTTTTCCATTTCTTCGCGCATCCGGACTGCCAACTTGCTATCTCTTATTTCCTGTTGACTTACAAGATGAATAAAGTTTTTGAATATCCATAGTTTAGAAAGCTCTGTTGGCTGCATTCGTCTCGTCTCCTCTATGCATGACTCTCCTCTCCATTATACATGATTGTTTTGAGAAAAACATTCGGATCGGCTTCGTTTCGGAGTCTTAGTTGACCAAATAATTCCGCAAATAGTCACAAAAACACCAACTAGTTGAGCCGTACCTATGCTTTCTCCTGTTAAGGCGGAGATAGCCATCGTTGAGATGGGAACGATATTAAAGAATAGAGACGTTTTATTAGCCCCGATACGAGATATACCTTGATTCCACCATAAATAAGCGAGTACAGAACAAAATAAAGCCATAAAGATCACGGCTATCCACGCTAACATGACCTTAGCTGAAGTGGCTTCCCCCGTCGTAAAAGAAGAGTAAGGCAGAAAAAACAATGCACCTACAGCCATTGTTATGGCGGTTGTTGCAAGGGGCGAACCGCTGCTGACGTATTTTTTGCCGAGGACACCATACAAAGACCAGAGAATGGTTGCAAGCCACACGTATAAGTCTCCTTTCGAGATCAGCTCCAGTGTTGTCAGCGATCCGTTCGTAAGAACTAATAAGACTCCTAACAATGAGAACACGATTCCTCCAAGTTGGCGTAAGTTAATTTTCTCTTTCAATAAGAAAACAGATAGGCAAATCGTAAGCAGCGGATTGGTAGCCGTTATTAATGATGTATTGATGGGGCTTGTAGCCTCTAACCCTTTAAACAAGAAAATATTCATTAAGAAGATCCCGATGATCCCCATCAGGAGATAAATCAAAGCATAGGGTTTTATCGATGACCAGGTGGGTCGCTCCTTTACCAAGTACACAGCGAGAATGATCACACCAGCTATAATAAATCGCCAAGCTGCCACTTGAGTCGGGCTCATCACTTCGATCGCAAGCTTTCCGGCGTTAAAGTTTGCTCCCCAAAAAATGGCTGATAATGTGAGCGTAAGGTAAATAACTGGAACTTTCTTCATAAGGACTCCCCCAATTAAAAAGCATCTGCCCGGAAAGCCTTGATTAAAATGCTTCCGGGCAGAATATTGTTTTTCAAAAAACAATATAGGCAGAAAAAGGTTTAACCTCTGCAGATTTGCTTCATGCCTTGCTCAATTCGTTTAATTAAACCAGCTTCGGTTGCAGTGATTGCCCATGCAATATATCCGTCCGGTCGAATCAACGCAGTGTGCACATCTTCCCAGCCTTTGGCTTGATCAGCCAAAATTGCACTTATGAATTTGAAATGTTGGTGATGCAGATTACTAACTATGACTTCTGTAATTTTATCCGAAGCTAGATTCAATAATATATATTTACCATCACGGAATAGCTCATAACTGCTGAAGACATCGCCATTCTGTGAAAGCAATTTAATCTCAGCAAGTCGGCTGCCATTCAGAAGATGTGACGATACATCCTCTTGTATGTTGTAATGAACATCCACGGCCGCAATTTGACTAGCTAAGCGATAATTAGCGTCCGGGCTTTGCAATAGATCCGAAATCAATCTGCGAAGATGTATCGTTGTAGATGAAAAATCGGTGCCGAACAATAAGGTTTGTATTCTTGTATTACGAAGCAATGCTGTATTAACGGGGAACCGTTCTGAGTGGTAACTGTCCAGCAATCCCTCGGGAGCCCACCCTTTCACTTCGGCAGCTAGTTTCCATCCAAGATTCATGGCTTCTTGCAAGCCCACATTCATTCCTTGTCCGCCGGCAGGGAAATGAATATGAGCAGCATCCCCCGCAAGGAACAGTCTTCCTTCCCTATAACGCTCTGCTTGACGGGTTGCATTGCCGAATCGAGTCATCCAGTAGGGATCAGAAATCCCGTAGTCATCGCCTAACATGTGGATCATTCCCGAGCGCAGTTCTTCCAAAGTGACGGACTGCTCCTTCGGTATCGATGTTCTACGCGGATCGATAAAGACGACACGGTGCAGCTCCTTCGAGACGGGAACAATCATAATCATTCCTTTTTCATTAAAACTGGAAACGACACTCGTTTTCGGCGGATTTTTGAGTACGACATCGCCTTGAACTGCAGTAAGTGTTGCATCCGTGCCGTTGAACGCAATGTTGGCTTGTTTTCGCACAATACTGCCTGCTCCGTCGGAGCCAATCGTATATGCTGCTGTTAATGTAATTTGGCCGGTAGCTCCGGAAGCAACAACCTCAACAGAATCAGAGCTCTGAGTCACCGATAATACTTCCATTCCGCGGCGAATATCGGCGCCAAGTTCCAGCGCTCTCAGTTCTAGTACCTTTTCCGTTTCCGACTGGGCGATAAACAAGGAATAATTAGAGGAAGAGTCGATGACTGTAAAGTCCAACCGAGTTTCCAGGCCTGCAAAATGGCCTGAAGGGAGCGGTTTTCCAATCTTCAACAATTCCGATTTCAATCCCCGCAAGTCCAAAATCTCTAATGTACGGGGATGGATGCTAAGCGCACGAGAGTAAGGCGTAGTGGCTTCTAGCTTTTCCAATACGCAAACCTTAACATCAGCCAATGCGAGTTCCCCAGCCAACATCATTCCCACTGGTCCTCCACCGATTACAATAACGTCATAATTCATGTCTTTTTTGCTCCTCTCTTAGTTAGAAATGGATACGATTGCATCGACTTCAACTAACCATTCCTCGAACCCAAGCGCCTGAACGCCTATAAAGGTACTTGCCGTAAGCGGCCATTGGTCACCGAATACTTCAAAGCCGGCTTTAAAGATCGAATCAACCAACTCGGGCTTATGGTTAACGACATGGATTTTCATTTGAACAATATTCTCTGGGCAAGCTGCAATAGCTTCCAATGCGAGCTTTAAGTTAATAAACACTTGCTTTGCCTGCAGCCCGTAGTCCCCTTCTCCGATAAGCTCTCCCTTTTCATTCAATGCAACTTGCCCGGAAATAAAGGCTAACGTAGAAACGGGAGCAACGACGATCTGTGAAATTAAGCTCGTTACTGTACTCGTTAGAGTATTGGGATTTATTCTCTTCATATGAAAACCTCCAATTTGATTTTTTGCAAAACAAAATTTCTGCACTGAATAATGTTTTACGCGAAACAATTATATGGTATCATCACGGTTAATATATTGCAATAACAATGATAGATATAGTTTTACAAAAAACAATCGGATTGAAAATTTGTCATAAAAAAAGCCGCAATAAATGCGACTTCTGGGACAACGTCTGTACTGTTATCTGCGGGCATATATGAGTTACCAAGCGCTTATCAACGCTTGATCTTTCTTCAATGGCAACGATTAGTGACTACTCCTCTAATTGTGTTGAATCAAAAATCCCAAAAACACTTCTGCTGTAGGGTAGATATATCCCTCATGAAAGCTTCGGCTCGTAAATGCTACCCCTTGAAAAATACTCTAATAAAATAGGCATAGCTTCGAGAATCTCCTAGTTTGAAGTACCCTCGTTTCTGTCCGGCAAGAATTATATCCGATAGGCAATCGATGAGTTTTATCATTGAATTCCGGACAGTATCCTTCAGATCCGGGTTCAGCACTTTATCGGAAAAGCTGTGGATTTGACTAATAAGAAATAGTCCATCGGTTGAAGAGGAATCTTCTTGGAGGTTATCCAGCAAGAACGTTGTGGTCTTTATCAAAATCTCTTTTTCATTACCCTCTTGTTTAAATAGCTCTGCAATACGTTCTAATCCAGGAATCGAAATCTCAATCAGTCTGCCCATAATTTCTTCTTTGGTAGCAAAGTAACGATAAGCTAATCCTTTACTAAGGCCTGCATCATCCGCGATGTCCTGCATCGTTGTTTTGGCAGATGTTATATTTTCTATTATCCTGTTGTTAGAAGTAGGCTTGGATTCTATCACTTACTTGGTTCATCGAGATTCCTCCCATTTTTTCATAAAGTACCTTTTAATAATAAATGACTGAATATATATTCAATATATTTTATTGTATAGAATTGTAAATACCTATCAGCCAGTATATAAAGCTCTGGATTATAGTAGACTGCCGGAGAAACCTTCTCCGACAGTCTTTCATCTTAATGCGTAGTATGCTTCTCTTCATATTCGCTGGACAATTCCTTAAGCGATTTGATTTTACCATGGGGATGCTGTTCTTGCTTTCGTGACTTCCAGGCAGCTTCCTGCCTTTTCTTCTGGTCAGCCATTAAAGGTATCCTCCTCTGGGAATTGAGATGTATACTACTTCTATATGATGTCATTCATGAGCTATGTTAATTCATAAAATTTTGGGTTTATAGTCTTAACAGACATGTGTTTTTTAGTAGCTTCTCTTACAGCTAGCTTATTGTTTATTTCGTGACCATACGATAACCGGAATCAAAAGCAAGGCTAAGAATCCTCCTGCCAAGGAGAGTGTAGAGAAGCTGGATTGAGCTACAACCATGCCGGACAATACGCCGCCTGAAGCACCTGCCAACGCTATCAGAACATCAACTGTACCTTGCGTTTTCGCGCGAATTTGCGGAGGTGTTGCCTCAATTATAGCAGCTGTTCCACTAATTAACCCGAAATTCCATCCCAATCCGAGCAGCGCAAGCGCGAGAATAAGTAAACCCATTGAATCACCAGGCGCATAAGCGGCCAAGAGCCCTGCGAACAGCAAGGTAACTCCAGAGGCGTAGGAAACAAGCGTACGACCATATCTATCAACTAGGAATCCTGTTATCAAGGAAGGCAAGTACATAGCAGCCACGTGAATGCCAATTACGATTCCTACCTCCCCCAGCCCATGGCCATGATGCTTCATGTGTACCGGAGTCATGGTCATAACTGCAACCATAACAATTTGCGTCAATACCATCATTGTTGCACCAACAACGATACCTGTCTTATTAACGCTAACCTGCGATCCCCCTGCTTGTGTCATGCCTTCTTGACTCTCTCGAGCATGCTGCGCTTCCGCAATTGCTTTGGCTATTATGAATGGATCAGGCCGAAGGAAAATAAGGAGTACCAATCCAGCAATAATATAAGCTGCAGCCGCGAGCATGAATGGCCCTGACAACTCAGGAGCCCCTATTGACGCTGCCCATTTGCCAGTTATCGTTACTAAGTTCGGTCCTGCAACCGCGCCAAAAGTCGTAAATACCATGGCAAGGCTTATTGCCTTAGCACGCTGATTCGGAAGCGCCAGGTCTGTACCAGCATATCTTGCCTGCAAGTTAGTAGCGGTACCTGCCCCATAGATCAATAAGGAAAGGAAAAGCAGCGGGACGTTGTCGAGAACAGCGGACAACACAACTCCAAGTGCGCCCAATCCTCCCCCAAGAAATCCAGCAGCTAACCCGGTACGACGTCCCAGCCGCTGGGATAGTTGACCTACCATTAGCGCAGCTCCAGCAGAACCTAGAGTAAATAATGCAGCTGGAACTCCTGCAAAGCTGTCCGTCCCCAGCATATCTTGTGCCAGCAATGCCCCTACCGTGATGCCCGCTGCCAGACCTGCTCCGCCAAATATTTGAGACGCAATAACGATCATTAATGTTTTTTTATGCAATCGACGCTGTTTTTCAGGCGATTCCACATACTCTTGTAATAGTTCTCTTTTCTTTGCAACACTTGCATTGTGTTCTGCCATATGTGAGTACTCCTTCTTTATATTCAATTCTATTGAATATTTATTTTGACCCAATGAAAAAGCTATACGCACGTTCACTGATAATCATACGAAAAAACAAGTTAAATATTCGTTAATGGGCCATGGTCTGATACTCCAGATATTCAAGTACATCTTCCTCTAAACGAAATGGTTGAAATCCCTCTTGTTGCATGATTTCTACAGCTTCAGCCGAGTAAATGCAATAAGGGACAGTTTGATCGGCTTCATTAACGTTCTCGCTTCCTATGCACAACTGAATGCCCAATTTTCTCCGAAATATCAAATGCCCCATTCAAAATTATTAATCTATGAATATGTTAGATTATCAGAAAGAGAGGAGATGATTTGAATGGGATTCGGATATGATAAAAAGAAAAAGGTTACTGTTATTTTTGTTAAACCTGGCCAAAAAGTTCTTATTATCGGCAAGAAGCGTAACAAGAAACATTATTGTTAAGTTAGTGGGGGAGCGCTTGATCATTCAAGCGCTCTACATACCTCTTATATTCATTCAGATACCTTAAACAGCTCCATTTGGTTAATCGCTCTATTCATTGTGTTCCTATTAATAAAAAACTACAAAATGGAAATTAATATACAGAGGTGATAGATACGGATGTTTTTTAACACTGCTTTGGATTTTATCACATCATCTCAAAACACGAGTCAATGAGGATTACATAACGAAATCAACGAACGTAGGTGAATGTTACAACCCCCGTTTATTATAGAAGCATAAAGGACGGGCTACCCCTGAATGGGTAACCCGTCTTTATTGTTGCAGCTTCCAGTATTGTATTTTTTCTCTAGTGGCGTTACGCCATTCACTTTCCGGCTATCTTCAGATTTTCGGAATCGTAATTCTCTCTGATATGATCAATAAGTCGTTTAATCGTGCTGAAAACAAACTCATCTTCACTAAGATTACGGTTATATTTGATAACACAAGATCCTTCACTACCATGTTTTTCAAGATGCTCTAAATCCAAATCAATATATAATAGAGGAACACTCTTCTTTCTTTTTATAAATATATTAATGATTGATTTCAACAATTCAGTTCACCTCTCTTATATCTTTACATAATATTTTATATTCCCAAAATTGTATAGAATGGAATAGTATAAAATTCTTGCCTTGTGCCATTCCGTTTCAGATAGTGTGTATCGTCTTCATATAACATGAGATATTGGTTTAACCTGCTCCTTAATAAAGAAAATGAGCAGCCGCCGTAGCGAACTGCTCATTGTTACATCTATAGTTACTGACGAATGTTAAGGTCGTCCAGTTTCGAATTTGAGGATTCAATGATTACCGCTGGAGCCCATCTCTACATTCGCACCGTGAAGTATGATGGTCCCAGTGGTGAAGGCTGAACCTCTTTACAGGTTAAGCTGCAGGCTCTTGCCCAATCCGGCAGCTTAACTACAATGTCCGTTATCCCAATCTGCCGTAAGCTCCACTCTCAACAATCCCATTTCCCGATTCCAAGATAACGCCACTTTTCCTGTGTGGAACCTCCAATCGGACAGACTTCCCCGCTTCCAACGACCAGGTAGTGCAGGGAGTCAATTAATAAGACTGCCCGATACCTGAAGCAGTTGCTCCTGCACCTCATTCACCCAACCCATATTAGCGTCCAATTGCACTGGAGCCGTACACATTTGCATCGACACGCCCATTCCACGCCAGTCATTGTGGAGCGTGAACAGATTAGGCAGCAGACTCGATCTTGAGAGAATATCCAGACAATTCAAGGAGCGGTCGCCATCTCCCATACGTGCATAAATAGCAGCCAAATTCGGGTCTCTCTCGTTCGTCACCTCTTGTCCAGGGAAAACGGGATAGTTTCAGGTGCTGCTGCTCTGTATATATTGTAACTTGTGGTGCTGTGCGCAGCTGTCCAGTCAAGCCCCACGCTAAGGCTCTTTGCCTTTGTAACGGCTAACTCAGTAGGCATAGGTGGAACGGGCTGCGCGGGATCAAAAGTAACCACCTCTACAATATCGGAGGCTGGAGATTCACCTCCGGCATTCAATGCTGTCACTTTATACTGATAAGTAATCCCTTGAACGATCGCAGTATCCTCATATGCAGTCGTTGCAGAGCTGGCAACAGCTTTAAACACATCGCTTACAGAAGAGGATCGATAGATGAGATAAGAAGCCGCATCGCTCACCGGCGACCAATTCAGCGAAACAGATTCGCCTGATGCGAAACCTGCCGTAACGCCGGAAGGACCGTCTGCAGGAGGTTCCGTTTGCGGATTTGTCGGCTTAAGGATAACATAATAGCTGCCTTTCGAGGTATTTCCATTCGCCCCCATCGTTACCAATGAACCTGCAGAATAATGTTTTTTGTATAGCCGGTACAGCACTGGCTGGTCGTCTGCAATAGTCTCCCCCGTAACCTCGTAGGCTGATAACCAATCAGGAATCTCAGTAATCCTCGTATCGTAGACCACATATACATCCGCATCTGCAGCCAGATGGAAGGAGAGCAAGTCACTGCTTGTAGCGCTTCAAGATTCCATCGCCGCCCAAATCCATTCCATGCCTATCAGCGCATCCGGTATAGTTACGAACTTGTACATTTTGGAGCCAGTCGTTCGATCTCCGTACTCCACGTCGCCAGGCTGTAAATTGTACTGAACCAACCATTTGGATGCATTTACCCCTCCGTTTTTACTATTGTCGTTAAGGACGACATTTCTGACCCATTGCCCGTCCATACTAGCTATTGGTGTTGGAACAGGCGTTGGTGTCGGCTCCACTGGCGGTATGAATGGCGGACCGGACCATACGGCCGGGGTTAACGGATAATTCTCGGGAAATCCAGAGATAGCTAGCTCATTTAAATAATCTTCAAGATGGGTATAGCCATCTCCATTGCTATCCCCATTTCTGTCGCTCGGATATCCACCTACATCATTCTCATGTCCAATAATCGCTCCGGTCTGATTCCTTACATCATCAATAATGCGTTGATCAACTGCATCCCTTGCCAAAGACGAACCGGAGTGATTCAAAACATGATTATACGCTGCTTCCGGTTATTCCGTATGGACGAGGGGATATTCGAATCGCTCTGGAACAATAAGGCTAGGCCTGTCAGCCTCCATCCCATCGCTGCAGTCATAGAACCGAATATTGTTAGACCTGATGGTTACGCCATCCCCCGGCGCAGTCTGCCCCGCTATGGTGATATTGGATTTATTTCTTACTATAATCTGGGGAGTAGTAATTTCTCCCGAGATGTCGAATACGATGGTGCGAGGCGTGTCCCCCACTGTTGTAAGTGCATCATAGAATGTACCTAGCAGCATATCTGAAGCCTTTTGCACCTGGGAATGCCGGCAGTACGGTGCTTGCAGCCTTAGCTGTGGGATTCTGGAGCGGGAATAAAGAAAAACACAAAACCATACAAAGAACTTGTGCCAAAAGCTTCTTCATCTTGCACCTCCAAAGTAATCGCTTACAAAATACTAGTTGACTATCCATCCTCTAACCGTCTCTTCCCGAAGCTAATAATGGTGCTGCGTCTACATCATCTCTACTCCCCCTCGGCGTATATAGTCAGGGTCATCATAGCCCTATTGAAGAGGTGGTTCAATGGATACATCCTCTAGCGAATGCACAATTCCGATAATGGATTAAAATTAGAGAAATTGTGTATATCTGTAGTGATTGGATTACATAAATAAGCTGCATGGAGAACGCGTCCCCTTTGGTTTGCAATCAATTATCTAATTGAACAGAAAAGACTATAGAAGTATTCCTTATGTTCGATTAAGGTTAAGGTGAGAGTGCTAAGAAAAGAAAGTGAGGCGAGAATTTGTTTACACATCATAAACAATCGCTTGATAAGCTTATCGAAGTGCTGCAATCCGACCCTACTCTAACTGCTGTGATTACAGGCGGCTCCATTGCACATGGTACAGCAAGAGAGACTTCGGATATTGATGTTTATTTGCTCGTTACAGATGATGAATTTGATAAGCGTAAACAAACGAATTCTTTATTCTACATCAACCATGATGTATGCAATTATGAGGGCGGTTACATTGACGGTAAAATGATTAATAGGCTGTTTCTTGAGCTTGCAGCGGAGAAAGGTAGCGAGCCGACACGTGCATCCTTTGTTGGTTCTGAAGCTATTTACTCCACAATGCCAGATTTACAGGAGTTGCTTGACAGAATTCCGATTTATCCCGAACACAATCGAATCAGCAACATTAGAGATTTTCAAGCGCAGGTAATGCTCTACGGTTATTATTTTGCCAAAGAAGGCGCCACGAAGAACAACCCTTACTTACTAACACATGCCGTTAACAATCTGGTCCTATTCAGTAGTCGAATCATTTTAGCTCATAATCGCCTATTGTTTCCTTGTCATAAGGACATGATGGCAGCTGTGGAGCAAGCGCCAGAGAAGCCTGACAACTTCAACAAACTTGCCAATCAACTGCTGTTACATCCCAATTATGAGCAATGTAAGGAATTGACTGATCATATATTAGCATTTAGACCATTAGAAATATCGTTCGAGCAGGCAGTGAGCCTTTTTGTTCAAAACAATGAATGGAACTGGCTGGATCAGGCTCCTCCTGTGCAAGACAGATAAATCAGCTGCTCCCTCCTACACAGGTATCTCCCCTAGCAGAGTTGCTGTTCGTACCATCTAAGTCAAAAAGCCAACCGACATGACATTAGTCATGCGGTTGGCTTCTCTATTTGGTCAGTTCTTGCTATTTATATATGGTAAAAATAAAATGCGTCTCCCCATTATCGCCAGTCACACCTGCCAAGGCAGGCACAGAACCTTCGATAGGTAATACCCAATCTAGAGGAACAGCTGCTTGCCAGTCTCTATCCGCACTACGAATAGTATGACGGACCTTCCCATCCTCAGTAGTAAGGAAGAAATGAGTTTGCCCATTAGTACCGGAACATCCACCTACTGCGATGACTCGTTTATCAAGCTGCAGTATCTTTTTTCCAAGATCGTCTACAAGAGTCCAGTCTCCCTTCGCTGAACGACGAGTGAAATATAGGTTTCCTTTGTTCGTAGTGAAGACAAATTGAATCTCTCCATTCACTCCCGCAGCACCTGCTACAGAGGTGACGACCCCTGAAAATCTAAGCTCCGTTGCAAGATTGCTCAATTGGTGCCAGCTTCCGTCAGCACGCCGGATGGTATGCCACAGCTTTCCGTCATTTGTAGTAAACACAAAATGCGTGGTTCCAAAGGTACCATGGGTTCCACCGAGAGCTACGACAGTACCGGGCACATTATTGATGGCTTGCAGATCGCCAAGTGGCTGCCAGCTGCCATTCGATTGACGGACGGTGTACCATAGATGGCCATCGCTAGTAGCAATAATGAATGGTGCGGTTCCATCTGCACCGGCCGCTCCTGCGACTGCCGCCACACCTGAAGTAATATTAAACTCGTCTGAAAGACTTACCGCACCTGACCAGCTGCCATTAGCATAGCGAATGGCGTGCAGCCATTCTCCCAAGTGCGTGACAAAAGAGAATTGAGTATGTCCATCTACACCTCTTGCTCCAGCTACAGAGATGATCCTCCCTTGAATGTCTAATAGGCCCGTCGGATCATCTAAGGGCTGCCAGCTTCCATCTGAATAACGCACGGTGTGCATGAGGTGTCCACTTAGAGGAGCTTTGGGATATCTTAGCGATACGAATTCCATATCCGTAGCGTCAATATCTCTGCCTCCAGCGATTGCAATGCCATTCTTCATAATGGACGCTGGCAGCTTGTAGCACATGATGGAGTTAGGGTCCGTTGCTATTGTTTTAGTAACCAGGCTCTGATTAAGAGGGGTAAGTACCTGCTGCGTCGTCTTATCAGCTGGCCAATTGTTAGGGGGTGCTCCGAAATACGCAATGGCCTTAGCAGAATCAATCAGATTAACAATCTCAGCGCGGGTATGCTCGTGAGGAAAACCAAGCGTATGGCCAGTCTCATGACGAACGACACGTCGGAATTCGGATTCCGGCGTATCCATACTGAAGCCTTGAAGATTCATCGTGGCATGTTCAGGCTTGATCAGGAGAATATCGGTTCCGACATAGGACCAGTATCCAGTATTCTCGAAGCTAATACGAACCTGCGGATCGCTAGAGGAAGCCGTAAAACGGATGTTTCCGTTCACACCCCATGCATTCATGTGGCTGATTATCCGTGCTTGCAAATCTGCCGATGGATTGCCGAAGAAGCCTACAGTTAGGTTTGCCCCATTTCTACCCCAGTATTTCGACGTGATTAAGGCCAATTTGATAGGATTGGATTGCTCGACCTTGGATAACAGCTTCAATTGGTGAGCCTTCGGCGCATTCTCCGGATTAATCTCAATTGCCTTCGCAGCCGCTGCTAACTGAAGTTCTGCAGGTAGCTCCTCGAGGGTACACATAATTACATCAGATGACTCCGCTCTTCTGGATGGGTTATTACTGTTCAATAGCTGACACCTCCAGTACAAATATCATTTTACAATTGCAGGTCAGATTCCAGTTTTATGTAGATAAACTATACCTTTTCTACAGGGACTTGTGTGTATTTATTTACCAAAAGTAGCTAAACTAAAAAACCGCGATATACGCGGTAATTAATCAGCTCCTATTCTAGTCATCCGACACTTATCTATCGTTTGTTATACGATTCTGTCTGATTGTTTCCATAACGTTCTGGTTCTCCTGTCTTAGCCATCAGGTTAGCCGACAGCCTTGCCCGGACCAAGATCCTTGAAGCCTTGGTTCCAGAACAGGAATGACAGTTGATGGGTGATCGTCATTATCAAATCATATATATTGTGTGTAATGTGGTTTAAGGACATGGACCGGTTTCCTCAAACTCGACAATGACTCCTCCGGTTACCCCATCGTATGAATACCTAGCTTCCTCCCGTAGTTTCTTAGCCTCGGCCTCCGACACTTCAACCAAAATGGTCTTATGGGGGATCGGGCACCCATCTACAGTCAGCTGACTATCTGAAGATTGGATCACCTCAGGAATAGCGTCCTCTATTGCACCAGGCGGATAGACATACACCTGTTCTCCAGGAAAGTGAAAGAGCTGGGTAGCTAGCACGACAATCCCCGCAATCATGCACACGAAACCGATTAAGCGAATTTATATCTGAGAACCCATTATGGGCCCATAATCAATGTTCCCCAAAAGAAATAAATAGGCGGAAAAAATAAGATAACAATTGTCAAATTACCATATAAGCCAATCTTACTTAAAAATCCGGAAGCAGCACCTTCATTTTTCATCTTCAAACGCTGTCCCATAAGATTTATAATTAAACCCATAATACTAAGTCCATAAAAAAGAATATATCGCGATTCAAATATGGAAAGGTCAACGAAAAGGCAGGATAACGAAAGTAACAGAAGAGAAAAAGAAACCCCATTGTAACTCTTCCGAAATATATCCTCCATAGAATCAACTCCTCTTCTCTCCATTTTACTAATCTGAATCATTGATCGTAAGGACTAAATTTATGTAGTACCATCCTTCATGAGGCACCAATAACGAGAAGGCTAGGATACTCATATTCTTCGTGATAGACTAAAGGTAATAACAGAAGGACGGCGTCAATAGAAGTTATATTCATATAACAAAAAAACCACACAACAGCGCGGTTCGGAACTCAAATGGAATGAGGTAACTATGATGAGGAGATTCTTCCTATATGCACCCATCATTCTTGTGGCGTTTTTCTTTCTAAGCTTAAATCAAAAGGGCAACGAGCTTGATTGGAAAAACGTTGTCGAGAATATCACCATTATGGGCATTGCAATTGGGATCGTCTATTTAATTAATAAATTGTCTAACAAGTCATGAATTTATTCCTAGATAGTCAACTAATGTTCATTCAGAGTTTTCTTTGCTGCGGCTTTGATTCCCATGAACCAGCACCAATTAAATCATTAATGTTTGCGTATGTATGTATGGTATTTAAAGGAGTTGGTTTCATGATCGTATTTATCATACTTGTTATAATATTATTGATAGTGAATATTATAAATCCTGCCTTTGCTTGGCACCTTCGACACGGTAGGATGGTCAATGGTGAATCGGAACCCAGCGACGCATACATGTTGACAACCCGAATTGGTAATATTGTTGGTCTACTTATTATAGTGCCTATATTGATCGGGCTCATCATTATAGAATAGCCTTGCGTTCTACAGTTACTGTCCCTCGCTGATCTCCACTGATTATACTTTCCCTAAGGGGCTGTATCGAAGAAACCTGTCTGTGTTTCGCTCCCTGTCGCCGCAGGCTACAGCTTATGAATTCAAAACGGGTCACATTTCGGCTCATCCGCTCTAACTGCCAGCCTTCGGCTTCCATTTTCTCGATCCGTGACAAACTTCAGAGACCGTTCCGGCACCTAAACTTATCCGGCCCTTCGTTAGTTCGTCGACATCCTGCATAATGCCGTACCCGTGACGCGTCTCCATTAAGGAGAGTAATATATAATAATCCGTCTCCGACATTGGCAAATGGCTCTTCAATAAATCATCCATCTTCATGCTGCTTTTCCCCCTATATCACTATCTGATGTAAACGTCGCGATATAGCGTTGCAATAATTCCCAGCACAAAAAAGAAGAACGACTGCCGCGGCAATCTTTCTTCTCATCAGCATTTATAGCAGTCTATAAAATATGATTACATATAACATCCGATCACCGCACAGTTAATTAATATCAAATCTGTCGGATCGTGTAGCTGCGGCCAGCTTCGACAGTGAACGCGATCGCACCCTCTTCCACCCTCTCCCAATCTGCGTTTTCAACTGCAATCGGCACGGAGGAGCGCACTTGGCAGCGTCCAGACTGCGAAGCTCGGATGGCTGCGCTCTGCAGCTTGCCGAACGCCCAGTCCAGATCGAGCTCGTAGCCGCCGCGGGCACGGATGCCGCTTATCCGGCCGGAAGGCCATGCATTCGGAAGCGCAGGCAGCAAATGCAGTTCGCCGGCATGGCTCTGCATGAGCAGCTCCGCAATGCCGGCTGTTGCTGCGAAGTTGGCTTCGATTGTGAGCGGATAAAATGTGATTTTGGGATGGCGGTGCGCATTGAACAGGTTCGGGAATGGATTGCCCAGCAGCTTCGTCAAATACGAATACGCCATCTCCGCATCCTCCAGACGTGCGTACATGCTAATATTCCACGAATAGCACCAGCCGATCGTATCCTCGCCTTCGTATACGCGGCGGCGATCGAGGCTGATACGGGCGGCCTTAGCCAGTTCTGGCGTGCCGCGAACCGTAATCTGATTTCCCGGATGCAACGCGTACAGATGGGCGGTATGACGATGGCCCGGCTCCGCTTCATCGAAGTCGCGATACCATTCCTGCAATTGACCGTGCCGGCCAATTCGCAATGGAAGAAGCCGCTCTAACGCATCCTTCAGTGATTGTCTGAACTCAGCATCCAATTCCAAAATACGCCCAGCCTCTATACAGTTCGTGAACAGCTCATGCATAAGAGCTATATCCATCGTTGAGCTTATACTTACCGCTGCCCGTTGACCATCAGGTGCAATGAAGGTGTTCTCAGGAGACGTCGACGGCACTGAGACTAGATTGCCTTCACCATCCTCCACTAAGTAATCGAGGCAGAACAGTGAAGCTTCCTTCATAATTGGATACGCCTTGTTCTTAAGAAATTCCTGATCTCCGCCGTAAGCGTAATGCTCCCACAGATGCTGGCACAGCCATACGCCGCCCATCGGCCAGTACGCCCAGCTTGCCGAGCCTTGGGAAGGACTCGTATTACGCCACAGATCGACGTTGTGGTGCGAAGCCCAGCCTCGACAATCATAATAAGCCGCTGCCATACGCGCTCCGGCAATTCGCAGGTCTTCCAGCAAGTCGAATAGCGGCTCATGGAACTCCGCGAGATTGCAGACCTCAGCAGGCCAATAATTCATTTGAGTATTGATATTCGTCGTATAATTGCAAGACCATGGCGGCTTCGTCATGTTATTCCAAATGCCTTGCAGCGTCGTCACCTGTGTGCCGGGACGTGAAGCGCTGATCATCAGGTAACGGCCGAACTGGAAGAACAGCTCAGTAAGCCGCTCGTCCGTATGACCAGCCTGCACTGCTGCGATCCGTTCGTCGGTAGGAATATGATCACGGCTTGGCACATCAAGCTCCAGTGCTACGCGATTGAAGTAAGGCGTGAAGTCCGCAATATGGCGCTCTCGCAGCGTGGAGTAGCTCAGCTTCGCCGCTTCGTTCAGCCATGCGTCGCAGCGCGGACGCGGGTTCAATCCATCTAGAGCGGGATCATGGTCGAAGCCGTTAAAGCTGGTCGCAGCGGTCAGCAGCAGCGTAACCGCAGAAGCTCCGTTTACGACTAGCCTTCCGCCATGTGTCTCGACATTTCCTCCCTCAGGTATTGCCTGAAGATGAACTTGAAACTGTATACCTATATTCTCCTCGTAGAGTACCGTATCTTCTGATTGTTCTTTCTCGTGATCCAGCAGGCTTGGCGCCGTGCCAGTGAGGATGATGCGATTGATACCGAATTTCTCGACACGGTAATTAAGTCGGCTCGTGAGCGCCGCCTCCAGTCCGATGGCTCCGGGACGGTTAGCTTCGATCCGCACTACCATCACCTGATCGACTGCTGATGCGAACACTTCTCGTACAAAATGCACACCATCAGACACATATTCGGTCCGGAACAGTCCGTTGCGAAGATCAAGCTCACGGCGGTAATCTTCCACCGAGGAAGGATGGCTCATAACCAACTCCAGATCACCCATAGCCTGGAATGCATTGCCCGCTGGCCCCAGCATGTGCTTCTCAATAACCGCTTGAGCATCGCTGTAGCGGCCTGCGAAGATGAGCCTGCGGCTCTCCTCCAAATAACGCAGCGGCTCCTCGCGCTCCACATCCCTTTTCGTACCAGACCACAGCGTTTCCTCATTGAGCGCAATCTGCTCGCGCTTGGTCCCGCCATAGGCCATGCCGCCTAAGCGGCCGTTGCCGATCGGCAGCGCTTCGACCCATTCATCAGCCGGCTGGCGGTACCACAGCTTCATGTGATTGCTGCCCGTATTGTCTTTCATTGGTTCAGCTCCCCTGTAGATGTGTTGATTTAACCATTCGTACCTTACGCATTAACTGCTGTAAGAATCCTGACATCCAACGCAGCAAGCAGCAGACTGCCTTGGTGTGACGTGCCAGTTAACAAGTCAACATAGGTGCCCGCACTTATCTGAACTTCCACTGCCACCTCGTTATGATTAAGCAAGAATAGGAATTCCTTTCCGTCTTTGACTCGGACGGACACCTCTATACCGGCAGGCGTATCCAGCAATGGCTGTATACCGCAGTTCTCACATAAATGCCCGATCAGTCCGCTCAGCATCGATGGCTCTGGTGATGTAGCCACGTACCATGCCTCACCTGAGCCGCGTCGGTTACGCGTAAGCGCAGGGAATCCCTGGTAGAAGTCACGTTCGAATACAGCGAACGGCTCGGCTCCTTCTGCATGAACGACATCGCACAGCACTCCGCAATCGTACGAGCCTTCCAGTTCGCCAAGCTGGGAAGTCATGACGACCCGATTTCTCTGATGCGCCATAGGCGCGTCGATCTCTTCCACCCATACGCCAAGCAGCTCGCGAAGCTCGCCGGGATAGCCGCCAGTCGTAACTAGATCAGTCTCGTTCACGATGCCGCTGAACGTCGTGGCAACGAACGTGCCACCCTGCTCTACGAAATGCTCCAAACGTGCGGCATAGCCTGGTTGGAGCAGATACAGTACTGGAGTAACCACAATGTCATAATCGGCTAGATCCGTCTCCACGCTGATCATATCAACCGGTATATTCCGGCTGTAGAAGGCGTCATAATATTTCTCGACTTCCTTAATATAGCGCAAATCCACGGTAAGCCCGCTGGAATGCTCTATCGCCCACCAGTTATCCCAGTCGAACACGATCGCCGCCCGTGTATTAGAACGTGCACCAAGCAAAGTATCGCCAAGCTGCTGAAGCTCACTGCCAATCTGGGAGCATTCCCGGAATACCCGGGTATTCTCATGGCCAGCATGATCAATCATGGCCCCGTGGAATTTCTCGAATGCGCCGAGCGAGCGCCGTAATTGGAAGTACATGACCGCATCCGCGCCACGTGCGATTGCATGATAACTCCACAGACGGTTAACGCCGGGACGTTTCAGTGCATTGCGAGGCCGCCAGTTAAGCTGGGTCGGGCATGATTCCATAAGCATGAAAGGGTCTCCTCCTTTCAATCCTCGCATCAAATCGTAACGCATTGCCATTTGGCTCGGGGTCATGTCGTCTGCAGGATACATATCGAGTGCAATGACATCCAGCTCCTTCGCCCACTTGAAATAATCAAGCGGCTTGTATGTGCCATTGCTTTGGAAGTTCGTCGTCACAACTGCATCTGAAATTACATTCTTGATGGCGTCCCGCTCCAGCTTATAGCATGCCAGAATGGAATCCGAATTAAAGCGGTCATAGTCGAGTGAAATGCCTTGGAAGGCAGTATCATCGGGATTACTTGTGCTTATGTGCTCACTGAGTGCGCTTGGCAGTACGATTTCGTTCCAATCGTAGAACGTATGGCCCCAGAATCGGGTATACCAAGCGCGATTGAGCTCCTCGAGTGTGCCGTACCGATCACGCAGCCATACGCGAAACGCTTTCTCACAATTGTCGCAATAACATCTCAGACCATATTCATTATTAACATGCCACAGCAGCAATGCAGGATGATCCATGTAGCGCTCTGCAAGCTTGCGTGCCATCCGCTCTGAATAGAGCCGGAAGGTCGGACTATTGGGACAAGAATTATGCCGGCGCCCGAACTTGCGCTTGCGGCCGTCATACTCGACTAGTGTGACATCAGGATATCGCGTTGCCATCCATGCAGGATGAGCTGCTGTCGACGTGCCAAGGCAGACCTTGATTCCCTGCGTATGAAGCTTATCCATCATCTCGTCCAGCCAGTCGAAGCAATAAGTGTTCTCAGCAGGCTGATTAAGCGCCCATGAGAAAACGTTAAGCGTGACCGTATCGACACCGGCGAGCTGGAACAGCCGCATGTCCTCATCCCAGATTTCACGCGGCCATTGCTCTGGGTTATAGTCGCCTCCGTACAATATTTTCGGTAAGCTCTTCGTGAACATCAGCTATTCGTTCCTTTGGCTTCAAGCAGCCTTTTGATTGCCATCACACTACGGCGCGGACTCGACAGCACAGGCTTGCCGATCCGCTCTGCAAGCTGAGCTTCCATGCGGGCCATTGAGCCCTGTGCAAGAACGAGAGCGTCAGCTTGTTCCGCGACACGGATAGCTGTCTCCATAAGAAGGCGATCATGCTCATCAGGTCGACCGCTAACAAGCGCGTCGTAGGCTCCAGCAGCTAGGCCGTCAATCAGCCGAACAGACTTGCCTGCCTGCTCAGCTTGCTGCAGCAGCAGTCGCATCGTCGGCTCCAGCGTCGATGGCAGTGTCGCCAAAACGCCGATAGAGCGGTACAACTCTACCGCCTCTACGGCCATGCTCTCATCGATTTTAATAAGTGGAATGTTGAAGAATGGCCGTGCATTGCTCGCTACTTCGCCAACGGAAGAGCAAGTATTGAGAATAATAGACGCACCCAGGTCGGCACCATTCTGATAATATTGCATAAGCCGCCGCTTCACGCCCGGAGTCACTTCTCCCTCACGTACAACCTCGGCGATCAAGCTGTCATCGATAATGTTGATTAGCCTTACCCCCGGCAGCAGCTCATCGAATTGCCTCTTGAGCGGTTCAGCTAGTCCTTGGCCTGTATATACCGCAACTACAGTATCCATATCATGCTTCCTCCTTGTTGAAAATACGGGCGGCTAATGATAGCCGCCCTGATAGCCTTAGATACCTATGCGCTTGTGCTAGCGAATGAATGTAAGTAAGCGCTGTCTTTTTTAATTAATTGTAGTCGCAGAACGGCCGCAATACAGCGTTCAATATTAATGAATTTGCTTTAAATTTGGGATAACCCGCGCAGCGAATCTATGCAATAACCCAGCGAGGGCACCGGCTGCCTAGGAATTAGCGTGACAGTGGGAAACCTGGTGCAGCAAATCCTTGAGCGGTATCATCAAGCACTAGCACCCAGTCGTTGCCTGGCGCGGCTGCCGATGGAGAAACGAACTCATGCATTCCTTCGTTGTCTACCTCGCCGGCAGATTCACTTTCACCTGTTCGCGGATTGAACCACCATACTGTGGCTCGCTTGCCGGAAAACAGACCCAGCCGTAAGGTGATCGTCCGGCCAGTATAGGTATACGCCATCATGTAGCTATTACCCAAGTTCACGAATAAACGATCGTATCGGTTACCCGGATCGCCGCAAATCGTCGTCTCGTCAGGTGTCCGCTCATTAATAGGCCTTGATAGGATCAGATGCTTCAAATGAACCATCTGCTTCGCACCGTCATCATTGAGCGCATCGGTCCAGCTCCGCGTGCAGCCGTACGCCCCGACGCCCCGGTCCTCTGTATGAAACTGCATGACCGCATTATGTCCATAAGTGTGTCCGAAAGCGCCAGCGAACACCGCCCAATAGGCATAGCGCCGAATATCGTCTGCTTTCCATTTTGGTGCATCCAGGAAATGCAGGCCATGTGGAATATCCTCGTAAGACGGCTCGCCATCTATCGTAGGCTTCGCCGGCACTTTGGCCCAATCCGTATGCACAAATCGCCAGTTGTCTTCACCGACTAACGTGTCGGGCTTGTCTTCTTCTATCTGGTCATAGCTGCGATGCCCTGACTGAAACATATTGAAGTCGAGCCAATCCTCGTTGTGGAACCACGTCGAGGATTGTGTCCGGCCGAATGGATGGAACGTCATCAAGTGCTCCGGAGCAGCCTTCCGTATTGCGCGGCCTAAATGGAGCCATACATCCGTATTGTCGCTGCCATGGATATCGCCTCCGTTCAGCCAGATTACGTTCGGGCGATCCTTATAGCGGTTGCCGAGCCATTCTCCATAACGCTCTGCTGTTCCTGCATCGGTTGAATAGTGCTTCACAACGCTACCCCATACGGGGATAAGCGCGACATACAGCCCTTCACGCTCCGCCAAGCCGATCACCTCATCGGCATATGACCAGTAGCTGGTATACTCAATTGATCGTTCCGCATCGGGCTGGCCCAGATCAATATCTCGGAACGGAGCTCTCCCGTAAGCGTTCTCAGAATCCAGATCATGAACAAGCATTATTTGGATGACGTTAAAGCCCTTGTTTTTTCGATCACGCAGATAGATCAGCGCCTGCTCCCTCGTCGTCCGCTTAGCAGCAGCCATGCCGTATCTCCCAACCAAAAAAACGGAGTAGCGTCTGTATGCTGTAAATATCGTCCATTTTCCGAAACCATAAGCTTCCCTTGCTCCCAAGGCAGTTGATTATTCATTACGTTAACCTCCTGTTATGCGTTATGCAAATCATGCATCCCAAGCATATCGACCCAAGTGCTGTCCATCTTGCAGATTTTAATAACTAATGCATTTTGTAGTGCTGCCTATATTCACTTGGCGTGACGCCGCAATATTTCTTGAAAACGCTGAAGAAGTGTCGGACGCTCTCGTACCCGACTTGCTCAGATATGCGATGCAAGGAATCCTCGGATTCGCCCAGCATCAGTACCTTCGCCTGCTTAATGCGGTAAAGATGCAAATAATTGATCAGCGTTAGCCCCGTCTCCTTGCGAAAGAGCGAACTGATGTAATTCGGATGCAAGTATACATGCTCGGCAATATGGTCGAGTGAGATATTCTCCCTATAATGCGTCTCGATGTGCCGAATAATTTTTTTGACGTTTTTGGACATTTGGTCGTACTCGACGCCTGGAACGCTGTCTTTCCAATCTGATGAGGCTTGAGAGGAGACCTCATCATCAGCGCTCAATAGCTCAAGTGACAGATTCGACATGACGTCATAAAGCTCTGCCTTGTTAATCGGCTTCAACAGATAATCAATCACTTTACAGCGTATCGCTTGGTGCAGATAGTGGGGATCATCATATCCGGTCAAAATGATGAAGCGGCTGCAAAGTCCTCGTTCACGTACTTTTCGAATCAGTTCTAGTCCATTCATCTCCGGCATCTGAATATCCGTAATAAGCAAATCGGGACGGCAGCTCTCCAACTTCTCAAGCGCATCAAATCCATCATGTGCACTGACGATCTCCGAGCATGGTGTCTGCCCTTTCTCAATGATATTCATCAGCCCCTTCAGCATGAAGGGCTCGTCATCTACGATCATCAGCTTAAGCATGCTGTATTCCTCCTTGGACTTTGAGCTTTAGTGTGAATATCGCACCTTCTCCCGCTTGGCTATCGACCATAAGAGATGAGTTATCGCCATAAAAGATACGGATGCGTTCGCTGACATTGTATAGCCCTTGGCCTGAATTCTCCTTATGCAGCTCTTTCCGATCAAGCTTGTTGCTCAATACGCCGCGAATGACAGCAAGGCGATATGGCGGTATGCCTGGACCATTGTCGGTTATGAGAATGATTAGTGCATCATCCTCCTGTTTAACGACAATATCGATTTTTCCATTTTTACGGCTGCGTCCAACGCCATGATGAATGCAATTTTCTACAAGCGGCTGCAAAATAAACCGTGGACAGCTTACGTTATCGATAGGGGCTAATACTTCTATTGAGTAGTTGAGCCTATCCAGCAAGCGCAGCTTATGCATTTCCAGGTAATGCTGGACATTATTAAGTTCATTCTGCAGCACTGTCTCGTTGTCTCTGGAAGTTAGCGTATAACGAAGCAGCTTGCCGAACGTGTACGTCGCGTCTACGACCTCCTGATCGTCATTGATTTCTGCCAGCATACGGATCGATTCCAGCGTATTGTACAAAAAGTGCGGCTTAATCTGCGCTTGAAGCACGAGATAATCGGCTTCTTTCTTCATCAGCTCGGCCTTATGGACATTATTCAGCAGTTCATCGATACGGTGTATGAGAGAATTGTAGGATTGGGTCAGGAAATCAATCTCGTCGTGTGAACCGCCGCCTCCCTTATAATAAGTAAGCTTGTTCTCGTCGACCTTGCGCATATGCTTCGCCAAACCTAGAATACGCCTGACAATCGAAGAGGCTGTCGCGTAATATATGCCTGTAAGTATAAGAAGGGATATGAGCAGCGACATCCCAAGGAAGATTGCTTTCTTGCGAATATCAACAAATACCTCGTCCGTCTGGCTGAAGAAGTAGAAAGTTGTAGATAGCTCTGGTATAGTCAGTGAATTAACAAGCATTCTCTGACTGCGTGAATAAGCGAAGCCTCTCTCGCTCTCTTGTGCCAGTGCCTGCATCTCGGCAATTTGCTCGGAGCTGAGGTCATAACTGTTGCGATAAACAGACTCGCCGTTATGCACGATTTGCACTTGCATATTTTGCTCAGCTTCGATCGCGTTCAAGAAATTATTGATCAAGGAATCGTCAACAATGATCTCCATTGCGGCTAATGACTGCGTATAACTGTTATTATAAATTCGCTGATAATAGCTCAAATAAGGTAACCCAACGCTTTCATTGCTGGTAGGATTCGAAGAAAGCAGCCATACGCCTTTATCCACATTAACAGCGTTCAACATCGCAATCGGCTTCGTATCAACATCGCTCAAATCCTCCAGTTCACCAGCAACCGATGGGACGGATTGCTTGGCTTTGTACAACTTAACAGACGCAATTTCCTTATTGCCTGTCAACGCATAAATATAAATCGGCCTGATATCCTTAAGATAGCTGTACACCTGATTGAGCTCTGTTGAATACAATCCACTAAGGTAATCGATTAGCTGCTGATTATACTGAAACTGCGAATGTATGGTCTCGATTTGATTCAGTCTCGCTCGAAATCCTTCTCCTGCTTGCACAACCAGCTGCTGCTTGCCTTCCGAATACTCCGAAATGACATCCATATAGAATTGATTGTACAAGTAGGTGCCAAACACGAGAATCGGTAAAAGAACTAGCATGAGATAGCCTAAGGCCATTTTCTGTACAATCCGCATATTTTTCATAGCATCCGCCTTATTTTCTCTTCAGGCATTCTATCGAATCAACTCTTCCATATTTGTTATTTAATGCTATCAATGATAATGATATCATTTTTATTAATATGCTCAAGAGCCTAAATCCCCACCGGCGGCCTTCTCGGGTAAGTGAAACATCCTTTCGCGACTAATTACCAAACGATGTACTTGTTGTTATCTGGAGGCGTACAGGCGAACGGGACCATACAGGCCGCCGGCAGCAAACGCCGTCTCCCAATGCTCAGGCACTGTATCTGGCTGCCAGTAGGTAACCTTCGGATTCGTAGATCCACCGACATTGCTTGACGGACGGCCAATTTCATAATGGGTTCCCAGCGTATTCGTCACCCGAATCCGCAGATGATGCGAGCCTGAGCCGATATCAAGTTTAAATCGGTACGGACCCCATACGCGCACACCGAGCGGTTGGCCGTCCAGCCATACTTCGGCAGTGCCGCGAACATACCCCAATTCAAGTACCGCGCCATTGTCTTCTTTCCATTCGACCATCGATTCATACTCGACAACGCCACTATGATGTGGCAAGCACAGCGCTGATCGCCAATCGCCGAGTTCTCCTTGCACTGGCGCCACTTCGAATCGGATCGGCGCTAGCAGCACGTCTGTCTCTGTACTCATATCGCTTGGCATGATGCGCAGCGCAGCCATTGTTCCTGCTGACTGCGGTTCGAAGCAGGCTTGGCCGTCACGTATTGACATCCGCTTGCCGTCTATCCAGCATTCACACTCACCCGCGCAGTTGACCTGAAGCGTCGTGGCGCCAGCTGGGAGTGGGAAGCGCATCCATATGGGCTTTCCAGACTGAGACGCGTCGCGAACGAACGGAAGCGGCTGAGAAGTTGGTTTGGCATCTGGCATCAGCCACTCGATATTAGGTAGTGGATGTGCACGGCCGGGAAGCCACATCGTCTCTGTCTCGGCGAACTGCAGCACTGCTTCATGCAGAACCTCTGAGTGCTGTTCCTGTTCATTCAACCACAATGGGCCGGTGCAGAACATTTGGCTGCTTCCATCTATACGCTCAATCAGGCCATCCACCATCGCGACACCTTCACCCTCAGGCATGAAAAGCTCGAAGGTATTATCGCCATCTTGCCAATAAGGCGTCAGATCAATCTCTTCTTGGCCTTGCCGGATATATGGATTGAAATCACCGTGCTCGGTCATATGCTTGCCGTTCACATAGAGCGCCACTCGCTCCTTAGCGCAGAAGATGACACGAACGCGACTGACACCATTGCTCTCCTGCTCAGGAATGGTATACGACAACCGCGTTTTCGGATTGGGGCTAGGGGAATAAATCCACTTCGGCAGTGACTGCTGCTCTTCAGCGCACAAGGTTACCCCTATACGGATCAGTCCTTCGGCCAGCGCCTGCGCACATAGCAGTAGTGAATTGGCTCCGGCTTTCAGATTCACGGTGGATGTCTGCTCCTCCGGACCGCCGTTCCATTCCATTGATTCTCCGTTCACCCAGAGAGCGATTGCTGCATTGCTCTCCGTGCGCAGCCAGTACGTCCCGGCATCCGTTGCTACCACATTAGTCCTCGCCCATACCTTATCCCCAAGCTCCGCCAATCCCAAATTCATGAATTTGCGAGGAATCCGTCCCATCCGGCCAGCCCATGTCCGGAATGATAGATCTCCCAGCATATTGCTATACACGACCGGCCATACGCTGCCTTCCTCAAAGCTCTGACCCCTAGATGCTTCCCAGTATGCGGCCTCGCTCCATAGCCGCTTCATCCAGACCGAATCATCTAGGACGCCCGCATGCCAGTTAGCAGCCACGCCATCTGCTTCGCTCTCCTCACGCGCAACAAGAACTTCACGGCGCTCGATCGGTACAACAGACATATGACCGCCATGCAAATCAAAATCGCCATATCGGTTATCTAGTGTCGATACAGCAAGCACCTGCCATTCATTAAGCTCGACCACAGGGTCTTGCTCAGCATGCAGCGCAGGTACTTCAGCCGGCAGAGCGAGTTTATCCGATACGAGCGTGCAATTACTGAACACTTCAGCCTCTGCTTGATCCCATGGGCATACGACGAATGCTGCTGGCCAGCTGTCGAACGGTACTTCCAGCTCAACCCATTCACCGTCCCTGCTGTAAGAAAGAGGGGATATCTGCCCACTTACCGGATCCCACAGCTGCGGATGCCCTATGGTGCGCAGACGATAGAACGCGCTTTGCGGTGGCCTTGCCCACTCGCCTGACGGTTCGTGCATTGGCAGCAGCTCTCCCGCTTCAGGCAGCAATAGAAACAGATCTGCATCCTCAATCCTGCGCATCAACGGCATATTCGGCCCTATGGCACGTCCCTGTAGCTTCGATTCAAGAAGGTCTAGCGCTTCGCTTGAAGAGCTGACATATATAGCTCCCTCCAACACCGGATCATCCTCTCCACACTGTACTGCAATGACCAGACCGCCGGCTTCAATCCATGCTTTCACCTTCGTCAAGGCAGCATCATCCATCATTGTTGTGCCACATAATAGCAGTGCAGAGAACGATTCTTCGCTGATTCGGAGCTTGCCGTCCGACAAAACCGCAATTTCCAAAGCGGAATCGTCTGTCACATCAAACTCGATGCTTGCGGAGCGGAGTGCCCCAGGTTGATTACGCTCTTTGCGATTCCAGCGCCCCGTCAGCGATTGGTATACCTCCTGAATATGCTTGAGACGCTCATGCGGCATCATATTGGCGACGACCATTGGATGCTGAAGCGGCCCTCCGTCGGACAGCGACATCCAGCCGCATGCCGCATGGGAAGGATAATGCACCGCAACATCTGCGACATGCGTTCCTTGCGTTAACAGCCAGCACGCGCGGCTGACCGTATCGGCAAAGACGCCGTAATGCTCGTAATAGGGCTGACGCCACCCCGTGTCGGGCGGAGCCCATTCCCACCAACCGCCACGTGTGCTGTAGTAGACAGAGTGAGGACTGTAGAGCGTAACACCAGACTGCAGCCATGGCACCAGCCAGTGCATCGTCTCCTCCATCGTTCCGCCCCAGCCGCTAGTATGGAACGACTCCAGAAACACGCGTTTGCCCCCATGCAGATGAACCATCGAAGCATGCGGCTTGATCTCGCCGTCCATATCGCTGCCGGCAGCATTATACCAGCGATGCGTGCGCATATAATCCAGATAAAGCCGCTGTGCACCATGCAGGTCGGCGCGGCGTGCAGGGCCGGCTTGGTCGCAGCACTGTAACAGATTATGGCGCGTGTGCCACTCATATTGCAGCTTGAACACAGCTTCCTCCGCCAGCTCGGTCGCCAGCTCGTAAACGCGCCTGCGGATGAGTGGGGCTCCCTCCACGTCCTCGAACAGGGCCGGCAAAGCTGCAATTAAGTTCTCGCCATAACGTTCGTCATACAGCTCGGGAAGACCTTTCGTCCATAACGGCATCGACGGAAGCTCATCCTGAAAGCTGCCTCCGATCGTCCGGCCCAGCTCATTCGGGAATCGCCGCTCGAATTCACCGTAAATCCGGTCATACAATTGCTCTGTAGCTCGTTTGTCGAGCCAGTTAAATCCTTGCCGTACCGTAATATAACGGTATCTGCCGATCTCAGTTAGCAGCTCGGCTCCTTCTGGCAGCTCCTCAGTATTCCTAAGCCTGCGAAGCTGGTAGCCTGCCAATTCCGGCTGCTCCGCCACAAGATGCGCGGGGAAGTTCGATCCCGAAAAGCCGATTTGGTCGTAGAAGAATATGCGCATTCCCAGTCTCTGCGCTTCGCGCAGAGCCACCTCGAACATAGACCACCAATGCTCGCTAAAGTATGGCGGATCGTCAGCAACGCTTCCATATTGCGGACCAGTCGGCGCAATATTGAGAATACCGATATTACGCAAGCCTCCGCTGCGAAATTTCTGTAATTGCCAGCGTACGCGTTCCGCTGTTATTTCCTCTGCACTCCACCACCAGAATGGTACAGGACCGAAATCGGGATCCGGAGTGGCAAAGCTCTCTCGCAGATTCTTGATATTCATGTAAGGCTCCTCCTGAATTTAAGATGAGATAGGTTAACCGCAGCACCTAGCAGATTTAAGCGCAGCTTAGAGCGAAAAAAACGAAGATTCGAATCAATAACGGTCATGAGAAACTCATGCTTACGATTATGGCCGTTAAGGCGAATAGCTTGCATGTTTCACTCTCTAAGCTTATTAATTATCTATTAGCGAAAGCCTTTCTGACATTAAAATAGCCTGTGTCTATACATGAATCTATGGCCGAAATGCTTAAGCATTTCGGCCATGATGGCGTTCCTTCACTTTAATAACGCGTACATCAAAATAACATTAGAAGTTTTTTTGATATTCCTTGTACTTCGATGTAGCCCACTCTTCGAGCTTCGCCAGTCCAAGACTTTCGGCCTTCTGCAGCAATGCTTCGTATTGTGCCTTTGCTTCTTCTTCGGAGGCAGCTAAATAGATTTTCAGTTCCTCGGTCGTGACCATGTTTTGGATTTGAGCTTCAATCGTCTGCTCTTCTGTATCCGGGTCTGTAGAAACCAGACCCAGTGCCGGGTTGAACTCAAGCACGTCCCTGGCAGCAAGACCCCATTGCGTCATTTGAGATTTCGTATCGTAGCGCTGTAGTGCTTCATTAACACCGCTGCTGCCAATCAGGCCCCACCAGACGACGCCCATTTGCGTTTGAATTTCAGTATTGTTGAATTCATATTTCATAACCGGATATTTCTCAGCTTCGTTCCATTCCCAATCTTCGCCTTCAATGCCGTACAGACCAAGCTTTTGTCCTTCTTCACTATGCATGAATTTCAGGAATTTAATAGCAGCTTCCGGATTTTTGTTGTTTTTCGTTACATACATGCCAGCCCAGCCGGATCCGCCCATCGGAATCCCCGCTTGGTCACTAAGCAGCTTCGTCACTTGCTGCATTTGGAATGCTGCTCCAAGTTCTTCTAATTGAGGGTTGGTGGTATCCGCATTACCTCCACCATGAGCAAAGGCCTGACCGTTCAATACGTATTGATCGTCTTGCTGCGCCTCCTTGAATGTGAAGTTCTCAGCGATCATGAAGCCTTCGCGGTACAGACGGTTCATGTACAGGTAGTAATTCAAATAGTTCTCATCCTTCAGGTAGTAACGCGCAGCCCCGTCGATGTCCACGAATCCTTTACTTTTCTTAAGACCATAATTGATGCGCAGATTTTGGCCGATTTGATCTTTATCCCATACGAGCGGCACCATATGCGGATATTTATCCTTCACCATACCCAGAATTGTAATGAGATCCTCCAAGTTGTTCAGGGCTGGGTTGCCTAGCTCCTCCATAATATCTTGACGCAATGTCATACCGTTCGCACCTGGTATCGCCTTCGGATTATCTTGCCATTCTTGCTCCGTGGAGAATGCATTGCGCACGGTATAGAAGTTGCCGTCAGGCATTGTGTTAACGCCAATACGTTCTTGACTAATTTCGAAATCCGGAGCATACTTCTCGATCAACTCACCTAGTGGATAGGAAACATCACTGTTAGCCATGCGCGTCAGATCAGTAGCTGTATACACCAAATCAGGCAAATCCCCTGAAGCGATTAGTAGTGGAAGCTGCTTATCATCGGCAGCAACCTGAATGTTCAGCTTGACGCCGGTTCTCTTTGTAATTTCTTCCGGCACTTTGCCGCTCCAGTCTTTTAACGGCCACCAAGACATATTGACGAATAAATCAAGCTCTACGATTTCTTGTTCGGCTTCACCGCTAGCATCACTGCTCCCATTGGTCGCCTTTACGCTGTTATCATTTCCTGTGCTGGCAGCGTTATTTGCAGGGTTGCCGTTATTGCCACCGGAGCAGGCTGTTAGCAACACCAACAATGAAAGCATTATCACCCATGTCGATTTAAAAACCTTGCTCATTGCTTTTGCCTCCTTTTTCTTTCTGTATAGTATTTATGTGAAAAGGAATAAAACCGTTGCAATTGCCGTTTTATTCCACACTCCACCAATGTAATTCGGAAGCAGTCAAGCTGCTTCTGCTTAACCCTTAACAGAGCCTATCATAATCCCTTGTACAAAATACTTTTGTAAAAAAGGATATACGAGAAGGATTGGTATAACCGCGATAACCATTGCAGTGACCTGTATCGAGAACGTTGTCACACCAGTAATGGCCGCAGCGCGCTCCGCAGATGCCAAGTCAGCTGGAATCATGCCTTGATTGATGACCTCCATCATACGATAGGTTAAAGTTCGGAGCGAATCCTTATTGACAAAGTAGGCTGAATCCATCCATGAGTTCCATTGCCCCACACCTATAAACAATCCCATTGCCGCAATTAAAGGTTTGGAGACTGGTAAAATCATTCTGAAGAAAATGGTTAAATCCGAAGCTCCATCTATTCGTGCCGATTCCTCCATCTCCGCCGGTATTTCACGGAAGAACGAGACCGCAATAATCAGGAAGAAGATCGTCACCGAACCCGGTATAATGTAGACCCAAAAGGTATTGAGTAATCCTAAGCTGCGCAGAACAACGTAGTATGGAATAAGTCCACCTGACGTGTACATGGCAATGATAAAAAACGAAAAGTAGAACTTTTGAAACACCAGATTGCGATACGCCAAACCATATGCTGTCAAGCAGGTGAACAAGATTGTGACTGCCGCACCGACAACTGTCCTCAGCCCTGAGACACCGAAGGACATAATCCACTTCGGATCGCTAAGAAACTTTTCATAATTGTTAAAGGTAAATTCCCTCGGCCAAAAATAGATGCCACCAAGTGAGGTGTCGAGTCCGTTATTGAAAGAAACAATAATCAAATAGTAAAAGGGGTACATCGTAACCAGCGAAATGATTACAAGCAAACTAATATTCACGGTGTCAACGATGCGGTCTTCAATGGATCTGCGATGCATAAGTGACTCCTTTCTGCTGTTAGAATAAGCCGTTTTTGGTTATTTTCTTGGACATATAGTTGCTTCCGAATACAAGAATGATAGCGATAATCGACTGAATCAGGTCAATTGCCGTTGCGTATGCGTATCTTCCCTGAGCCAAGCCCATCTTAAATGCATAGGTCTGCAAAATTTCTGAGCGCTCATTATTCATGGCATTACCGAGCAAATAAGATTGCTCGAAGTTAGATCCAACAAGGCCTCCGCCGAGCAGGCTTCCGACTGCCAGAATGAGTACGACTACGATCGTGCCGCGGATGCCCGGCAGTGTAATATGCCAGATGCGGCGCAGTCGACCAGCTCCATCCATCTCAGCCGCATCATACAGTGACGGATTGAGGCCACTGATTGCTGCGAGAAATATAATCGCCCACCAGCCTGCCTCCTTCCACATTGCCGTTGTGACCGCTAGTCCCCAGAAATAATTCGCACTGGATAGGAAAGGCAGTGATTTCTCAACAAGGCCTAACCCCTTCAATAAATCGTTTACAATTCCTGAGTTGGTCGATAAGAAGATAATGAGCAGCCCGGATACCACAATCCACGAAATAAAATGCGGGAAGTAGCTGACTGTCTGTGCGAAACGCTTGAATAGCTGAGACCGCACTTCATTGAACATAATGGCCAACAGAATTGGCATTGGGAAGGTAAAGAACAATTTCAAAAGACTGATGGCCAGCGTATTCGTTACAATGAGATCGAAGTTGTAAGCGCTGACAAATTCCTTGAAATATTTGAGCCCTACCCAATCACTGGTAAAGATCCCTTTAATGCCGCTCGATATTGAATAATCCTTGAATGCCATCAAAATGCCGAACATCGGCAAGTAATTGAAGACGAAGACGATCAGCATTCCCGTTAAAACGAACAAATGAGCATATTTCTGTTTGACTATTTCACGCCAGATGGATCGTTTTACCGCCGGGAGCTGCTGCGTCCGCTGCGATGTGTTTATCTTGGTTTGCTGCTCCAACTATCCTCACTCCTCCCTCTTCCCCAGACACAAGCTGCCGTTTGGAGAATATGACTACATTGTATAGTCGATAGCATGACATGAACAGTGTTGAAAACTTAAAATGAAGCGATCATTTTTAAGAATTTTGAAAGCGTAATCAAACCTGTCATTCTCAAATTTGAGAAGTGATTATTTTTAACTGGATTGCTTAATTTCTTGAATTAAAACGCTTTCAAAAATGTGGTATAGTTATCATTCTCGTTCTATTGGTCAGAACACTTCGCGTATCGCTCAAGCTTCAGATAAAGGTTTTGAACGGCAGAATCTATTAGAGGCTGACCATGACAAACTTGGGGATTGTGGAAAAGAGGAGGATGATCCCGACTGACAGTCCAATCGGGATGTGAGAGGATCTCCCTTGGCTTAAGCCAATCCCAGTTTCAAACCCAGTCCGGGATTGGCGCTCATAATGATCATGTTCCAATTGTCACACTACTACAGCTATTTTTTGTCGAGCAAATATAAAGCTTCCAGAGCCAGTCTCAACGATCATGTAATCCTTATCGTCTTGCAGTTTTTTGATTCCTATAGGCAAAGCCGCATGCTCATCCTGCCCACAGATCATTTTAGGTACGTATACGATTCCCTTCGCATTGGGTGGAATGGTTACGCTTATCGACGGTTCATTATTCTCGTCTCTCTCCCAGCGCACTCTCGCATAACCCGGGCGCAGCTGCTGCCAGGCCTCCGCCCATTCCATATCATCTGGCATATATGGCTTGATCATAATGCTGTATCGGTCAGTATCCGTATCATAGCGGTAATCTATGCCCGCCAACCCTTGATACAGCCATTCCTCCAAATGTCCAAGCATGAAGTGATTCTGCGACTTGCCGACCGTCGGTCCATCCCACGCTTCGGTAAGCGTCGTAGCCCCGTGCTCTATTTGATACCCATAGCTCGGCTTATCCGTAATTTGCGACATCCGATAAATGACATCCGATCTGCCTGCCCGGCTAAGTGCAAGCAGCAGATAACGATAGCCTACATCGCCGGCTGTAGTCTGATAGCCGCGTTCGGCAATTTGTCTCACCAGCTTATCGATCAATACACCGTGGTGCTGCTCGGAGGCGAGACCGATGGCTACTGGCATGGCAAGTGCAGTATCACTTCCCGATGCGTAGCTGATTGCTTGTTCGTCCCAGTATTTCTGATGAAATGCTGATTTGATGGATGCGGTCAATTGCTCGTATTGCTGCACATCCGCTTGCTCATTCAGCAAAGCAGCTATTTTTTGCATGACAACAGACAGCCCGTAATAAATTGCTGTTTCTGTGTAAGGAATAGGCGTATTTTGCGAGTGTCCAGGCCCTGCCGGACCAATGTCATACCAGTCTCCGAGCCCCTCGGTAATGATGTACCCATCTGACTTCTCGGTCAGGTATGCCAGATATCGCTTCATGCCCGCGTAATGCTTATGGATCAAATTCATGTTCCCATATCGCTGAACAACTTCCCATGCTGTTAATATATAGGCTCCGCCCCAAGCCGTAGCGTCGCGGAATATTCTCAGCGTATCGTCGAATACGACATACTCAGGCGCGGTCGTGGGCACCATGCCGTTAAGTAATTGAGCATCCGAAATATCCTGCAGCACCTTCTTCAGCATCGCTTCCACATCATAGTTGAACATAATCGAAGGTCCCATCAAATGAACCTGCTCCAGCCAACCGAGCTTTTCTCGATGCGGGCAATCGGTGAATACGCTCTTGGTATTACTAAGAATCGCCCAATTGATTATTTCGTGTATCCGATTGAGCAGCGGCTTGGAGCATACGAATCCGCCAGCGGCTTCCAACTCGGGATACAGCATTTGCCCTTCGATGTCATGCAGTAATACTGGCAAAGAAGATTCTGCTTGATCTACATCAACGGTAAACCCTTCAGGAACCGCTCCTTCAATCATCACATAGCGAAAGCCGGTATACGTAAATTTCGGATGCCATTCCTCAACGCCGTTGCCGATTAACGTATAGATCAACTCGCATGGTGACCCGGTCCACTTTTGATTAACCAAGCCCTCTTCCAATAGTATCTCGGCACATGTCAATACAACCCTTGAGCCTGCAGGTCCACTGACACGAATTCTCGGCCATCCGGAGAAATTCTGGCCTAGATCGACTACATATAATCCATGCTTGGGATTTGTAATAGACTTGGACTTGAGTATCCGCATCACCTTAACTGGCGGAGCTGCTTGAGCTGTAAGCATGCCGGAAGGTCCATCGATCACCACGGCCGGATACCACGAGGAAGCATGCTCATCCTCCCTTCTTGCGTCGTACTCCTCACCTCCGTATATACACGTAAAGAGTGTTGGGCTTTCGCTGGATTGCCAGCTGTCATCCGTGCTGATCGTCTCATACACGCCTGTAGCATATTCAATGACGATATCAGCCAGGCACGTAGGCGTACCATAAGAATCCGTAAACTTCGTATATTTGCCGCCAGGTACATGGAAGAAGCCGTTCCCCAGCTCAATTTGAACGATATTTTCATTAGGCTTGAGCATCGACGTTATATCATAAGTCGTATATAGAACTGTTCGGTCATAATCCGTCCAGCCTGGATCCAGCTCATGGTCACCAACCTTCTTGCCGTTCAACCGTAACTCATAATGTCCAAGCCCGCTGATATACACTCGCGCGCGTACAACCTCTTGCAGGACATCGAAGCGGTGCTGAAAGCGGGACGCTCCTTTGGAAGCTACTGTCGCAACCGGATTTGCAATCCATTTCCCCTGCCAGCTCCGACTGTCCAGCTGTCCCATTTCCCACCAGGCTACCACACTGTCATAATGCGTACCCCGTTCATCTTCAATGGTAACCCTCCAATAATACCGCTGTCTTGGCTGCAGCACGGCGCCTGCATATGGAATAGCTGTGTGATCGCAGCTAGCGACAAATCCGCTGTCCCATGCATTCGCATTGTCCTTCAGCAGATCTTCACAGCTCGTTGCAACCTGAATTCGATATGCCTTCTGGCGGAATGCCAGAGGCAATTGATCAAGGAATGACCAGCTCAGGCGGGGAGCCGGTTCATCCAGTCCGATCGGATTAGGTCTGCCTTCCGTCCGAAGTGCAGTAAGAGCGAGCGGCAACGACGTCGCAACCGCAATCGTACGGAATTCAGGAAAGATATTGCATGTCGCGTCGCCTTCCATCGGCCGCCTGCATGCTGTGTAGAAATGATACAAAATCCCGTTATGCGCAATAACCGACGGTTTATGAGCATATACGGAATCGATCATATTGCCTTCGCCAATCGTAATAATCGGCTCTTCATATTTGTGCCAGTCCAGCAAGTTATCTGACAGCGCAAGCCCTTCCTGAGCCACTTTATAATTAAAGCCAAAATAAAACATCGTCCAGCGCGCGCCGTCCCGCAGTACGCAAGGATCACTCGTGAAACCACTGTCCCATGCGTCTGGTGTCACGCGAAGAACCGGATTATGCTCATGGCGCGTCCATTGTACAAGATCCTTCGAAGTTGCTAGGCCAATCTGCTCGATCCAACGGCCTTCATCTTTATCCTTCGCATTATAAAACAAATAAAATGTGCCTTGATGCTCCACCAGACATTCCTTATATAGCCCACCTTTTTCCCATTCACCGCCATCCTCAGGCACGAGAATCGGATTCTCCAGGCGATTCCAGCTCATCAGGCTCTCGTCCTCTGTCCATGCAAGCCCGATCTTGGCCGAGCCGGCTTCGTATCCATCACCCGGATAGGAATGATAGGCAAGCCAGTATTTGCCGTTCCATTTCTTCAGAAGTCCTGTACCATGCATATCATTGTCACGCAGAATCCAAGTGCCAGCAATATTGCGGGAGTCCCAGGCATTACCTTCCTCATTCCTGGTCAATATCGTCGACAGATGCTGCCAATTCAGCAGATCATCGCTAGTAGCCAATGCCGTTTGATATCCAGTTCCATCATAACCGACATACATCATATAAAAATGGTCATTATGCCTAAACACGAACGGGCAATCTACCGCGCGGCTGTCGAATGCTCCTTCCTTACCTGATCCGACAAGCACAGGCTTCTTCCATTTGTAAGGAGTCCAACAAGTGGAGATATCCATTATGCATTACCTGCCTCTTCATATATTGAATAATGTATGTTCAAAAAAGCTCGATTTTCAGGACATGGATGTAACGGTAAAAGCAGCAGCTTCACTGTCATACGTAATGCGCTTATTGGCCTGCTTTTCCGAATTTGTCTATGGCCCGCTGTACGACTGGATGCTGCTGCGCGCATTGCTCCAATGTGATATTGGCCACAGCGGCTTCCCATGCCAGCTTCATGCTCTCGAAGCCTGCAGCCGCCCCATCCGGATGAGCCAGCATTCCGCCTCCAGCCAAATGCATAACGTCCACCGTTCTTGTGGCGTCATAGGTAGCGTGGGCCGTACCCGCCCATTGCCCTGAAGAAATGACGGGCATCGCCTTGTAGCCGCTGAACAACGGCTCCGTGCAAGCCTTGATCGAGCGTGTGATGGATGCGTTGCTTTCGTAAAATTTCCCATCCAGACCATTGACATGAAGATGATCAGCGCCCGCCAGGCGGCATAGCTTCTGGTATGCTGTAAATTCCATGCCGAGATTCGGCGAACGAGTCATCATTCCCCACTGGTTGCGGTGTCCATGGATTGGGACCTCGCTGTAGCTGTTCAGATGGGCAAGCCCGGCAAGTCCAACACTCAATATGCTGACCATCACGCAATTGCCGCCGGCGCTGACGACAAGATCATGATTGCTGCGAAGCTCATCCCAGTCGCCTGTTATGTTGAAGGCATACATTAACTTCTTACCTGTCACATCTGCCGCCCGCTCGATCGCCGCGGTCACCGCTGCCACTTTCTGTTCCATAGGAGCATATGGCGGATTCGCGTTCAGCTCATCGTCTTTTATGAAATCCAATCCCGCTCTGGCAAGTCTCTCTACCATTTGTGCCAGCTCCTCAATAGACAACCCGATGCTAGGCTTCACAATAGTGCCAAGAATCGGACGATCGTACACATTTAACAGCCTGCGCGTTCCTTCTATGCCGTATTTGGGTCCCGCATAACGTTTGGAGAACGCTTCCGGCAAGTGGATGTCGAGTAGACGCAATCCGGACAATTCCTGCAATTCATACAAATTGCCCGCAATCGCCGACATTAAATTAGGAATTGACGGACCAAAGTTATGAAGAGGAAATGAAATCACAATACGTCCGCGATGATAGATGCCGTTATGATTGGAAGGCACAGCCACTCCCGGCAAGCCCGGCGCGTCACGATCTTCCAGCCATTCAATATGCTCTACAATGGCGCCATGCTCGTTCTTCAAACGTTCCGTTTCGCCTGGCACTTTTGTGAAAGTTCCGGTTGATTGCTCGCCTGCAATGATCATCGCTGCCTTTTCCAATGGAAATGGCGATTCTACCAAATAAGTAGCCGCAACACGCTGTGGATCCATATTGCTTCACTCCTGTCGTAATAATGAAAGAAATTCAACTAGAAATTGATTACTAGGCTGTCAAGCTGAACAATAGCCTATCGGCAGCATTTCCCCTCTATGGGTTGTCACAGCCATGACGAAAAGCCTCAGCTCAGGTTGTTCTATGCTGAGGCTTTTTCAGATATGGCCCCTTCGTTCAAAATGTTCCTTCTTTCTATTTAACAGATCCGACTCAAACGTCTGCGGCAAGTGGAGCGAACGCGCTATTAAATACGAAGCGACCGGAGCCGACACGGAACAGGAAGCCCTCTACTTGCTCACTCAGGAATTCACAGCCTTCCCCTGGATCTGATGTATCGTTGCCATCTATACGCACATTGCTTCCCGGAACATGAACGGTCGCGGTTGTATTTGCGGGCACTTCGATCTCGAGCCGCAGCTCTCCAAGGTCCATTAGCTCCCAACGTACATGAATAGTGCCGTAAAGTGACTCATAAGAGGCTTTGACATGCTTCAGCCGCCCTCCCGGCCTTGGCCGGATAATGATGTGGCGGAAGCCCGGCTCCATCGGATCGGCATCGATGCCTGCCATATAACGGAACATCCACTCCCCTACCGAGCCGAGAGAGTAGTGATTGAACGAATTCATGGAAGGCGTCTGGAAGCCCTGCTCCTCTGTCCAACCGTCCCAGCGCTCCCATATCGTTGTCGCGCCGTGCTTGATCGAATACATCCAGGATGGGAACGCCTCTTGGGAAAGCAGCTTGTAGGCGACACCAAGCTCGCCGTTATCGGTTAGTGCCGGCAGCAGGTAGCCTACACCGAGAAAGCCGGTGGACAAGCGGTCACCCCGCTCACGGATATTGTCAGTCAAGCGACTTATTGCTTTGACCTTCAAGCCTTCCGTCAATAGACCGAACTGAAGAGCAAGCAGGTAGACGGTCTGCGTATCTCCCTTAATGAAGCCTTCGTTCGAAACGAACGCACTGCGGAACGCCTCCGCAATATCGTGGAATAGCGATTCGTAATGACGTTGATCTTCGGTTTTGTTAAGTGTACCTGCGATCAGCCCCATCAGCTTCGTGCTGTATGCGAAGTAAGCGGTCGCAAGCACCTCGTTCGGCGTGTCCGCCTGAATCGACAGCCAATCTCCGTAGTTAGCATAATCAGGACGAATCAGCTCATTGCTGTTGTGCTTCAGATAGTCCACCCATCGAGCCATTGCGTCGTAATGAGTGTCGAGAATACGCCTATCTCCGTACATCAGGTACAACGTCCATGGGATGATCACTCCCGCATCACCCCAGCCAGCATTATCCGGCGCAAACCAATTCAGCCGAGTGCTCCACATTTTGTAGCGAATCCATCCGGCATCTGGGGCAACGTCCGTGAACGCGCCGGACGGCTGCTGGCAGTCAATCATATCCCACATATATTTCGTGAAGAAACGTGAGACGTCCATGTTGTAAGAGGCCGTACGGGCGAAAATTTGCGCATCTCCGGTCCAGCCAAGCCTCTCGTCCCGCTGCGGGCAATCCGTCGGAACAGATAAGAAATTCCCGCGCTGTCCCCATGTTATATTGGCATACAGCTGGTTGATCATAGGGTCAGACGTTACCAGGCTTCCGGTAACAGGGGTGTCGGAATGGATGACTTTTCCTGTAATGGTCGTCAAATCCGGTTCTCCCGGGAAGCCGATAAGCTCCACGTAACGAAAGCCGTGGAACGTAAAGTGTGGTTCGTAACGTTCCTCGCCCTCGCCCTTCAACACGTAATGATCCTGCTGAACGGCCAGCCTGAGATTATCCAGATACAGTGAGCCGTCTGGATTCAGCATCTCCGCATGACTCAGAGTAATTCGTGTGCCGCGCACACCCTTGACACTCACTTCGGTCCAGCCAACCATATTCTGGCCCATATCGAAGATGTAGGAGCCAGCCTCCGTTCGGCGAACAGATATCGGCCGAACAGTCTGAGTGATACGAATCGGAGGCTCCATCGTTGCTGTAAGCTGTCCATTGTAGCCAGAACGGATATCCGGTTCTTCCCATGAATCGGCGTTGAACCCTGGCCGATCCCATCCATCCATCTCCAGCCGTGCGTCATACTCTTCACCCATGATCATATCGGAATAACGGATTGGTCCTACCGTCGTTTGCCAGGAGTCATCCGATACAACAAGCTCCCTGCTGCCATCCTTATATTCAATACTTGCCTGCAAGAGAAGAAACGGCCGTTCACCATAGACACGACTGCCGAGAAATCCCACGGTTCCCGCATACCAGCCGTCTCCAAGGATGACGCCGAGCACGTTCTCTCCCTGTTCCAAGCTGTCCGTAACATCGTAGGCGTGAACTTGTACACGTGTATCGTAATCTGTCCAGCCCGGAGCGAACAGATGGCCTGCCTCTTCTCCGTTGACCGTCAGCTGGAACAACCCCAGGGCTGTGACATATACAACTGCGCGGCGAACTGCAGAGTGGACTGCAAACGATTTGCGGAGATAAGGAGGTGGTTGTAAATCAGGCGCAGTTCCGGGCCTTAGCTGCGGCTTTCTGCCGATCCACTTCGCTTTCCACTCTCCGCGAGACAACAGGCCCATTGACCAATAAGAGGGCTCGCTCCATTCGGTTGCCGTATCCTGATTATCCCATACTCGTACCTTCCACCAGTATTGTCCCTCCGATTGAAGCGGTTGTCCGGCGTATGGAACGTGAACCGAGCTGCGAGACTCCACCTTGCCACTGTCCCACATGTCAGCATCGCCATGATCGAGCTTGTCGCGGGAGGATGAGACCAGCACTTGATAAGCCAGCTGCTTCGCATTGCGCTCTTCAGATTCCAGCTGCCAGAAGAGGCGGGGAACCAGAACATCTATTCCAATTGGATTGTGTTCGTATTCGGTTTTGCACATTGTGATTCGCATGATCGAGGTGACCTCCTTTTTCTATATAGTTTGTAGTTGGTGCCATTGTTTAAGCCTTTCAGCCATTTCTGTGTCATTGAGCATCACCATATCCGTTCATGATTCGGATTGTGCCGCTCAATTGGCTTGTGCAGCGGATTGCGTCCGCTCGTGATTGATCGCTTGAGAATGGTTTCAATCGAACCGTAAATGCTATTGATTCTGGGGCAAGCAGGTAAGACGGTAAGGTCGGGGCAAAGCCGCAGCTATGATTGCCAAGACCCGATTGTCTCCAATCGGCATTGATTTCCACTTCGCCCAGACGGATCAGGTCAGAATGATGCTTGGCTTCGGTCAAGGCTTGGGTTCCATATGGGCTTGCGCCAACTTGCCCGAGCGTCATTCCTGCTCCTGTAATAAGCAGTCCAACGCCGTCGACGTCAGCGATAGCAGCCCAGCGCACGTCTGCCTTGCTTCCATTCTCTTGCGGTTTGATATAGGGCACGAATTGCTCATCGATCATCCCTTCGTACACGCCCAGCTTCCCGCTGGCTTTGCGATCGGCGTAACATTCGTGCGGACCTCGCCCGAACCAGGAGAAGCGGTCGAATCGATTCGGCATCGTAAACTGAATACCGGCTCTGGGAAGAGGCGGCAGACCTTCCTTCAAGGGCTCAAGCCAGTTCTCCAGCATCACATCTCCACTGCCATGAATCGTATATAGCTGCTTCACTTGGAATAGTGGCCTTGAGCCTTTAACGCCGAGTACGGACTCCGTCTTGATCTGAACGGCTGAGTTGTCATTTAGAGGGTATAACTCGACATTGCGAACGTAGGCATCAAGCTCATGATAGCCCGCATCACACCATTGCTTCGCCAGATGGACATCGTTGTCGATCGGCGCGCGCCATAGATTGACTCGAGGTCCTTGCACAAGCAAAGACACCTCTTCATAATCCCAAGCACTTATCTCGCCGTTCAGCTTATCGAAGGTCAATGTGAATTCTTTGCCCTTGACACGAATAATTCGATCGTTCTCCATCGCGGATACTCTGGCGGGCACTTCCATATCAATGGCAGACTCTGAACAAGCCGAATGGTTCAGCGGTACGTCCGCCCATGCCACTTCGTGACCCGCCTGCGCCCAAACCGTATGCTCGAGCAGGACGAAGCTGACATGCAGCCAATATTCGCCGTGCCCATCCGTTGGCCGCGTGCGATAAGGGATCGTGACGAGCTCCTCGCCTCCTGCCGGAATATGCAGCGGCGCAAGCTCCCCTTCCTCCATCTTGATGCCGTCCCTATATACACACCAATGGACGGCAAGATGCGTAAGCGATACCCTATCGTAACGATTGCCTATCTGTAAGACGCCTTGCTCCGGCTGCACCGGATGAACGGAGACTGGCTCGATCGCCTTCTTGAATTCAATTAAGGCAGGCTTGGGGCTGCGGTCGGGGAACAGCAGGCCGTCGATGCAGAAGTGGCCGCTGTGAGGCTCATCCCCGAAATCGCCACCATAAGCGTATTGAAGGCAGCCATCGCTTACTTGGCGGCGAATTGAGAGATCCGTCCACTCCCAAATCAAACCACCGCATAGCCGGGGGTAACGGTAGACGGTCTCCCAATATTCCTTCTGATTGCCGAGTGCGTTGCCCATCGCATGCCCGAATTCCACCATCAGATAAGGTCGGGTTTCTTCTTTCTCCCCTTCGGCGATCAGCATGTCAACCGAAGGATACATAGAGCTGACAATATCGACAAGCGGCGCATCCTTAGCCCGTTCATAATGAATCGGACGTGTCGGATCCGCCGCTCTTGTCCACTCGGCCATGACGGTGTGATTATCCCCATAGCCTGATTCATTCCCGAGAGACCAGACGATGACGGAAGGATGGTTCTTGTCACGCTCCACTAGGCGGGCCATCCGATCCAGGAACGCCTCTCTCCACTCGGGATCCTCAGCCAACCGGCTTTCGTAAGCGGTCTTCTCATCAGGATTGTTGATCCAGCGACTGATCTCACCGAGAAATACACAGCCGTGCGTTTCCAAATCTGCTTCGTCGATAACATACAATCCGTATTCATCACATAGATCGAGCCAGCGCTCGTCGTTCGGATAATGAGAGCAGCGAACGGTATTAATGTTGTGCCGCTTCATCAACGTAATGTCACGTACCATCGCCTCCATCGTCGTCACATGACCGAGATCGGGGTCGAATTCATTGCGGTTCACTCCGCGAAGGATGACCTTCATGCCGTTGATTAGCAGCTGACCTCCCTTCACCTTCACTTCCCGGAAGCCGACCGTATAGCGGTGTACTTCTGCTGCCTTCCCCTCCGCATCGGTCAACGTCAGCAGGAGCGTATAGAGAGTAGGCTGCTCTGCTGACCATAGCTCAGGATTGCTGACCGGGATTTCAGCATAGACGACAGCTTCGGCACGAGGACCAGGCGCAGCCGCGGCAAGTGTTACGCTGGCAAGCTGTTCAAGATCTGGTCCGAGCAGTTCCGCATGAAGTCCACAAGCCGCTCCCATTCGGTCGGATCGATTCGTTAAGGTGACCGCAAGCTGCAGCATGCCGTCACGGTATGATTCATCAAGCTGGGTCCGAATGCGGACGTCGACCATATGAACGAAGGGGACAGATAGCAGATACACGTCCCGAAATATCCCGCTCAGCCGCCATTTGTCTTGATCCTCAAGATAGCTGCCGGTCGACCATTGATAGACGCGGACAGCCAGCTTGTTCTCTCCAGATCGGACATAGGACGTAATATCGAACTCCATCCGATTATGGCTGCCTTGACCGAAGCCGACTTTCTTCCCGTTCACCCACAAATGAAAAGCCGCATCCACACCGTCGAACGCAAGTATGACAGATCTGTCGATCCAACTGTTGGGGATAATAAACATCCGCACATAGCTGCCCGTCGGATTCATCTTTGGAATGAATGGCGGGTCAACGGGGAATGGATACTTGCTGCTGCTATATAAAGGCACACCGTAGCCGTGCAACTGCCAATTCGACGGAACGGGTAGCGTATCCCACGCTTCGCAGGAAAACGTTGCCTCGTGAAATCCCTCCGGAGCATCAAATGGGCTCTTCGAGTAATGAAATTTCCATTCTCCATTCAGACATTGATAATAAGGGGAGGCCGTTCGATCGTTCTCTATAGCCGCCTTAGCATTCGCGAACGGGATAGCAGCGGCCCTTGGACGCTCTGTGTTCAGCTGTAACACGTTCAAATTCTCATAATCGGGCACACTGGCGATGCTTTGCCTTGAACTATCCATTCCTTTCCTCCTCCTTGGATGGCAAGACTCATTCGTTCCTTGCACTTCTGAATGTGGACCACCTCCACTGACAAAGGCATCCGCACCTATCAAATCATCCCGCTCCTATTCCTCTTCGAACCTGCTCGAAAAATGTTTCACTGCCGACTTGGCCGCCCTTCAGTACCAGCTCCAGTCCGTCGAATGTAGAATTGTGGGAGTAGGCGCGGCACAAAGGTCCTCCTGGTTCAAGTGTGGCGATGCATTCCAACGCATAAATTCCGATCCCCCGCGTGACATAACCGGACGTATCTCCGCCAGCAATGACGATACGCGATAGACCTGCCTCGGCGACCACTTCCTTGGTCAAGTCGCCAAGCGTCTCACCGAGCAGACGGCTGCTCTCCTCTGCTCGCTGTCCCCGCGCGGCAAGCGCCTCCCGCAGCAGCCCGATGCTGGCATCCCGAGGCCCCAAGGCCGAATACAAAATAACGCTGCGTCCCGCCTTGAGGAGTTCCAATGTATCCTGCCGCAGCCTCGAGAGTGTGGAATCTCTCTGCTCAGGCAGCAGAAGTTCTTCGCAAGGGATACGAATTCCCGCATATCCAGCTTCTAATGCGCGCTCGATCTGCCTCTCGGTCACCGGCGAACAGCTCCCCGACACAACAAGCAGCTTGTCGACGGCCTCCGCCGTTTCCTCCGAAGGACCCGAGATCGGTGCCAGCCCTTCAGCCCGCCATACCGAACCAAGCGCATATTCGACACCAGAGGAACCGACGACAAACAAGCCTTCACTGTCAGATGCTTGTTCCCATATGACTCGCCCAGCAGCCTCTAATCGCTGTTCGTCGAGCACGTCGAACAGAACGATATCCGGCCGCTGCTCCCGCACGATCAAGTCGAGCCGCCGGCGCACGGCGTCATGATCTCCGTCGAGAGCCACGATATCGAGAAGTGACGTTCGCATGCCCGTCTGTCTTCCCAGATGCAGTCGTAGATCGGATTCCCCCATTGGCGTCACCGGATGCCTCATCATGGTAGGATGGCGGTCTAGTCGATGCACCTCTGTACCAGCTCCAGCAAAGTGATGACCGAACACGGTATAACGACGCAAGTAAGGGACGCCAATTAACATCGGTATGAACGATTTCTCCTTCTGCCCTTGAAATACCTCACGGCCGATCTCGGTCGCCTTGCCGATACTGCCCGTGTCCGGGGAAGAATCGAATGTCGAGCATACTTTATAATGCACGACCGCAGCCATCGCCGTACGGAGTGTTTCGAGAACGGGGCGTAGCTCGCGCTCCAGCTCCTCAGGGGACAAGGAGCGGCCGACTCCGGCTACTCCGAAGCAGTCTGCATCACGGAACTTTCCTTGTAGCAGCTGCTGATCGGGCGGCTCCAGAAACAGAATTGTGCGAAGACCGGTCCGGAATAGCGCCTCGAGCACGTCCGTAGAGCCCGTAAAGTCATCCCCATAAAAGCAAAGCAGCCGCTTCGCGATCGGAGCGGCATTCATCTCTCGAGCTTCCGACATTCCGCCTCATTCCTTTCTAATTGTTGAAATACTTTTGCAAGAATAGCTCCTATACGTGGAAGCTATAAAGTCGCTACCATACGAATTCGTTGTCCAATCGTCGATAATCACCTTCGCGCATTGGAGACTGTTCGAACACTTTGCGTCCGCTGTATAGCGGCTTTTTCGTGCCCTTTGGCGTTATGCCCACGACATCGTCTCCACGCCATTCGGTCTCAAACGTTTGACCGACCGCATTCTCCAGCGTCTTGCGGAAGCTCAGAGGGAAGGTGACCGTAATTTTTTCCCCAGCCACAGCCGGACCTAGTGTGAGGAAGTGACGGTTGACCCATCTGCTCGCCTCGCTGCCCCTGCCCTCGGTCATGACCCCGCCTTGCTCGCGGGTATACCTGATCTTCGTAAATCCAGCCCACTCCGGAATCCGTATCAAGAGACGCGAAATATCCGAACGCACGTCGAGCACGACTTTGCCTTCATGAGGGAGATAACTGCTAACATCGAGCCACTTCGAGCCGCGATTCAGCAGAAAATTGATACTGACCGTACCGTTCTTCTCCGTAATCGTATTGCTCCAACCCATGAACAAGCCGCGTGTACCCGAGCCTAGACAGCAAATTTGCAGGTCACTCGTATGTCCCCGTCCTTCGTTGACATCGCATACGAAATCATTCGGCGCGGAATAGCCGGCGAATGATCCGCGGGTACGCTCCGCCACCTTGTAGAACGATTTGTTCGCCGGAATATCATTCGACTTATCTTCCGTTTGCTCTACCCAGTCGAGATCGAGCAGCTGGGATTCTGCCAGATGGTTGCGCAGAAATCGCTCAGCGATGCCCCAATACTCTACATAGCCGCTCTTCGCGAGTGTAATACCGCAAGCAATCAAATCGACAAGCGAGCACGTCTCATGCTCATAGGCCTGCTCGTGCAGATCGCCCGGCGTCCAGCCGAACGCCGTGCATTTGGTTAGCACCCAATCGTAACACTTCTTCACCCAAGCGATCATTGCCGCATTACCCGAATGCATGCCGAATCGCGCAATAGCGTCCAGCGTCCCAAGACGGGTATGGAAGTGGCCGCTGCGATAGGCTAGCGAATCGTTGAAGCTGCCGTCCTTGTTGAAGACTCCGCTCCGTTCCATTATTAGCGAGGTGAAGAACTGACATAGCTCGTAAGCGTCTTCATTGTCTGTCAGCTCGTAGTATTTCAGCAGCGGCATGACTAGCCTTCCGCAGAAGGCAGCAGGATCAGGTGCAAGTCTCAGCTGTACACCGTTGGTCGAGGGCCAGCCTGTTTCCTTGTATTCGGAGGCAGGATAATACCAGACATCCCGTTCCTTCACAGCGATCCGCTTCAAGGCAGCCACATGCCGATCCGCCGCTTCCTTCACCTTCGGATCGCCTGACTCCATGTACCAGCTCGTCAGTGACAGAATAACGGCACGCTGGTCGACCAGGTTTGCATTCGGCTCCCAATTGTGAGTCGGATTCATTTGTCGATAGCTCATGCCATCCTCTTTGAAGAATGACAGCAGGTTCTCACGATATCGCTCCTCTACCTCCTTGCCGAATGTCTCGCCTGACATATGCCTTGCCAGAATCAAGCCGTCCACCATTCTCCCATGTGAGGAGCCGTAATCCCAGTCGCCATGAACCATATAGGCGGGCTTATGCATCAAGTCCGCACTGAAAAATGGAATGCAGCCATGGTCGTGGTCAGCCATGCCGATCATCGCATTGATCGCATGGGCCGCTCGCTCCTCCAGCATTAACGTATCCGGTATAAGGTTTCTTCGTTGTTGTTCCATTCTTTTCTCACTCCTTATTAGATTTACTATTAACAGCGCCTTCGCTCTGAAGCCTTCCTGCGAACATTAGATTCCGACGCATCCGGCAGCTTCGTTTGAAGCGCTTCCATTCTATTTCTGCCGAACATGATAATAGTGGCAATACTCCATTGCAACAGGCGCCAGGAAGGTAAATATCAGCTTCAGATGACTAATCCCCAGCGTATATAATAATTGTATAGACGTGCGCCTAGGATGAATAGTGATGAAAACTTAAAAACCAGCGAACATTTTTAAGATGTGTGTAAGCGTAATCATTATTTTCAAAACCAATTGATGAATCTTATCAGTCAGTAAGAAACGTACAGTAATTGATGGTGACTTAACAAAGCAGGAGGATGAAAGTATGAGCTTGACCCCAAATCAACGAAACGTGTTGCTATCACTAACCACTGAGTGGCAGTCACCCGTGCAAATCTCCGAGCTCCTTCCCCAAGAATCGGACAATCTATCTATTGTAAATCAGTCGCTTAAAGATTTAATGCATGCAAGATTAGTGCAAGCCAATTCAGTCATACTCGGTCTGTATCGATTAACCACGGATGGCACGATTAAAAAGAAATTGGAATTAAGTGAGAAGTAATCATAATGTCAGCAGTTATAAATTCGGACATAGTAAAACACAATAACCCGAAAGTTGGTCACTTTATCTACAGTGACTTACTTTCGGGTTTAGTAATCTCTCACTTATGCTCCTATTTGCGTCTGGAGGGATGGGATGTGTTCAGTGCAATAGTGCCGCGGACGAGTGTCGATAAAGCCACTCTCCTTCCTTTCCCAACTAGGTCAATACCTTCCCAAGCTCGCCGCACCATTTACCCCAGCCATATCTAGCGCCTTCGAGACCTTGAACATTGGCGAATCCGGTTTGCTCCAGATGAAGGTTAACCTTTCCATCTCCTAATTCCTGCAACGTCCAGGTGACCGAATGCTTCTCCCCTCCGCTAGCCCAAGTATAGGAAACTCGGTTTGGTGCATCCACGGTAAGCACTTCTCCGTTAATAATGCCATCCCAATAATCGGATGGTTGAGTGCGGAATTGAAATTGATGTCCTATGACAGGCTTAAAATCATTCTCCATCGCCTCACCTGTCTGGATGTTGGTTACCCACTTAGTAAGCTTGTTTGAATCAGTTAGGGCAGACCAAAGCTTCTCAATCGATGTCGTATACTGAAAGTCCAAGGATAATGCTGCACTCATTCGTCTTCCTCCTCTTAATAGTTTCAAGTAAGGCTTATCTGTAACTTTCAAATTGAATAATTTTTAATTGGACACCATTTGGAGTCGTTTTAATTATATGACACCATTCAGTGTCGTGTCAATAGCATCTATAAACTCGTGCGACGAGCACGACGGAGTTTGATTGGAAGCATGACTAAGAGCCCCCTTTTATGGCAAGGGCGCATGAGGTTGCATAACTTCACATGCGTGTTATCTTAGTCGTTGAAATACTTTGTAATATCACTTGCTCGTAACGTTACGTCATATGCTTAAATGAAGGCAAGGAGGTTAGCGTATGAATGAAACACTATACACTGTAGGCCGACTAGCAGAGCTTACCGGCACAACCATTCGTAGCATTCAATATTATGACAAAATCGGTCTTCTAGTGGCCACACGCTATGGCGACAAAAAAGCTAGGCTATACAATGAGCGCGATTTGGTGAAGCTGCAGCAAATCCTTTTCTACAGAAAACTGGGACTGTCTTTAAAAGAGATTCAACAACACTGTTTAAGCTATAACAATCAGCAGGATTTGAAGCGAATCTTAGAGCAGCAGCAAGAGATGCTATTCATGAAGAAAATGGATATCCAAGCAGATAGGGCTGTCATTGGTGCCATCCTTTCAACTATGACAACGGATAACGATTATAACTTGGAAGCAATCATGAAGCTATCCCTTCACTTGAATAAAAGAACCCTATTGGAATACACAGCAATAGAGTTTGATCCAAGGTTAACTGCTGCCTTTCAAGATCATGATCCAGAGCATGATAAGACCATTGAGATCTACTGGACATGGAAAAGATTGCTGCTGGAAGCCATCTCCCTGAAGGATAACGATATCAAGCCAGAGAGCGACGCAGGTTATCAGCTTGGCAAGAAATGGTCCGCCTTCATCCAGCTGGCCACGAATGACAATATCGAGATGATGGAGGCTTATTCTAGAACCTATCAACAGAGTGAGCGCTGGCCTGCTGAGGATCAATTATTAATGGATGATTGCGATGATTATATCGAAACTGCCTATCATTACTATCTTAGGAAAGAGGCTGGACATGAAAAAGATTAAGGCTGCGTCCATGATCGGACATTTCACTTCCGACGAGGGTGAACAGGATTTTTTATCCGCATATCAAGAAGCAATGTCTCTCCTGCCTCAGCCGGTGAATACAGGTGACATACAGACAGAGTTTGGCACGGTCCGTGTCTACTATTTCACTAAAGAGAAGAATAAGCACAAGGATCCTATTCTTCTACTGCCAGGACGCTCCTCCTCTACACCCATGTGGGAACCTAACTTGGAAGGACTGTTGAGTGAAAGGCCTGTGTACACCATTGATCTGCTCGGAGAACCGGGAATGAGTATTCAGAGTAAAGAGATTACAACTCAGGAGCACCAGGCTGTCTGGCTGCATGAAGTACTAACTGCTCTGGATGTAGACAAAGTACACCTTATGGGGGTATCTATCGGAGGATGGACTTCAATGAATCTGCTCCGGTACAATCCAGATAAGATTGCTTCCGTTAGCCTGCTGGATCCAATCTTCGTCTTTCAGCCTATCTCATTCAGAATGATCCTGGTATCCATTCCAGCCTCAGTTCCCTTCATACCTAAATTCATCCGTGAGAAAATGCTAAGCTACATCGCCGGTGGAGCCAAAACGGATGACAGTGAACCCATTGCCAAATTAATCGAGTCAGGCATGCGGAACTATCGACTTAAACTTCCTGCGCCTGACCTAATAAGCGAAGCAGAATTAAGCAGGATTACGGTCCCTATTCTTGCCATCATGGCCGAGAATAGTACGATGCATAATTCTGAACAAGCGGTTGCCCAAGGAAAGAAACTTGTGAAAAATATCGATATTATGAATTGGTCCAATGCCTCTCATGCCATCAATGGGGAGTTCGCGAATGAAATCAATGCAAGAATACTCGAGTTTGCGAAGCTGCATTCTCGTGATGACAATGGCATTGAACGTCAATAGGCCGATAGATGTTTGCTAGCTTACTAACTTCAACACTATTGCAGCACCGAGTACCATGGCAATGAACACAATTCTTAAGATATTTCTTGGTTCACCGTAAAATATCATACCCAGAATTGCCCCTCCGGATGCTCCTATCCCAGTCCATACGGCATATGCTGTTCCCATCGGCAGGGTTGCCATCGCCAAGGACAAGAACAGGAAGCTTGATCCAAAGCCTGCAATTAATAATAGGAATGAGACCATGTTACGGTCTTTGTTCAATTTATTGATCATAAGTACTCCGAACATCTCGAAAACACCAGCTAGAATAAGAAATACCCAATCCATGCGTTAGGTCACCTCCTTCTTTTTCTCTTTACTTAACATTTTTAGCCCAACGACACCGAGCAGCAACATCCCAATAAGCACCATCTTTGAAGCTTGAATCGGATAACCGAACAGTATAATTTCTGCGAACACAGTACCTGCTGTACCTAAACCAACGAATACAGCATATACGGTTCCTACAGGAAGTGAGCGGGAAGCCATTATCATCAATGTAAAGCTTACAATGATGGCAATCACTGTAGCTCCCCATTCTAGAATCCCACTGGCATGTTTCAATCCAATGACCCAGCCTACCTCAAATAACGCTGCAATAATGACAGACAACCACGTTTTATTCATTACTATCACCTCCTTTTATTCGTAATAAGCTGCATGTAGTATTTACTAGATGTAGCCTAAATATAAAAAAGCCTGAGAAACAAACTGTTTTTCAACAGTTTATCTCCCAGGCTTTTATCCCTCCGTGACACAGCCTTTAAGCTGTGCGTTTTCTCTCGGACCAGCCGATATCATATCGCGGAACCCTAGAAAACATTTGTTATTTAATTTTCATTTCATTATACACATCTATTTTCAATAATCAACTGGATCAAGATACCAGAATCCGTGATGCATGGGTTAACTCCATTTGGGGCAAAGTTTTGAGAACCCACTTTTTATAAAGGACTTGATTGGATGCTGGTACGGATGCTGGTTCTCTTTATATTGATTGTAACCGCTATTTCCTTACTGATTTATGTGCCTACGCCTATAGGGCTTGCAGATAATTCTGACTTTGACAGGACGATGAGAGCGTTTGGGCTGACCTCTATCCATCACATCAAATATTTAAGTGCTGAAGATTGGTATCATATCTCTGATCCTTCTCGAATTATTCATTATTTTTACCATATCGTTATACCCATCACAGACAATCCAGCAGGATATTATTCCACGCAATTTTTCTTTATCCGAATAGCCCTATTTATTAATGCCATCGCCAACAAACTTTCACATCGTGATCCCCACTTGTTTAACCTGTTCTTTCAAACCGTTCAGTATATTATTATCTACGCAATTGCCCTAGCTTTATTTCTGAAGAATAGGTGGAAAGACAATAAATATGCCAATCTTGCCGTGAAGATCGCTTTTTTATTTGTTTTTTTAGACTGTGGCTATTTGGTTTATTTTAACTCTTTTTATGGAGAAGCCACGACCCTTCTTTTTTTAATTCTGTCTTTTGTCTTGCTTTTATATCTCGAGAAGAATAAAAACAGTTATTGGGTGTACATAGGATTAACGCTTTCACTGTTTGTTTTCTCCGGTTCAAAACCAGCCAACTTCCCGTCAACCTTGTTGTTGTCCGTCCCCCTCGCTTATTATGCGATCAAAAATGAAATGCGCAACAAGAAAATCATCGTCTGCGTTTCAATAGCTGTTATGCTTCTCGCATCCTTCAGTTATGCGAAGCAAACGCCAGAGTGGATGAATAAGGCCACTACCTTTCAATCCGTTTTTTTTGGCGTATTATACAATAATCCAGCTCCGAAGCAGTCCATTAAAGCACTGGGTTTACCGCCGCAACTGTCCAAGTTGGAATCCTTAAATGCTTACGTGAAAGCCCCCTTGAATCCTTATAATATCTATGATTCAACCTTTCAGTCATTGTTTTTTGACCGAGCAAGCAAATTAAGAGTTTTAAACTATTATTTAACCCATTTCACTTTTTTTGTTGAAAAGTTGGATGTAAGTGCCGAAGCGGCGTTGCCTCTAAGGCCTACTTATTTAACCAACAAGAAATTGTCAGACGAGCAAGCAGACTTGTTGTTTAATTTCAGATTTAATCCGTGGGAAAGCATTAGAAAGCAATTTTCTGGCTTTGCTTCTGTATTTATATGTATGGTATTTGTTCTGTCTATGGCTAATCTAATTGCTTTATACAGGAAAAGGGCAAGCGTATACAGCATCTTACTGAGGTTGGCACTTTTGGTTGCAGCAGCAGGACAGTTGATTGTCCCCATTGTGAGCAACGGACACGCGGATCTGCAAAAGCATATGTTCTTATTTAATGTACATTTGGATATCCTGATCATCCTTTTGTTGCTGGATCAACTTAATTTTAAAAGCCGGGTATTCAGATGTGTTGGCATTGTCTCCGTGGCTTTGCTCGGGGTCATTTCCTCTTATCCGGGTAAACCGGAAATGATTACGTTGGGCAGCATAGATGGCAAACCCATCGAGTGGTTTGTTTTGGAGAGAAGCAATAGTTTAGTTAAGGTTATCGCTAAAAATGCGTTATATAGTGCCGCATACGATGAACGATCTAACGATTATACACAAGCCAGCATACAGAAAGACTTGAATGCCAGAATGGATATCTGGTTTACAGATGACGAGCGGGCTCGCATTCAAAAAGCATATTATCCTGCATATAGTAATAAAGAAAACTGGCTGAATGCCGATGGCGGAGACCGGCCTCATTACTGGTTTTCACCAATCAAATATGTTACACAGAACAGCAATCGGGCATTTCGAGAAGTGTACACCGCTTATTTAACCTTGCCGACCGTAGACGATGTGCAGCGGCTGTTTGACCTATCCAAGACCGCCTCTTTTCTGCCAAGTGATTATTGGCTCTCGTCCCCTTATTACAGCAGTACTGACAAAGCGCGCATCGTTTCTTCTGATTATCAGGTTTATCATCGAAGGGTGGATACTAAACTAGGCATACGTCCGGTCATGTGGATTAGGGAAACCAGTAATCGGGGTAATGCCAGCGTAGCTGACACCACCCGCAAACGTATGGATTATATTGGAAACTTATTAATAACCTCGTTATATTCATTTTGTGCGTCGGTAATCGCAAGCTTTGAATAAACTTCTAACGACTTTCTGCTTTCATGGCCGGAATACGGTTGAATCAGAGCGTCATCGATGCCTTGCTTTTTTAGCCAGGTTAATAGAAAATGACGTAATTTATGAGGAGACAGGTTTTGAGATAACTTGGCCTCCTCTGAATATTTGGCCAAAATCTTACGGATTCCTCTGTCAGTGTACTTTTTTTCCATAAGGACTCAAACAAATAGGCCGCTTGCTTCTTTTTCATCGAATCCGCGTGCATGGCCAGCAGTTCTTTGAAAGTCTGAGGAAATGGAACAATGCGGTCTTTGCTACCCTTTCCTTTGTTGATCCTGATCTGACAGTAATGAAAATCGATGTCCGCCAGCTTAATGCTGATTAACTCACTGACCCGGACACCTGTATACATGAGGGTTTTCACAATCATCATGTCCTGAAAATTCTTGGCTCTCCAAACCACTTCATAGTATCTTTTTAATTCTTCTTCTGTCGGCACGTAAGGCAGCTTCTTTGATGATTTTGGAACCTCAATTTCAAGCTCACTTCTTAAATGTTGAAACAAACTTTTTAAGTAAGCATAGTCCGGTCGTTCTGCGCGAAGATATTTCGCCAGTTCCCGGGCTTTCTTTTTTGCGGATACGCGGTTTTCAATCATGCAAGTTCACCTTCCAATGGAAAAAAGCCGACCAAGACTGTATTGTTCCAGTTTTGATCGGCTTTGTTGATGCTCCTACCAAGAATACGTTGAATACATGTAAATGTGTAGGCCTTTATTTTTCAAGAGGTTTTCACATGCTCGTTTAGATAAACGCGGAAAATATACGCTAAGACTTCGATCCTATCCGGCATTTATCTCATGATTTAATTACGGGGTGTCTATAGTCCAATCATTTAAGGAATTGATTGGTATTGGACAGTGTAAAGCTCTGATTTAATTATTGTTCGTTGAAAGAGAGGAAATGATTTTGGTGAGAGCTTGGGTGTCCAAGCCAAATTGATACGGTGACCCAAGAAGTTTCGGGATCGGCATGAATGTGTTCGCCACAGAGAATCTATTTAAAAATACGATCAATTTCGTTGATTTCTTCTTCTGTCAGGTGGACGTCAAATGTTTTTAAATTATCCAGCACTTGCTCTGCTCTTTTTGCTCCAGGAATGACAACATCAATTGAATCATGTGTTAAATACCAAGCAAGGACTACATGAGCAACTTCGGCATTTTTTTCATTTGCAATTTTACGGAGCTGCTCTACCTTTTCTAGATTTTTTTTAAATTTACCGCCCTGGAAGTGAGGCATATCTTTGCGTAGATCATTGAATGTCATATCCTTATTGTATTTACCGGCCAGCAAGCCAGATGCTAGTGGAAAGTATGGAATAAACGCGATATTATTCTCTGTCGTATATGGAAAGAATTCTTGTTCCGCTTCACGCTGCAACAAATTGTAGTTTCCCTGTAATACATCGATATAACCATCCTTATTTGCTTCTTTCAATTGTTCAAGTGAGAAGTTAGAAACGCCAATTGCTCTAATTTTACCTTCGTCCTTTAGCTGTTTTAAGACTCCAACCGCCTCATCTTTTGGTGTATCCTGATCTGGAAAATGAATATAAAATAAATCTATGTAATCTGTTTGTAGCCTTTTCAAACTATCTTCAACGGCTTGTTTTAAAAAAGCAGGCGAATTATCCATGGCAACATCATTGCCGACAAGTGTAAGGCCGCCTTTTGTTGCAAGGATGAGTTCATGACGCTTTCCTGCTTCTTTTATCACTTCACCTACTAGCTCCTCTGAACGTCCTGTTCCATAAAAAAACGCTGTATCTAAAAAATTCACTCCATGGTTGATCGCAGCCCGCACCAAATCTTTTCCTACTTCTTCATTTAAATTAGGATAAATATTGTGCCCACCTACAGCGACTGTTCCAAGTCCGATTGGATTGACAACTAAATCTGTTTTACCAATTCGTGTTTGTTTCGTCATTCTCTTCAACTCCCTCTCATTTTTAAGCTTATCGTACGTTTTCCGCGTTTTGTTTGCGCTACCCTACTTAAGCATGACTAGGTAATGCAACTACCTTGATTCTTTGGCAGCGCCGGGTGCAACTTCTGGAATACTACCGGCTTGGTTAGACTGAGTCTCTCCGATTGGTCGTACGTGCCGAAGCCGCGTAACGACAAGGATGATGGTAACAAGCATGATAGCGCCGCTGGCTGCCGCAACGGCGTGCATCCCACCGGTAAAGGCTTCACGTGCGCCGGTGAGCAGTGCCTTGCCGACTTGTTCGGAGAGGCCTTCCGCTATAGCCGTGGCACCGGCCAAGCTGTCGCGGGAAGCTTGTACCGCGGATGCCGGCAAGTCCGCGGGAATAGAGTTCGCCACCTGGTTGCGGTAAACGACCGTGCCGATGCTGCCCAAGACTGCGATGCCCAGCGCGAAGGCTAATTCGCCACTGGTCTGCAGCAGGGAGGCTGCAGATCCCGCCTTCTCGGGCGGGGCAGAGCCGATGACCAGGTCGCTGGATAGACTCGGCAACGGCGTTGCGCCTATGTTGAAGAAGGTATACCCGATGACCAGAATCGTGAGCCCGGACTGAGTTCCTACCTGTGTCAGCAGCAGACAGCCCGCAGCCGAGATCAAAAGACCAGTCCCGATAAGGAGGGCTGGGCGGATCCGGCGCGCGATGAGCGGCGAGAGGATCATACCAGCCATTGAGGCCATGACTCCGGGCAGCATGTATAACCCTGCCTCAAGCGGCGACATCCCTTGCACGAATTGGAGGTACTGCGCGATGAAAAGCATGGTCGCTCCTGTCAGTGTAATACCGAACATGCCTCCCAGTGCAGCGCTGAATCCGGGACTCGCGAACAGGCGCAGGTTCAGCAGGGGACTCGTCAGCCTGCGCTGCCGCGACACGAACACTGTGCCGAGGACGACGCCCGCCAGTATTAACAGTATAGGCACCATCTGCAAACCGTACTTGGCGATTTCCTTGAGGCCGTATATGACCGGCAGGACGGTGCCCAGCGATAACGCGACACTGGTCAAATCCAGCCGGCCGGCTTCGGGGTGCCGGTATTCGGGCAGCAACATGGGTCCGGTTATTAGTAGAAGCAACATGACAGGCACGCCAATAAGGAACACCGAGCCCCACCAGAAGTGATCTAGCATGATACCTCCAACCACAGGACCGAGTGCCATGCCGCCCATAGAGCACGTTAACCATATGCCGATGGCAAGGGAGCGTTGCTTATGGTCACGGAACATGTTGCTAATCAAGGCTAGTGTAGAAGGCGATACAGTCGCTCCGGCTATACCGAGTATTGCACGGGCCGCAATGAGCATCTCAGCGCTTCGGGAGAATGCAGCCAATATCGAGGCTATCATGAATGCGGTCCCGCCGATCAACAGCAGTTTGCGGCGGCCGATCCGATCTCCCAGCGTCCCCATGGTGATCAATAACCCGGCGAGCATGAATCCGTAGATGTCGATGATCCACAACTGCTGAGCGCTATCGGCGCCGAGGTCGGCGCCAATTTGCGGCAGTGCGAGAATCATTACCGAGAGATCGATCGAGACAAGAAGGGCTGGCAGGGCTAGTACCGCAAGCCCTGTCCATTCCCTTATGCCGGCCTTCATCTCATTTCCATGCAAGGTGTTCTTCATTCGTTCTGCAGCTCCAAGCCCAGCTTATCTAACATAAATTTTGTGCCGTGCTCGCGCTGTTCTGGTGTATCGTGACCATCGAAAAAGGCTCCTTGTTCGGTATAGATGAGTTGAGTGCCGTTGCCTGACTGCTTTATTTCCACTGTCGTCACGGAGACTGACATCCGTGACTCTCCTTGGTCCAGGGTGTAAGTATAAACGATGCGTCTGTCCTGAACGATCTCTTGATAGCAGGCGTCGAAAGTGTAAATCGGACCGTTCGGCGGGCCGCCGCGGTTGATTTCTCGACCACCAACCCGAAAGTCAAACTCGTCGGCTTTCGGGAACCACCGGGCTTTGGCTGACGGGTCCGACCAGGAGGAGAATACCCGCTCGGGCGATGCATTATAATTTTTCTCGATAACAAAGGTAACGCACTTTACAGATCGTTCATTCATGGTTTATTTTGTCCTCCCTTGGGATGCGTCATCTGGATACTCGCCAAGATAATCGCCAAGTCGATCGAGATGGGATTCCCAGCTCGCTTCCCGCTCGGCAAAAAATTTATGATGGCTCGTTCTCATGGCGCTCAATATTTTGGTGAATTCTTGAACGGTCAACGGTTCTTTTCTCTTCATAAGGCTTGTTACATGCTCTAATTCCTGTAAAAGCTTTTGTTGTAAGCTTATACTTTCCTTCAGACGCTCAATTTGAAAGGAAACAATGTCGAACAGGCTGAAATGATTGCCGGCAATAACGGATTTGACCTGATCCAACGACAAGCCGAGCTCCTTCAATGACAGAATTTGCTGCAGCCATGCAATATCGGATTCGGTATAGATCCTGTGTCCGGAGTCAGTATGACCGGATGGCGAGAACAAACCGATTTGGTCGTAGTATCGCAATGTTCTAACCGTTAATCCTGCTAATTTCGCAAGTTCTCCAACTTTCCACTCCCGTATCATGATCATCCCCTTTTTTTTCGCGCGAGGTTTTTACCGGTATCCACATCATAATGCATTACGTTACGTAAGTTTCAAGAGCATAATGAAAATTTTTAAAGTATGAATAGGGCCGAATGGCCCAATAACTGGATATGGTGTAAGAGTCAAACCTAGCATCGGTTCATGAGCGATCAATGTCTCCACGTTCTACATGAGAGTCATCAATACTAACGCTCGGGATGCTCAATGCGCATAAGAATGATCCCGCCCCAAGCAATCCGATCGACAGCAGAAATATTCGCTTAGCTCCACAACGACTCCTGAAAATAAGAGATTCCATCATTAGATTCCAAAATGAAGGTTCTTAGCTTGATGGGCATGGGGTCCAGACATCATTTTAACGAAAATACGATATGGACGGTTTAGGTTGCGTGTTTACCCTACTCTAGGCCTATCGGTTCACCAAAAAAGATATATAACCCTTAATTGTGCCGATTATAACCCTTTGTTTCCAATAAGAACTATTAGACTTAATACCGCTGCCTTTTTTTGATTCGTGATTTTTTCGGCCAGTGCAGCGGGGCAACATGTTTAACCATTGTTTGGAATATTCCTGCCCACTGAAGTTCATTTAATGAACACATAGGAGTATCTCTGGCAATCCCCAAGCTCACAACTAAATGTTTCAACTGAGGGGAAGTAAATACTTCCCTTAGCGCATCGCTAAATGACAATTTCGGATTTCTTAACCCATGTTCAGCAAGACCCATAAATACAGATTCATAGCGGCTTGGGATATCAGGGTTTGCCTTTCTCTGAATAGACAATATGCTGCATTCAACCTTTGGAGGGGGCGAAAAATAAGTTGGAGCTAGCACCTGCACCATCTCAATGTCATACCACATTCTCCATTTTAGTATTTCGGGATTTTTCATTAATGAGGCAGTAAAACGAATAGCAGCTCCTTTTTCAATAATGATAGCCGCTCGTTGCAGCGGTATTGCCGGGTCCAAAAGTTTTCTCAAAATTGGTGTAGTGATAGAAAATGGAATATTCGCTACTACACAGAAGGGTTCTCGCGGAAGATATCCTTGTAGAAAATCTCCTTGGATGGTTCTAATATTTGATACGCCCTCAACCTTATCATGCAATTTCCGAAGAAAACTAATATCATTCTCAAAGGCAACGACCTTCATTGCCTTCTCAGCCAAGGGCAGTGTAATGGCACCTAAGCCAGCACCTATATCAATGACTACATCGTTTTTTGTAATCTTTGCGGTTGTTATCAAGTCATGCACCACGCGTTTATTATGCAATAAATGCTGACCAGAGAAATTACGGCCGTTGCCGTTTGTATGAGTACGGGATTTATTCCCGGTGATGTTAGACCACTTCTTTTTTTTGAACAACACAAAAAACACCTCATTCATTTGTTTAGGTAAAATGAAAAAGGTACATTACAAATAAACCCAGACCATTCTTCAAAAAAATGGATGAGTCAACATGTACTGTACCTCACATTACCTTAAACGCATGAAATGGGTGATCAAAAAAAAGCACCTCCTTTAAGCTATAAGTATTATAACAAATAATCCTTGGGAGGCCAAAATAAACTTATGGGGGTTTAGCCGAAGGATGAATCAAAGACGTTTATCAAAGATTTGGTTCATGATATTAGTGCAGTTTATTATTATCGTATCGGCTGTTAAACCCCGTATAAAGATAAAGGATTATCAATTCCCATTTTAATCCATTCGATTGCGGGTAATGTCAGCTACGCTGGTACTACCCCTAATCGCGAATGAGGCCGCTCAGTTCTAATTCCAGCCTGTATTACAATAGTGAATTTTTTTGTAAATAGAGGAATTAATATGTAGAGCTATCTCTAAAAAAAGCAGCCCTCGGAAGGGCTGCTGTTCTCTATCTATTTGACTGTTGGCAATTGACCTCCGGTCTCTTTTTTCTTCACTCTTATACCGAGAATGATGAAAGCGACATAGAATACGATGGCAATGGAATCGATTAACGTATCCGTAAGTTCCGTAACGTCATGAAATGCTGTTATGCCAAGAATGACAATCAATCGAACGATCAGAAGCGAGACGATCGTCCATGCGGCAGACCGGATCATGGATTGGTCACTTTGGAATGACATGATCATGAATACGATGCCGAAGACTAGATTTTCCGCGGTGATGATGTGCCAGACAAACTGGAATATTGTCCGGGTATCCATGGATATTGTACTCTCGTGGAGCGTAGGAAGCACAGCGGATTGCCCGTTCCATGCGTGCGTAACGGCAAAGAGTATCGCGAGAATGCCTGCAATTAGATAGTAAAAATTCCTAATCTTCATGTCCATTACATTCCTCCTTGAATAGTTCCGTTTTCTCTTTTCGAATACCTTGGTAAATTTCTCGAACAATCTCTGCCAGCTGCTGGTCTTTTTCATGATTGAAGTCCCTTAGCGTTTCGGATGCTACGTCGAGCAACTGACTGACCTTTTGTAGATGCGCAATCTTCTTGCGTGTCTCTACATTCTTGTCATCGAGGAACGCTGCAACCTCCTTGCAGTACGCAGGGTCTACTTTCTCCATCCTGTGGAACCTAAACTTGCCCTTGATTTCGTCAAGAGAAAAGTCTGCATACTGCAAGATTTGAATATTCATTAAATCGATGAGGTCGTTCTTCGAATACCTTCGGTAACGATTGTCTTCCCGGGACGGTGATACGATGCCAATCCGGTCATAATATCGAAGCGTATCCTTCGGGATCCCAAGTAACCGCGAAACCTCCTGTATAGAATAAAGTTTATCCATGAATTCAAATTAACATTGGAGTGCCCTCTAATGTCAAGTCATTTTTCCACTCGGTAACTTATACCCCTAATGCAAAGAAAGCCGCTAAATTAGCGACTTTTCAACGAACTATTATCTGTGTCATCAACAGCAATATTCCAAATTGTAAAAATACCCAATGGTGCTTATGGAGCAAATGATGCACATGAAGTCAATGTAGATTTCATGTGCATCCCTTTGTTCATTTATTGAAATATGTTGGTTGCCACATACGCAAGATCCATAATATCGATCTTATTATCGCGGTTCATATCTGCTTTTTTGATCGTTTCCCACTCTGGATCAGTGGAATCTTTGCCATAGTAGTAAGCTACAATTGCAAGGTCACCTACATTAATGCTGTCGTCATTGTTGAGGTCGGCAGACACTTCTTTAATAACAGCCTCCTTGAAGACATTTACAGCGCTGTTAAGTGCTGTTACGGCATGATCCACCTCAGACTGTGTGACGCCTTGTTTGTCTTTAACAGCTTTCGCATCGTTAATCGCTGCTTCAAGTGCATCCTTGGCTGCCTCAGGATATTGACCAGGCAGTGTGCCAATTACTGCTGCATCATATAGAGCCTCTGCATTCGTAATGGCAGATGTCAACGCAGTTTTATCTACAACCACTTCATTCTCACCGATTGCTATGCTGATGCTATCAGGGGCCGCCTCCACGACACTTCCCTCTGGAGCTACACCCAGCTTCGCCTGCGAAACGGCAATTATTCCCGTCGTATTTTGTATGCCGGCTTTTACCTTGAAGGTTACATCCAAGACCGGGGTACTGGCACCAGTAATTCCTCCGATATTGGCGGTAACAAGTCTAACTACCCCAGCAGTGTCGTTATCCTCTGATACAATCTGGATGCTGTCGTTAGCACCAGCCGCACTTACATATTCGAATACATTGGAATCATAAGTCAGGGTGATATCCTCGGCATAGACGCTTCGTTCCAAGTTGTCTAGGCTGACTGCCACTGTGAAGCTCTTTCCTGGCTTCACGCTGCTGTCTGCTGACAGCGACGCAGTTGGTACTAACAGCTCAACGGAAGGTGTCACCGTTACATTACTTACCGCTGTTCGATTACCATCGGCTGTAGTTGCAGTAATCACTGCATTTCCTGCAGCCATTGCGTTAACGGTTACACTTGTCGTACCTGATGAAGAATCATAAACAGCACCAGTTACTGTGGCAACATCTATGTCGCTAGATGAGAAGGTTACGGTTTTGTTTGTTGCGCCTGAGGGAGTAATTGTGGCAGTGAGTGTTTCGGATGTACCTGCTGCAAGATTTAATTCCGTTTTATCGAGAGTGATTCCTGTAACGGATACATTGCTTGAGGGCCAGATGGGATCAGTAGTTGCATTGCTTGTCGTTAACAATATTCGGTCAATTGTAAGCCCATCTTCCCTTCCCCAGAAGTTCAATTCATGCACGCCAGCTGTAACATTCAATGTAGCACCACCAAACATACCGCCAGCAGTACCACTTATATTAACCCATTTATACTGGCCGAGGGTTACAGCTTCAATTTCATTGGTCGTGAATTTATACTGATTATCTAATCCAACGTGGATAGAGTCAGAATCATAACCAGTAGTCTTGACAAGCAGCCATACATTGTAAATTCCAGCAGTTGGGAAGTCAATACTATAACCCAACTTGGCACCGGAAGCGAGAGTAGCTGTATCTGTACCTGACATTGCGAACCCCGTATTCGGCCCAAAATACATAGCTTTTGTTGATACTCCATCTACTAGTGTCCAGGTATGGTCGTTGATGGTGCCAGATACATAGGCAGTGGATGTATTTTCTGCTGCTGTTTCTGCCTCAATGGCAATTACCGTAGGAGTATTGACGGTTACCGTAATTTGTGCGGTAACAGCATCACCTAATGTTCCTTTGAAGCTTACAATAACATGAGTTGTTCCGCTCGCTTTAGCCGATATCGAACCGTTCGATACCACTGCAATATCAGGACTCGGATTGGTGTACGTTGCTTTGTTGGTAACATCTTCAGTATGTCCGTCGATGTATTCCGCTGTTACTTTGAACGCTGCTGTACCGCCAGAATCCAGAGCAAATGAACGATTATCAATTGTAATTTTATTCACTGTTAGTTCACTGTTCAAGTCTTTGACAAGCACATGTAGTGTATCGAATTGACCGCCATAGCTCACTTCAATGCTCGTTGAGCCATAGCCAATTCCAGTTACAACACCGTTGCCGACAGCTACAATACCGCTTTGTACGGGTGCAACCAGTGCCTCAGCTGTAACATCTGAACTCGTTCCATCCGCATATATAGCTGTAATCAGAAGATTAGCCTCGTTGGTTCCCGGAACAATATCAATCTTATGATTATCCATGGATGCATGAATGGCAACAAGATCATGATCAGCACTTTTTTGCTCGAACTGCCAGTAATCTACCTTAAAGAGATTGGCTGCTGATGCCCCTCTGTATACCATGTACAGATCATGTACACCTGTGGCTCCGGAAATGCTAGTTGTTTTCGTCTGCCAGCTGTCTTCTCCACCTGTATTGGATATTGGAAGTGTTCCAATTAATGCGCCATCTGCACTGTCAAGGCGAAGCTCTATTGCCCCACCATTGGAACCGCTTGCAACATTAGCTTTAAAAATACCTGCTCCTGTGTTGCCGAAATCAACCTGTGAGACGGCAGTCCAGTCCGCATCATTAATACTTCTAACAGCAAGGTTGATGCTGCTTACCATGCTCCCAGGTTGTGTGATTTTTTCAGTGGAAATGCCGCCGCTCCAGCCTATGTTTTCTGCCTCAACTCTTGTATAAGGATCTACATTATTCACCTGAGCAACACCTGCATAATCGGCCGTAATATTCTGGATCACTCCGTTTACATCATAGCTTAGCTTATTGATATGTGCATTACGGTATCCATGCGGTTGTCCACCCATTTCGGGTACCGTCCCACTTTCTGCCATCGCCTTAGCAAGGGTTTGAGCATGGTATGTAATATACCATTCGCCTTTGAATTCAAAGATGCTATGATGATTGTTCCCACCAACACCGAAGAAGATGGCAGGGTTTGGCATTATCGTTTTCACATACGTGAACGGGCCCATTGGATTGTCGCTCACCATATATGCAATAGTACCTGTGGGTATATCCGCAGGATGCCCACTAGAGAAATTAGTGCAGTATGAGTAGTAGTATTTTCCATTGTATTTATGGATGCCTGAATCCTCGAACAACCAAGGTGGATTAATAGGTTTAGCAGTCCCATCACTAGCAGATAACTCCAAGCTGATCATGTCCGCCCCTAGCTTGACAACACGTGCTGTTCCCGGATCAGCCTCCTTGCCTGTCGGAACGCCGCCACCGAAATATAAATATCCACTTCCATCGTCATCAACCAGCACCGCAGGGTCAAATAGCCATGTAACATTGCTTGCCCCAGGAGTACTTCTATTGACCAGCGCTTTCCCAATTGGATCAACGAATGGACCGATTGGACTATCTGCTGTAAGTACACCAATGCCGTTAGCACTGTCTGCAAAATAAAGGAAAAACTTTTCCTTGCCGTCAATTATTTTGTGAGCTGCTGATGGCGCCCAGGAGTTATTCGCCCATTTCGCTGCCCCTTGTGAACCGGCAGCAAGTATTTCACCATGATCTGTCCAGTTCACCATATCATCTGATGAAACAACTGTAATTTTATTAATCAACCCATAGCTGTTATCCTTAACTGTTCCGTTAGCATTGTACTCTAGCACATCATTAGTCATGTATACATATACTCTGCCGTCATATACCATAGCGTATGGGTCGGCACCAAACTTTTGTGTGAATAGCGGGTTGGCATTTCCTGGTGTTTTAGCTATTGCTGGTGTTAACGCAGCTGCTGCAGCTGCTCTTTCCACCACCGGGCTTAATGTAATTATGAGTGTTACGGCCATCATTATAACGATTAACCTCTTCCAAATTTGCATGTGATAATCCCTCCTTCATATTTTGATTCATTGTTGCCGTTGATTCCTAATTATTTGGCTGCCAGGCTCTCTCGTAAGCAAGCACCTCCCTTCACTGCCTGTAAAGCTAATGATTCAATATCCGATATATAATAACGGCAGCTTCCGCTCTTATGGCTGTACCATTCGGCTTAATCAGGCCATTGTCGCCTTTGATGATTCCTTCTTTGGTCATTTGAGCCAATGGGCTCGCAGCATATGCTGCTACCTCACTGGAGTCACTAAAGCTGCTTAGATCTGTTGCTGATTCGTCCAGCGGTCTTCCTGCAATCATCATTGCTCTTGCAGCCATCACCATCATATCCTGTCTGGAAATGCTGCTCTTCGGCTCGAACCGGTTGTCACCTGTTCCCTGAGCAATACCAAGCTTTTTCGCTATTCCAACCTCTTTGTAATAATAGTCGGACTGTTCGATATCATTGAAATTACCATCGACTGTTGCACTAAGCTTCAATGTTCTAATTAACAGACTAATGAAATCTGCCCTTGTAATATTGGCTCCCGGACTAAAGGTAGCAGCAGACGTTCCCTTGATAATTCCCGAAACCATTAGAAATTCGATCTCCATCTTGGCCCAGTCATAACCCGCTAGATCGTTAAAAATGGTATATATAAAGGTTGTTATTGATAGATTCGGATCAAGGGCCTTAACATAGGCTAACTCAATTCTGGCATCCCCCCGTGCCTTCCCTTTGAAGACAATGGTGCTCAAGGCTGTGTTCCCCTGCTCTCCAGCTTTTTCCCCTATATGTGTAAAGGCGATCATTATTTTTCCGTTATCTATCTTTGGAGGTATAAAAAAACCGTCCAGCCTCGATTCCGCCTTATCTATCTCCACTAGATTAGGATCATAAGTAATCAACGCTTCGTAGGCATAGAGGCCATTTAAGTTGTTTCCATTCAGCGTAACCTGAAGTTCTTGATCAGGGAGAGCGATTTCTGCACTTTTACTGAGAGTGAAGGTGGTATTACCACCTTCTGCATACCCTACATTCGGTATACACACAGCAGTAATCATAATTGCAATAATTAATTTTAAAAGGATTAATTTCTTTTTTCGCATAGCCATCTCCCTATCTTCATTGTGAAATCGAATGATTGTAAGCGCTTTTAATAATGGACACAATTGTCATGATAAATAAAATTCAAACTGTTCAATGCTACAATCATCTTGCTTATCCCTCCCACTTAATTTGTTTTTATTATAACTACATCATTGGAAGATCACGATGTGATTTTATCTTTAAAAAGTTAAGATTTTTCAGCAATTCCTTTACTCGTTCAGGACTAATATTGCAGTTTCTTATCCCTGTACGCATATCCTGGTAAAATAACTAAAAAAACCTACGACTATCCTTACCAGTCGTAGGTTCTTCAGATAACTTACATGAACGAATGATCATCCAATTGCGGCCTGTAGCAGCTTAGTGAGCCATTGTCTCTGCTCTCCTTCTGCTTTAGCGGCTATCTTCTTCAGCTTGTCGGTTTTAATCTTTATCTTCATTGCATCCGTGCTATATAGCATGCATTTCACAAGCGAGGTATCGTCTCCGCGTTAACGCCATGGCGCTTTGCTAGTGCGAATGTGAAGTGGTTCTGAACAGATTGGTGTTCTTCGTCAATCATCCCCATATATTGTTCTACTACCGGAAAATATGCCTGATCAGGCTTGGTCGGATAAGTTCCCCCCTCGAGCTTATCCGCTATATAGTTGGAGATGCGTTCCAGCAGCTGTGCTTTCTTCGTCTCGTCGACATACTCGAGAATACGAACGTTGATTCCGCCTTCCCGAGTCCGAAACCTGCCATTAAAAATAAATCGATAATCGATTAATCCAGGAGGCAGCGCAAATAGCTTTTGTCTCATATAAGAAGCAAGCTTAGGGACGATCCTCTCTCGAACTTGCTCCTCAGTCAGAGACTCATCGGGTCCTGCCTTGTCTGCCGATCTCGTCGAATCGAGCTCATCATCCGTCACGTTCACTCTGCCCTTGGCATATTCCAATAGAGCATTACCGTGAATTTCTATCTGCAACGTAGTACGCTTCACGATTTATTCAATGTTCTTATCACTAATGTAAGCAATCCATTTGTCGATTTCCTGTATCATTGTTATTGTTCTCCCATACGTATATTGTGAATGATGTGGAATGTATTGACAACAGCATGGAGAGCTAAGTGTTCTGCGCTTCCACGACTTTGGTCGGGTTTAATTACCTGCTGCGGTCTGTTCCGAATCGCAGCATTCTCCGATACAATATAGCCAAATCTGTTAGAGGAGCGTTTGCCCATGAATTACGAGCAAAATCTATATAAAGAAATCGCTGCTTGGGAGCGTCAGTTATTCAAGTCGCCCGGATGGCTCGAGAGAACGTCGAAGACAATCGGTACGCGTATTAACAACCTGATTCCACCCAAAATGCATGAAGTCATTACAGCGACCATTAAGTCGATCGTGCGTACAGCGTTGTTCGGCGCGGAATACACACCTCAGAGACCAGTGCAGCGGTCTCTACAGCTAGAGCCCACTGATCAAGAGGCGAAGAAGTTGTTCTCTTTATACCAGAAAATAGCGACTGCCGAAGGGGCAGGCACAGGAGCGGGCGGTATTTTACTTAACGTTGTGGACTTTCCCGCGTTAATTGCAATCAAGATGAAATTTTTGTTTGAGCTGGCTCACATTTATGGCTATGATACGAATCATTTTTCCGAACGAGTATTTATTCTTAAGGTGTTCCAACTGACATTCTCTGGGTCCGAGCAGCGTGTCAAGCTATTGCATTCGATTAAACATTGGGATAAGGAGAAGGAGCAATGGCTCTCGGATATTGATTATTACAAAAACATGGACTGGGAGACGTTCCAGAAGGAATACCGCGATTCAATCGACTTTCGGAAAATGCTGCAGATGGTACCAGGGATTGGAGCGGTCGCAGGCGCTTGGGCGAATTACACTATTCTCGAGGAGCTTGGCGAAGCCGCAATGAATGCTTATCGATTGAGAAGATTGAACGAGGGGGATTTGATAGAAGGTTAATAGATGCAGTCAATAAAAAGAGCAGACCTCGTGAGGGCTGCTCTATCTACTATGTATGATTTCAAAGTATTATTTTAAATTCTGCAGCATATTTTTCATTTTCGTATAGCGTCCGCTTACCCGATCAATCATGTAATTGTACATAAGCTGATTTTCCGCAAGGTTCGCCATTTCGATATCAATGTCAACATTATTGCCGTTGTTGTTCATCGTCGTATTGCTGTGTTCAATAACCTGGTACGGAATGATGGAAGCGTTGGCATCTTTGGTCGGTAAATGCTTTGAATGAGTCCGTTTGATTCCTAAATCCCCAGTCTCACCATTTTCAATAATTCTTCTAAGCTCTTCCTCGAACTTCACCGATCTCTTTTTGTAGTTAGGAGTGTCAGCGTTGGCAATATTCTCGGTTGTGACCTTGTGCTGCACGGTAAGCACGTGTAATAGTGATTCGTTGCGGCTGGCTTGGATCACTGCTCAGTCTCCTTCACTGCAAAATCATGTAACTCTATAATAAGAAAATATGTTGCATCTTGTCAACTTTTGTCTATGTTTCTTGCTTGTTCTCTAGCTTACCAGCTTATACCCAACTACAGAATCGAGAATTAAGGCAAAAAAACACAATCCGCAACGCAGGATAGTTGTTTCTTACATAAGCGAAAGGCTGCCCATATTGCTGGCAGCCTTATTAATACATACATAAGCTTGATCATTACTTCAGATATTCTCCTGTAATTGACTGCACTGCATGGATGATCTGCCTTGGTGTTCCCTCGAACACCACCTGGCCACCCTTGCTGCCTCCGTCCGGACCCATATCGATGATCCAGTCTGCTTGACTAATCACATCAAGATTGTGCTCGATGACAATCACCGTATTACCGGCATCGACGAGTCGGTTCATGATCTCCAAAAGGTGACCGATATCTGACATATGTAAGCCAGTCGTCGGCTCGTCCATCACATAGATGCTCCCCTGCTTATGCAGCTCGCTTGCCAGCTTGATGCGCTGGCATTCCCCGCCTGATAGCGTACTGAGCGGCTGGCCGAGTGTAATATAATTCAGCCCTACATCACTCATCGCCTGAAGCTTACGTACAACCTCTTTCAGCTGGAAAAACTCCAATGCCTGCTCCACGGTCATCTCTAGCACTTCTGCTATTGACTTGCCATTCAGCTTGTATTCGAGCACCTCTTCTTTGAACCGCTTCCCTCCACATACTTCGCATGGCAGCTTCACACTGTCAAGGAATGCGAGATCCGTATACACAGCACCCAGACCTTGGCAGTTCTCGCATGCTCCCTTGGAGTTGAAGCTGAACAAGCCTTGGTTTACTTTGTTCGCGGATGCAAACGCTTTGCGCACATCATCCATAATGCCCGTATAGGTCGCGGGATTCGAGCGTGTTGACACTCCTACTGCAGATTGGTCGATGACGATTGCATCTGGATGCTCGCTGAGGAATATTTCGTTAATCAGCGTACTCTTGCCTGATCCGGCAACACCCGTAACTACAGTAAGCACTCCGGTAGGAATATCAACACTTACATTCCGCAGGTTGTGTAGAGTGGCATCTTTGATCGACAGCTTGTAGGAATGCTGTCTGCAATCCTCCTTCAATTGGAGCGGTCGCTTCATATGGGTACCTGTAAGTGTTCCTGCCTCCAGTAAGCTTGGGTAGCTTCCTTCATATACGATAGTACCACCGCGGCTGCCAGCATAAGGCCCGACGTCGACGATATGATCCGCTATCTTGATCACATCGGGATCATGCTCAACGACTATGACGGTATTGCCCTTGTCGCGCAGCTTCTGAAGCAATCCGTTTAACTGATGTACATCACGGGGATGCAAGCCAACGCTGGGCTCGTCGAAGATGTAAGTGACATCTACCAGACTGCCGCTCAGGTGCTTCACCATCTTGACGCGCTGTGACTCACCGCCGGACAATGTATCCGTCTCACGGTCCAACGTCAAGTAGTCAAGTCCGATATCCACTAGATGCCGCAGTCGATCACTAAGCGACTTGACAATCGGTACCGCGACTGGATCCTCAATCTCCCGAATGACGCGGATAAGCTGTCCGACCTCCATGGAAGATAATTCTGCAATGTTTAGTCCATTGATCCTGCAGCTGAGGACAGCTTGACTAAGTCTTGAGCCGTGACAGCTGGAGCATGGAGCCTCTGAGATGTACGGTGCAACAGCTCGTTGAGTGCGCTCAGACATCGTCTTCAGATCCCGCTTGATATACTTGTTAGTGAACTTCTCGATGACGCCCTCTACTGTAATATTCATTGCCTTTCCAGCGAATTGCATCTCCACTTTCTTCGCCTTAGCGTACAGCAGCTTGTCCAATTCCTCTTCCGAATAATCGCTGAGCTTCTTGTCTGGATCGAAATCCCCCGACTGTACGATATACGCCCAATCAAAGCTGTTCACCGCGTAGTCCGGCAATAAGATCGCTCCTTCATTCAACGACCTTGACATGTCGAGCGCCTTGCTCATGTCTACACCCAGCCTGCGGCCGATCCCGCTGCACTCCGGGCACATGCCTTGCGGATCATTGAACGAGAACATGTGGGCTTGTCCAACATAGGGCTGACCCACTCGCGAGAATAGCAGTCTGAGAATAGGAGAGATATCGGTAATGGTTCCCATCGTAGAATGAGAGCCTCCGCCCAGCCGTTTCTGATCCACAATAACAGCCATGCTTAGGTTCTCGATTCCATCCGTATCTGGCTGTGGAACGCGGGGTAGGAAATTACGCACGAACATGCTGAAGTTCTCGTTCAACAATCGCGTAGATTCGGCAGCGATGGTATCGAAGACGATCGATGACTTACCGGATCCGGATACTCCGGTGAAGATCGTGATCTTCTTCTTGGGAATTTGAAGGGATACATTTTTGAGATTGTTCTCCCTCGCACCCGAAATCACGATAAACTCCTGATTAGATTCGCTCATGATTAACATCCTTCCGATAGGTTTATATTCACATTGTACCATTCATCAGACATAAACCGGCTGCAAGCTACATGCAGCCGGTTTATGTTGATCCTAGCAAGGTTCATTTATAGTATCAATAATGCAGCATTGGGCAGTGAGATGCTCGCGAACCGAATACTGCTATTGCTCCAATAGCTTATCAAGCTCGCCGCACCATTTGCTCCAGCCATACCTAGCCCCTTCGAGACCATGAACATTAGAGAATCCGGTTTGTTCGAGATGAAGGTTAACCTTTCCGTCCCCTAAATCCTGCAACGTCCAGGTAACCGTGTGTTTCTCCTCTCCGCTTGCCCAAGTATATGACAACAGGTTTGGTTCATCCACGATAAGAACTTCACCATCAATAATGCCATCCCAATATTCGGATGGCTGAGTGCGGAATTGAAATCGGTGTCCTACGACGGGTTTGAAATCATTTTCCATCGGCTCACCTGTGTGGATGTTGGCCACCCACTTGGCAAGCTTGCTTGAATCGGTTAAGGCAGACCAAAGCTTCACGATCGATGTCGTGTACTGAAAATCCAAGGTTAAGGCTAAGCTCATTCTTCTTCCTCCTCTAATAGTTGGCTTAAGCGCAACATATTCGCACTCCAGAACTTGCTATAGAAAGCTACCCAATCTTGTATTTCTCTCAGTGGAGATGCGTTTAGCCTAAAACGCGTTTCTCTGCCGACTTTTCGGTCCAGGACCAGTCCGGCTTCTTTAAGAATTGTCAAATGCTTGGACACCGCAGTTCGGCCCATTTGAAATTGTGCCGTTAATTCATGAAGCGGTATCTCCTCTGCCTCAGCTAATAGACGAATCAGTTGGCGCCTAGTTGGATCTGCAATCGCGTCATACACATCCCGCTGCTGGTTGTTCTCGTTCACAACACCCTCTCCTCATTATTATTTCCTAGGGTATGCGGTTATTCGGACGTAGCGCCCAAGGGGTGAGAATCTCTGATTAGACACCATTCAGTGTCGTATATTATTATAGGTTACCATTTGGTGTCGTGTCAACTATTGATCGTATGCCCTATTGGCCTACATGACTACGTGTTAACAATCCTCAGCATGATAATGCTGAGGCTGTTGGGATTCTATGTTCTTATTATGTACAAATAAGAAGCCACAGTTATATGGCTTCTTATTTAGTAAAGTTCCAGCTATACGAATTGCATGACCAGCTTATTGAATTTATCGCGCTCATCATAGAAAGAGCCATGGCCGCTGTAATAAAACGGAACGAGCTGCGAATTTCTTATTTTTTGGTGCATTTCTTGTGCCTGCTCGAACGGTATCACCTTATCGTGGGTGCCGTGTACGATTAGCGTTGGAACTTTAATCTTGGGAAGGTCTGCTTCTAGGTTGAAATCTCGGAGCATCGTGATGATAGCCGCTGTCGACCATCCTGCTGCTTGCATGCCCAATTGAATAAACCAGTCTGCAAAACGATTCGTAACATATTGGAAGAAAAAAATATTCGTGACACCCTGCAGCATATTGGGACGATCATTCAAGGTTTCATCCATCAGCTGATCTGCTGTCTCTTTGGTGAATCCTCTCGGCACTGCGGCGTCGATAAGAATCAGACGGGATAACCCGTGACCGCTATAGCGTGATGCATATTTGACTGCTATGGCGCCGCCGGTAGAGTGTCCCGCGAGTGTGAAGTTTTTTAACTGAAGCGTCTCAATGACAATACGAATGTCCTCCGCCAGACGATCAAGATTATAGCCGTGCAGCGGTTTGTCCGAATCTCCGAACCCCCGCCAGTCTATGCCGATGCACCGGTACCCCATAGCAGGAAGAACATTGAACTGATATTCGAACTGCTTGTGGCTCAATGGCCAGCCATGCAAGAAAACAATAGTCTTGTTGCCCCCGGGGTTAAGATCCTCTACGAACAGCTTAACACCCGCTTCAACGGTCACATAGTATCCCAATTCGAATCCTCCGTTCCTTATGAAAGCCTTGTATCAGGATATTCAACTATTGTACAGAGGGTGAATGCCTATGCTGATGCAGGAAGTGCATAGCCCTATTGAGTCATGTCTTATTCGTTCGCTTCCCTTATAATAGATCGATGTGCATAAGAATCAGACAGGAGAGAACTATGGAAACGAACATCAAGCCAGTCATCAAGAAGCCCAATGCCGGATCGATCTATTTAACCATCTGGAGATGGCATTTATACGCAGGCCTATTATTCGCACCTTTCATCCTTTTTTAGCAATAACTGGTTCGGTCTATCTATTCAAGCCTCAAATTGAGCAATGGATGTATCATGATTATTATGTAGTCAACGATGATGGCGCCAAATTACAATCTTCACAGCTTATCGATAAAGTGCAAGCAGCCTACCCAGAATATACGGTCGTGAAGTATCGTCCTGGCGAAGGCGATACCCGATCTGCTGAAGTGAGAGTGAGTGGCGGGGATGAGACTTTTACTATCTTTATTAACCCGTACACCTCCGACATTATGGGGGAGCTCAATGACCGCAATTGATTAATGGATCGTATTGAAGAATTTCATGGAGAGTTAATGCTGGGCACAACCGGCGACCGAATTGAGGAATTAGCCGCATGCTGGGCATTAATTCTCGTATGGACTGGTTTATATTTATGGTTTCCGCGAGATAAGAAGAAATGGAAAGGCATCTTTATCCCGCGATTCAGAACGACTAAACGGAACTTGTTGAGAGATTTGCATGCTGTTCCTGCTTTTTGGTTATCCGCGGCTATGATGTTTCTCATTATTACGGGGTTGCTATGGTCCGGATTCTGGGGGACTAAGATTCAAACTCTTGTTACGAACAGCGGCCTCGGCTATCCGCCTTCAGTATGGGTGGGTGCTCTCCTTCCAGTACGTTGAAAACAAAAGATATTGCTGATGTGCCTTGGGCTGCAGAGAATTTGGAGGTTCCCGTATCCGTACCTAACGAAGAGTACATACAGCTATCGATCAATGATGTCGTGAACATCGCTAATCGACTACAGATGTATCCCACTTATGAAGTCATATTCCCGAAGTCAGATGAGGGAATTTTCACATTATCCGTATTTCCACCGAAAGCCAGAGATGAAGCAACGATTCATTATTGTGGTGGAAGCGCAAGCCTAAGGCACAGATAGGCGCCCCTCGCGCGCAAAGCTTCGGTTCTATTAAAGGTCTTCTTATTTTGTTTGTTGTATACAGCATTTTATTCCCGCTTGTTGGGGTATCGCTAATTGTAGTCGCCTTCTTGGATCTAGTTCTCATCAAGCGAATACCCAGACTGAAGAAAATGTTCAATGCTTAAGAAAACATAAAGGCGGTTTAAGCTATGAGGTTCAAACAACTTATCCTCGCAATTGTATTCCTAATGATCCTGACGGGATGCAATGCTGTTAGTCGGGATACGGCTGCAAAGTACAAACAGGAAAATATTCTAGACATTGAGATTCATATCCCTGCTCTTACTCATGGCAACCATCATTAATGATGTTTATCCGAAGAAAAGGCAGTCTATTGGCTGCCTTTTCTTATTCACTCTGCCGCTTCACTCCACCCTATCCCCTCCATTGAGAAACCAGGAGAAAGTCCAAAATCTCCTTGGGCAGCATCTATAAATGGAGGGTACACAAACAATGAGCTTGAATCATTGCCGGTCTCTTCTTGATAAGAGGCGAAGCCGGTATATGCGTTATTAGTCCATACCCATTCCGCATTGTCCGCTCCTGATTCAGCGTAATACACATTATGCTCCACCACGTTCCCCGTATTACTCGTATATTCATTATAGATCAGCACCCCCGAATCACTAGCGATTATAATGTTGTCCGTAATCGTATTCCCGGTCAAGGAAGCCTGCAGATACAACTGGCCGTTGCCAGCATCCAACAGGTCATTCTCGTAAAGGGTGTTGAATTGGATCGTGCTGGCTGTAGTACCGCCACGTTCCTCGTCATAACCTCCCATGGCAATGCCAGTTAGTCGGTTATGGTAGATTAGATTATGTCTCACCATAATGCCACTGGTCACATGCCCGGCATGCTCGGAAGCTAGTTCAATACCAATATCGTTGTCATACAATCGGTTGTGCTCGATGAGATTGTTCCTCCCTCCGTCGATATAGATTCCACCAGCCGAATTGCTGTCATTAGGCAGTACCTTGCCATAGGACGGATTGTTATTTGAAGTGATACGATACACCGTATTCCCTTTAATTGTGCCATTGCGGGCTTGGTCAACCGCTTCATCATCCACAGTACCCTCGAAGCCGATCAGGTCAATTCCGATGTTGTCATTGTCGTGGACTAGATTATTCGTTATGTCGAACCCGTCGACATTGCCGTTGACGGCAAGCGATTCACTTGAACCTAGCACCAGCTCATACAGCTCATTTCCATCGATGATCAGATCATGCAAGGGCTCCTCAGCATTTGTTCCGTAGACAGCAATACCATGGGCATCCCTTCCCGAAAGCTCTTCTCCTTCAGGTATGACGGTATTAGCGATGTCATGAACACGGTTCTCCAGCAAGCATATTGTTCTCCCAGATCCATGTATGTATATACCTACTGGAACTTCTCCGTTTGTTGAGGTCTTAAAATTACGAATCTCCAGCTGCTTGATCGTTACATAGCTCGTATTGTCGATTTCTACAAGGCCCTCCATCCCGTTAACCGGCAAGCCTTCTCCGTCGATAACAGCTGTTTCATCGGGATAACCGGTGAATACGATCGGTCCTTCTGACTCCGAGCCACCACGTGTAATGTTCAGCTTCTGATTATATATACCCTCCCGCACATAGACCGTACTCCCTGGCGGCACTTGGTCGGCTGCATGCTGAAGCGTCTTCCATGGAGAATCTATCTTTCCTTGGTTTCGATCATCACCATTTGTGGATATATAGTAGTCCAACCCTGTAGGCTTATCACGCGATAGCGGTGAGTCGGACTGACTAGAACAGCCGTATACCGCAATCAAACCAAGGCACATGGCCAGTCCTGGTAATATTTTCCTCATTGCTTTCTCCCCATTTGCATTATTACTGTGTATTACATATGAATGTAATTTCACTGTCTATTTCCTATGATTATATTCCAAAGTGTATCGTATTCAAGTGTAGAAGAATAATCAACTGCAAAAGGCAGAAGGTTTCTATCTTTCAAAACATAGGAAGTGCAGATTGATACACCAAGTGGTTCTATGTGGTTTTACTTTCCCCAACTCCTATAATCATCACTGCACTTGGTCTTGGTTATTTCTAAAAAATTATATTTTTTGATGCTTGAACCTATACTCGATGAACCATTCCCTTTGCGATTGACACAACGTTCATCTATCGGAGTCCGCCATCCGTCAGGGCTGACATAGAAATATTGACCATTAACTATTCCGTACTCCATATCAGGCTTTGAAGTATCGTATGTCCCATCGACTCCAATAGGAATGACATCAAACTCTCCCTCCTTCACAAGTAGAGGTGCGCCTTGAACATTATAATTCACCCTTATGTCACCTTCAAAGCCTTCAGGGATTAAATAAATATCATTCGTTGAAGTATTGCTGGTGAAAAACAAATGACCAAAAAATAAACTACCAATAAACCACAAGACAGCAGTAACTCCGAGCAAACCGATAATAATTTTTTTGTCACTCATTAAGTATCATCTCCCCCATCTGGTTCAGATTCTACTCCTATTCTTTGCTCTTCATTAGTTCTAACATTTGTAGTACCCTACCAGATGAATGGTACTGGCAATTAGAATGCTCTTCGCAAATACAAAAATGAATAAAAAAAAGTCGCACCAAATGCGACTTTTAAAGAGAGATAACTATGCTGCCCGAAATCTACAGCGATGAACTCGCCTTCTTCATACATACGACGACTTTCCCATGTGCTCTGCCTTCTCCGAGATGGAGTATCGCTTCGGCTGCATCGTCTAATGAATACTGTCGATCGATGATGGACTTGATTTGGCCTGCTTCAACGAGCGCCTTCCAGACCAACTGATCGTCATTGTTAGGTTTATGGATAAGTAAAGTAAGCTTCTTCTTGTCAAGCCACGAGACAAAAGGGGATATGAATACAGCCTGTAGGATACGAGACATTGTGCCGCCAATCATGACATAAGTACCACCTGATTTAAGCGCGCGCTTTACTTCGAATATTGACCGATTTCCAACGACATCGAGGATCAAGTCGTATTGCAATCCGTTTGCAGTGAAGTCATCTTTTCTATAGTCCAGCACGAAGTCTGCCCCGATGGAACGCAGCATTCCCAGCTTTTCAGCTTGATCTACACCAGTCACTTCCGTCCCGAGCAACTTGGCATATTGGATAGCGAACGTTCCGACGCCGCCGCCCGCTCCATTAATCAGAACCTGCTGCCCCTTCTGAAGCTTTCCCTTATCTCGCAACGCCTGCAAGGCCAGAACTGCTGCTTGAGGAATGGCCGCTGCTTGCTCGAAGCTCAGCCCTTCAGGCTTCGGAGTTATAGCACTCTCGTTAGCTGTTACATATTCTGCAAAGCCGCCCCACCCGCTCCCGGAGATATCCCCGAATATTTCGTCCCCCTCGCGGAAACGCGTAACCGCTGCGCCAACTTCAACTACCCGACCAGCAATATCTGCGCCTAGGATACGATAAAGGGGCTTGCGTAGCCCGCTAAGGCGGTTGATGTATGGTTTACCGCGGAGGAGATCCCAGTCCCAGGAATTCACAGATGCGGCATGCACCTCTATGAGTACTTCATGATCCTTAGGTTTGGGGATCGACACCTCTTCAATGCGCAGAACATCGGGTGAGCCATAGTTATCATATACTAGCGCTCTCATTGTACTTACTCCGCCTTCGCCTACTCTCATCATCAGCCTCCTACAGTTATTCCATTCAACTCTGATCTGTGCCTCTACAGTTATACTTAATTTTACCATAAACTCTGGCTGATCTGATGATACGCTCGATGCTTTTTACTTTTTATCACGATTGGATGTTTTGTATGTCTTGCCTTCGCTGTCATAGGTGACCCATTCACCCACAGGCTCGCCCTTGTCGAAATACCCCGAGCGCTTTATTGTGCCATCGGTCCGATACCATCGCTTTTTGATCATTATATCACAAGAATAATCTAGTATTTGTGTACCCATTACTAGTCAGCGTCTTCCCGAAGCTGACCGTTTTTCCCTTGATTTGAATATCTTTCAAAAGTTAGGAAATGTTATAAACGATCTACAAAAACGAATAAGGAATGGTCTCTGAATATGTGGACACAGATAATATCACACATCCCGGATTGGCTTATTTTTTTTCAAGCGGCGCTGACCCTACTCATTCCAATTGCTATTTATTATTTATACAGATCGTTCTATGCACTTATAGATAACCGAATAAGAATATCGAACACACAAGGGGACAAAGCTCCAACATCAGATAATGTAGAGCCTCGCTCAACACCTTTCACTGGCAATTATGATGACGATGTCACTTACATTAGAAACAAAATAGGTGCTAACAGTGACGTTAACTTCCGTACATTTGTGATGAAAGGAATTAATGCTCGAGCTGCCATGATTTATGTAAACGGAATGCAAGAGAATAAGGAATTTAATCTACAGATGATGAACGTATTAGCTTCTCAGCAGCACAGTGATTTAGCTGCAGCGCCTGAATTGGAAGAAGGATTAGCACTGAATCCCTTGCACAAAGTGCGTTCTTTTGAGGAATTGATTCATTCGATTCTACGGGGGCATATGGCCCTAATAATCGAAGGGTATCAAGAAGGCTTGCTGGTTAGCTCACCTGATAGCCCCTCTCGTGCTGTGAGTGAACCCGAATCTGAATCTATCCTGCGTGGTTCGAGACTTGGCTTCACCGAAAGGCTTAGTCAGAATACATCGATGTTGAGAAGTCACGGCACAACAGACAATCTGCAAATACGAAGCTTTTGGGTAGGCACCGCTATTAATAAGGAATTGGTTGTAGCTTATATGGACGATATTGTTAATGCGGATTTGCTCAAGGAGGTTATTGCCCGAATCCATAAAATAGACATCGATTATGTAGCAGAATCAGGTTACGTCGAACAATTGATTGAGGATAGTTATTTAAGTCCGTTCCAGCAGGCAATGAATACGGAGCGGCCTGATCGAGTTATCTCTGCTCTATTGGAAGGTAAAATTGCTATATTGTTAGAAGGCACGCCATTTGCCCTTATCGTGCCTGTCACCTTCAGTATGCTGCTGCAATCGCCAGAGGATTACTACGAAAGGTGGATTCCCGGTTCTCTCATGCGGATGCTGCGTTTCTTTGCAGCATTCATAGCGCTGTTGGCACCCTCTTTATATATTTCCTTTATCTCGTTTCACCCGGGCCTTATTCCAACAGAACTCGCTATGACGATAATCAAAACCAGGCAAGGAGTTCCTTTCCCTTCGATAATTGAAGTCTTAATTATGGAGATATCGATCGAGATATTACGGGAAGCTGGTATACGATTACCTAAGCCGATAGGTCCTGCGATGGGAATCGTTGGTGGTCTTGTCATTGGGGAGGCAGCGGTTCAAGCAGGAATCGTCAGCCCATTTCTAGTTATTGTTGTGGCGGTTACTGCGATTTCTTCTTTCTCGATACCTGTGTATAGTGCTGGGCTAACTCTTCGTATGCTTCGGTTTGTGGGTATGTTATTTGCAGCGATTCTAGGCATGTTCGGAACCATCTTATTCTTCTTGTTGATATGCAGCCATCTTGCGAAGCTGAAGAGCTTCGGCGTCCCCTATTTAACACCTGCAAGCCCTGTCCGTTGGAGCGATTGGAAGGATCTATTCATACGTGCTCCGCTGTCCATGATGAAACGTAGGCCGAGCATGCTGAAGACCAAAAAGCCTACACGTAGGTAACTATTGTTAAGGGGAGGTAAACCTGTGCAGGTTAAACATTCTTTTGCAAATCCCAACGATAAAATAACATCGACACAAGCAGCTATTTTTTTGAACAATAACGTTCTTGGCGCAGGTATTCTCACATTACCTAGAAGCGTGAGCGAGACGGTCAAAACACCTGATAGCTGGATGTCGATATTAATCGGTGGTTTGATTGTTATGCTCGTAGTTGTAGTAATGACCAAATTAAGCCAACAGTTTATTGGTCACACGGTGTACCAATATTCAAGAATCATTGCGGGGAAGTTTCCTGGGGGGCTATTGTGTCTCATATTAGTCCTATATTACATCATCATCGCAGGTTATGAAATCCGCTCAGTAGCGGATGTCACGCTTTTTTATCTACTGGAAGGCACACCTATTTGGGCGATTGTCATTCCATTTATTTGGCTAGGTGCTTATTTAGTAATGGGGGGAATCAATGCCATTGCACGGGTATTCCAGATTGTATTCCCAATTAGCCTATGTATTCTGATTGTTTCTTATATATTGAGCATCAAGCTATTTCATATTAGTAACCTCAGACCTTTTTTAGGAGAAGGCATTTATCCCGTATTTCAAGGCTTGAAATCAACTGTACTTGTGTATACAGGCTGTGAGGTAATCATGACGCTAGTTGCCCAAATGGAGAACCCTCGACAAGCGATCAAAGCTATGTTGTTCGGTATTGGCATTCCCTTTGGCTTGTATTTCTTCACTGTTGTTATGGTAATAGGAGGCGTTTCTGTCGACTCAGCGATTACGAGTACTTGGCCTACCATTGATTTAGTCCGCAGCTTTGAGATTTCTGGCTTTTTATTTGAACGTTTTGAATTTCCGCTTTTGGTGATATGGCTGATGCAAATGTTCTGTAATTACAACTGCTTTTTTTATAATGCATCGCTTGGCATCTCACAAATATTCAAGGTTTCGTACAAAAAGGTTGTTTTCGCGCTTATGCCGCTTATTTTCATTGCTGCAATGATTCCTAAAAATATAAATGAAGTGTTTGGCCTCGGTGATACAATTGGAAAAATGGGTCTCGTCATTTTTTTCCTTGTGCCGGTACTTCTCAGCTTGATTTGGATCATACGCTCAAAAGGTGGTAAACAGCATGAGCAGACCTAGACGAGTATTACTTCTCCTCAGTATGTTGATCTTATTGGTACAAACGGCCTGTTGGAGCAGCAAGGAGATTGAAGATTTGTCGCTTTATTCAGGCTTGGCATTAGATGTTGGTCAACGAACAGCTATCGAAAAGGAATTTGAAGAAAAGGGAAGTGCCTATTCGAAGAAAAATAAACTAACAGCGACTATTCAGATCGTTCCGGTCGCATCATCTGAAAAAGAGAGCAAAGGCAAATCGTCTGCTTATAGCAATGTTACAGGAACTGGAGATTCTCTTCTTGAAATATTCCGACAGTTTTCCATAAGGCTTAACCGTCCTATAATCGGACATCATCTCAAAATTCTAGTTATTTCGTCTAAGCTGCTCAAGCAGCAGAGCATCAGGCAGATCACGGACTTTGTTCTACGTGATAACGATATAAGGCCAAGTGTGAAAGTTTTCGTAAGCTCTGGTAAAGCTCTCAATACGTTAATGACCGAAGTTCCAGATGAAATCCCTTCTTTTCACATTAATGAAATGGTGAAAAACCAGTTTAGGACAAGCAAAATTATGAGCTCTGTTCTCATAACAGATCTAGATGCGCTTATGCATTCCAAACAAAGCTTTATCCTTCAGAATATCATTGAAGCACAGGGAGAGATTGAACTTAGCGGTGCCGGGATCATTAGAGGAGATTCGGGGCATTGGATTGGGAATCTAACTCAAGAAGATGTAGAATGTATAGTTTGGATAACTAATGAGGGTAGTAGTGGTACCATTAAGGTACAAGACGATAAGGGTAATCCCCTGTCGTATGAAATGAAGTCGATGAAGAGCAGCATTAAAGTACACACAAATGCGCTTGGGCAGATCACTTTTAAGGTTCATATGGAAAGCGAAGGACGGTTAAGTGAGGATTGGAATGTGGAGGGGAACCCTTCTTCTACTGAATACCAAGATGAGATGGCGCTGTTGTTCGAGCGTAAGCTTAGGAAGATGATGGATCACCTCTTGTTCGCGATGCAATCCAAGTACAAAGTAGATGTAGCTAAATTCGGACAAGCAGTCCGGATTCAGAAGCCACAAGTCTGGAATAAGGTGAAGAAACAATGGGACGATACGTTCAGCCAATCCCAAATTGACTTGAAAATCGATTTGAAAATAACTGATTTTGGTTCTACAACAGAATAAAGCGGCAGGCAACGTTTAAACGATGGACATTGCTCTGCCGCTATCATGCGATTTGAACACATGTATGTGACCCGTGAATGGTATCTGGTCAGTCTATCGCCTTCTCAATATTATAATCCACTAGATCAATTTCCAGTTCCATTCCAAGCGCTAATCTAGCCAACTGGCTTCCGATATAAGGTCCCATCGTCAATCCAGACGCGCCGAGACCGTTTACCGCAAGAAGACCTTCCCAATCTGGTATAGCTCCAATGACTGGAAGAAAGTCGGCTGTATAGGGGCGGAAGCCCACTCTAACTTCTTGGAAAGTGATATTGGCCAGTTCAGGTGCGAATGCCAGAGCTTTGCTCAAAATCTCATGCATCCCACCCGGTGTGATCCTCGTATCATAGCCTTCTATATCATTCTCATGAGTCGCCCCAATCACGATTTTCTGATCCTCGAAGGCAAGCAGATATTGATCAGAAGGCGGTATAACGACTGGCCAGTTGCCAGTATTAAGATTCGGCTCAGGAATCTGCAAGTGCATGATCTGCGCTTTCTGATAGCTCACCTTGAACACAATTCCTAATGGTTGAAGCAACGCTCCCGCCCATGCTCCCGCACATACAATAACCTTGTCTGCTTGATAGCTATTAGTCCCAACTGTTGCGCCTGTTACACGATTACATTCATATTCCAGCTTAGCATTTCCATAGATCAGCTCAGCCCCGTTCCTGATCGCAGACCGAAGCAATGCATCACGCAGCGCCCTTCCATCAACACGAGCGGCTCCGCTAATATGCAAGGCCGAATACTCTTCGACTAGCAGCGGGAATAGTTCACGGGTGCTTTGCTCATCAAGTCGTGTAATCGCACCTATTTCTGCGGCGTCTTCCATTCGTTTGTAAGCTCTTGCTTCCATTTTGTCGAGCTTCTCTTGATTCATCTCTATGCTGAGGGCTCCGACCTTGCCATAGCCGGTCTCGGTTTCTCCTTCACTCTCAAGCTCTTCGATTAGCTCTGGGTAATAACGTGCTCCCGCTTTGGCGAGTCGGTACCAAGCTTGATTGCGTCGCTGCGATAGCCAAGGACAAATGATGCCAGCTGCTGCATCCGTAGCCTGTCCTTCATCTTGCCGATCAATAATAAGTACATCTGCTCCAAGCTTAGCTAATTGGTACGCAGTGGATGCGCCAGCAATCCCCGATCCGATGACAATTATCTTCATGATGCATTCATTCCTTTCAGTCATGCTCCTCTTGTGAATATTCCATTATTCAACAATCCCTATGTTCACCTTCGTGCCATTCATGTTTAGGTAACAACTTTATCTTCTTAAAGCCACACTTTTCATAGCATGCTATCGCTCGAGTATTCCATGTCTGCGGGTCCATTACAACCTTATCTGCTTCCAGCTCATGTATCAAATAATCGACCATTGATCGAACTAACAATTTTCCAATTCCTTGGTTCCAATGATCAGATTCTCCAATAAATTGATCTGTACCATAGAATTTCCCCAACAGATCGGTATAACCATATTCCTGTTTACCTTCATCATCAAGGACATAGAATTGAATATAGCCTATTGCTTGTGAATCATATTCTACAATACATCTCGTTTCATCATCCTGTTGAAGGAAACTTTCTCTTACCATTTCATAATCATGAGGTCGATCACGTCCCCCATAGTATTGCAGTACAGTTGGATCTGAGAGCCATTTCACAAGTAAGTATGCATCATTTTCCGTTAACTCACGAACTCGAAGCTTCCCCTTCTCCAATACCACCAAGTTATTCCCCCCCAACCCGTATCTGATATGTAAAATACCATACAATCGTTTTCTTCAGCTTATTCAAAAGATATCTTCCACAAGTAGATGGATGCAACGGAACCATAAGGTGAGTATCTCTTGCGATAGTGATCGAATTGCTCTTTCGTCAGCGATTCTAATCCATACAGCTTCATCATTCCTCGTCGAATCGCAATATCCCCCCAGCTCACTATGTCCGGGCGCTCCATGGCGTTAAGCAGCAGCATCTCTGCAGTCCATCTACCAACACCGTTCAGCTTTATGAGCTCTGCTATTACCGCCTCGTCGGATAGCTGAGTCAATTGTTCCAGCTGAACATCGCCTCTTACAACTGCTTCAGCCAGCTGATGAATACACGCTGCCTTTTTCATAGTCAATCCACAGCTCTGAATGGTATCGCGATCCTGTGATTGAATAACTTCTGGAGTGATATCAACGAACTTGAGCTGCATACGAGCCCAAATGGTGTCGGCGGCTCTAATGGATATGAGTTGGCCTACGACTGCATGAACCAATGCGGTGAACAGATCAGGTATGACTACTCGTTTCATTATACCAATTCGCTCGAAGGCAGAGCCAAGAACAGGATCGACTGCCTGCAAATGCTCCATTTCTAATGCTCCGTATTCAAAAATCTTTGTATAAACCGTACCCATGCGCATTCCTCTTTTCAATGGAAGATATAACATAGGCTTATTATTTTCTTTCTATCTCAAGGAGCTGCGTCTTCATGGTTAGTCCGCCGCGATAGCCGGTTAGTGCACCGTTTTTACCTATGACACGATGGCAAGGAACCGTAATCAGTATGGGATTGGCTCCAATCGCGGCACCAACAGCGCGTACAGCTTCAGGCTTGTGAATGTGTGCAGCGATATCTGAATAAGACCACGTGTGTCCAAAAGGTATCTGCTCAAGCGCAGCCCACACCTTCATTTGAAACTCCGTACCTTGTATATCATTCCTCATCGTGAAATGCTGCCTCTCTCCGCGAAGGTACTGAACCAATTGCTCCGTATACGGCTGTAATCGGGTGTCGTCTTGAATCAGGGTATGTGCTGGGCGGCGTTTGTCTCTCCACTCTTCTAATTCTTCGAATGAACTCCCCTGTGACCCAATGAAGCAAAGACCCTTCTCGGTGGCAGCCACATATAGCCTCCAGTCTTCATAGGACAACAGTGTCCAGTATAGGTTCGTATCTGTAGGTGAATACATCTATTGAAAGCCTCCAATCATATTGGCCGTTATATCTACTTTTGCATTTACACCGTTAGTATAACTCGCGACTGCAGCATTTGTACGCACTTCAGAGTATAAAAGCAAGATAATGAAATATCTAACCAACAAAAAAACCGCGTAAGACGTAAGACGCGGGAATTGTTTTGTACCTGTTATTTTGGAAAAGCTTCATTTTTCGAGACATGAATCATTTCATGAGGGAAGCTTTTTCTAAAATACTTCTCTACTCGGACATGGATATCGCTTCGATACCATTCTGACAGCTTATGTGCCTCGAACAATTCAGGCATTCCTAGCTTCTTAGAACGTCTGCCCATTGAACCATCCCCGATATTAAGCGTATCGATCCAGATCCGATCCACGATTCCCGCCAACGATTGAGAGAACTGAGGGGTGAACGGCAATACAGGTGAGATGGCGGCCTGTGTTGTTATTCCCGCCTCATGCAGTTCTCTTAGAGCTTGCAGCCGCAGGCCAATTCCAGGTGCGTATGGAGCGAACATTCGTTTGATATCTTCTCGATCCGTTTCAATCGTCATGGATACAAGCACGCTGCAGGTCTCCTTCAAGCGGAGTAACAGATCAATATCCCTTGTGATGAGCGGACTTCTAGTCTGAATCTGAATCAGATCAGGCGGCGCTACTATCATCGCTTCCAGAAGCTGTCGTGTAATTTCTGCTTTTCGTTCAATAGGCTGATAAGGATCTGTTGCCGAGGACATGAATAGATTGACGGTTTTGTTTTTACGACGGAGGGCTGCCATTTCTTTTCGGTAATTGTCAGCTGCATTGGCTTTAATCTCTACCCATTCTCCCCATGGAATCTCTTTGAACGCTTGAATCGGCATTTCTCTAACGTAACAATAGCTGCAAGCAAATGCGCATCCGCTATATGGATTCAGGGAATGGGTAAATCCGATATCCAAGTAGCCCTTCGCTTCGTTTAATATTTTCTTGGATAATATAGTTGTGATTGCAATGGCCATTGGAATCAACATCTCTCTTTATTAAGTGTAGGTTCTAATTATTTACTATTATGGTTCCGTTTCCATACAATCGCTCTTCGTTCCAAGTTTTGTACAAAATCATTTTTACCATTACTATATCCTTCGATGTCTTTAGGTAACTGTTGGGCGAGTCTTTCTTTTAACTTTCCGTATTCAATTACGTCTTCATCATGCCATTTAAGGTAATCACGAACTGCAAGATGACGTTCTATTTCAAAATCATTATCATATTGAAAAATATGAATTTGGTGTGTCCTGTTCTCTCCGCCTTTACGAAAATATCTTCTTCCCTTAATCCCTAATTCTCCAAGTGGCTCATAACCTATTTCAATCATCTTTTCATTAAAATAATCAACTTTTTCAATGTCTCTGACTATTGGCATCATATCGATGATTGGCTTAGCTTTTAAATTCGGTACTGCTGTACTACCTATATGATGAATTTCAATGAGTTGAACTAGACACCTTATTCAATATCTAGTCGTCGATATTACCATTGCAACGACACTTTAGCAAGCTGTTCTCTTGTCACTTCAATATTATATATAACACACAGATGCTGATGAAGAGGCACAATGGTGAATATAGAATGGTATCCCACTTGGCGAATAAAGTACCTCGTTGTTTCTTGAAGAACCCCAGCCAACGAAAATCCCCTATAGCACGAAAGATGAAGACGATTGACAACATGTATCCACCATACAAAAGTATCCCATCAGAGAACAGCAGCTGTCGAATCCCCTCACCGAGCTCAAGTACTAGCCATCCCGCTAGTGCCAAAGCTCCCGCCACGATGCCGGTGGCAGCCTTCGAAGGACGGAACAAAGCATTAGAGCCGCTGCTTGGGATTGCTGCCAACCCACCTCTACTCCCTCCTGCCATCCAATACACATGAATACCACTTAATAGAAACAGGATTGCCCCTACGATCCAAGTGAACCAAATCCCCATCGTGCTCCCCCTTAGATTCCTAATAACTGTTGCCGCAGCATAGACACATGATCTTGAAGTTCTTCTTCACTAACGGGATGATGCTTATTCCGTTCATACCACCCTAAGTAATAATGATATAAGAGGAGTGATCTATGCTTAGCAGCTTCCGTGTCCATACCTGCCTTCTTGAAGAGCTCTTGTGCATAATGGATCCTCTGCTGCTCGATCGTTTCAAGCATGGCCTGATAAGATGGTGATTGGGTGCCGAGCTTCCTGAAGTAAAATAAAAAATCCCCATTCTCTGTTGCGGAGAACATCTGTATCAGCATATTACTTATTTGATCCTTCGGGTTATCAGGAATAGACGAGAGCCTGATCACCTCTTGGGTTGATAATTCCCTCCAACGCTCAATCAAGCGTTCCACAAACTCATTGCGATTCGTGAAATACCAGTAAAAGCTGCTTTTGCTGCAGCCTAACGCCGACGCCATTTTCTCGATGACTAAGCCATCTACACCGTTTTGTGCGAATACCTCCAGCCCTTTTTGAATCCATTCCTCTTGTGTAACGATAATTTTCGGCATCTATTTATCCTTCTTTTCTGTACGGTATCGTTTAGAAAAATAATAACCTAAAATCAGGAAATCTTCAACAAATGTTTGATACTGTGAATTTTTAAAAAAACAGCGCGCACCGGTTAAATACCGATGCGCGCTGTCTAGGTTGTTTGTTTTTAAAAATACAAAGGATTTGCTGCGCATCCACATAGAATGAAAACTCCGTAACATTTCTCCCTACAACCATCTAACGTTCCAAGCCTAGTTAGCTTCTATAGAAATAGGGTCCACACATCGATTCGTGAGTATGTACATACGTCCACGTGAGATTCTTGTCGAATAAATATATATCTTGTTCATAATCGAAATCAGCGGCGACTAAAGCATTAGCATTACTGTACACAAACACGATTTCAGGAGAATTCTGATACATCACATACATCTCATGCTTAGCCTCAGCATCGAATGCCTCTCTTGCTGCTTCATTTCTTAAGCAAGGTTGTCTCTCATAGCTGAAAATATGCCACTTAAATTGACTATATGCGATTGTCTCTCTTGTCTCGTTGCTAATGTTATTAGCGAAGGCTTGATCCCACTGCTCTCTGATGATTAGTGCTTCCTCACCGAATCCCTCTGTTACAACTACCCCCTTTTCTTCTAGATTTTTTCGAAAAAGATACTTCTGGCGAATAAACTCAATAGACCAATAAACATGATTTAATTCCTCATCCGGCAAACTATCAATCATTTGATTAATTTCTTGTCTGTAGTTCATGTGTCACCTCTATTTGTCCCGAATATCGTTCTCTTTCTCTAACGCAAATGGAGAATATAGGTTGCACTTCCCTCAATAAAGAAGGAGCAACTGCCTTGGCAGCTGCTTCTTCTTGGATTATAGAAGTTATTGAAGACGACTCAGCCTTTCCACTTCTAGAGAGGCAAGCAATAATGGACCTATGCCCATATAATGGTCTGATACGACGGCTTCAGAGATGTAATAGTCAAACGATCCATTGCGGTCTATGCTTAACCCAGCTCCATGGCAAATCTGATGAAGATGAACACCGTTGTCATCCTCCGTGACCAAATGACTTATTATACCATTGTAGCCTTGTTTCATGACTGCTCGGAATCCTGAGCTCAGGTACCCAAGCCGGAGTCCCTTGGCCATAGCGTATACAAACATAATGGAGCCAGAAGCTTCTAAGTAGTTCCCTTTGCGGCCACCTTGATCGAGCACTTGATGCCACAAGCCACTTGATGGATCTTGTACGCGAACCAAAGCGTGGCACATACGCTCGAATATACCTATAATCGTCCCTCTGCTCCGATGGGTAATGGGGAAATGCTCAAGGCTGTCAACAAGCGCCATAGCATACCATCCCATAGCCCGGCTCCAAAAGTGCGGAGACTGTCCAGTTACGGAATCGGCCCATTCCTGCTCCCCTGATTCATCCCATCCGTGATACAACAGGCCAGTGCGTTTATCGCGCGTTTTCCGTTCAATAAGCAGGAGCTGATGCGCAGCCTCATCAAAGAACGCTGGCTGATCACAAACCTTGGCATATTCTGCCATAAAGGGTGATGACATATACAATCCATCCAGCCACATTTGGTATGGATATATTTTTTTGTGCCAGAACCCGCCTTCCGAGGTGCGTGGGTGACTTGTGAGCTGGGCAGCCAATAGGTGAGCTGCCTGGACAAAGCGTTCATCGCCCGTGCTCTCCAGCAGCATGAACAGATTTTTGCCTTGATTAATCTGATCGAGGTTGTATTCTTCAAGGGAATAGGTGTTAATCATCCCGTTCTCCGTGATATAACCATTCATATGGCGCTGCATAAAGGCAGTATAGCTCGTATTGTGCAATTGCTTGCCCGCTCTACCCATTGCCATGAGCAGCATACCTGGTACATAAGCCCACCGTTCCAACGGATAAGGATGAAGACCATCCTCCCTGCATTGACTCATGATGGTATCGGCTATCCTATGAGACCACTGTAGTGGCTGGTAATCTGCTGGCTCAATTGAGGATTCGTTCATGAACATTGTGATACTCCTTTCCAATCTGAACAAGTTTATTTATACTATTGAATATCTGTGGACATGGAGGAATGACTATGGCAGCGACTGAAACTTCTTCCCCAAAATATGATTTGGATAACGGCAAGCTGAGCATTCAGCATATGAAACGCCAGGGGGCAACCGCAATGCCACGGCCGCATAGCCATTCCTCTATTGAGCTCTATTATCTGCTCGATGGCGAACGCGTCTACTTCGTGGATGGTCAAGTTGTAACCGTTCACAAAGGAGAGCTTATCATGATCGCAGAGCATGAATTACATGCTACGGCAAGCTCCGAAGTAGCGGAATTTGAACGTATTCTTATTAACTATGACCCTTCTATCCTGCTCCCTGCCCTCCAATCTATCGAGCTGCTGCCTTGCAGTCAGCGATTTCGCGTCTTTCCTCTCTCTCTCCGCGAGCAGGGAGAAGCTGAACGTATCATGAGCAGAATAGTAGAGGAGTGCCGCCAAGCTAAGCCCTATTTTGTACCAAGCTGCCTTTCGCTGCTCACTGAGCTTATCGTTGTACTCGGTCGATCCGAGCAGGTCGAAGCAGCCTTACTACCTCGCCATTCCCTGCACAACAAAGTATCGGAGATTGCGACTTATATCCGCGATCACTATGCTGAATCATTAACATTAGAGGAAATGGCCAAGCGCTATTTCTTGAGCACTTCTTATTTAAGCCGTATTTTCCATAAGCTTACCGGATTTCATTTTCGCGAATATATCATTCATATCCGTGTTCGCGAAGCGCAGCTTATGCTGGCACAATCTCGCACCAAAATTCAGGAAATTGCGTTCGATGTCGGTTTTGAGCATCTGTCCCATTTCAACAAAACGTTCAAAAAAGTGACCGGTCTGACGCCCCTTCAATATCGAAAGCAAGCCAGAACGGAACCTTCTAACTGGTAGGATGTTCCGGAATATACCTTGTACAGTGATGCAGCTGAATCTCAGGAAGAATAGTCGTACGCAAATTCAGCTGCTCCAGCCTCAGTCCATCGGCATAATGTGCAATAATTCCCTTCTTAGTCTCTGCGTAATACCCTTCTACAGTCAATTCAGTCAGCGGCATCTCCGGCAATCCATTCACTAGAAGAGCCGTCTCTCCACCTACACAAGTGAGATCCCGCAGCGTTATATTTCTGAATATCGGAGTTTCCTCCGTTGCTTCATAGAACTGTTCACTGAACTCCCCGGAGCCTTCAATCCCTGTGTAAAAGAGATTAAAGGATACTGCTTCTTGGGCAATAGCGGACATATAGATCCGTTCCATCACAATATCCTCTACTACGCCGCCGCGACCGCGGGCGCTTTTGAAGCGAAGGCCTATGTCTGTGTTCATGAGCTGACAGTCCGACACACGAACTGCCCTGACGCCGCCGGACATTTCACTCCCAATAACAACACCGCCATGACCGTGATACACCACGCAATTCCGAACGGTAACATACTCACATGCTAGTGCTCGTCTCCGCCCTTCCTCATTCTTCCCAGATTTCAAACAGATCGCATCGTCCCCTACATCGAACGTGCAATGCTCAATCCGTGCATGCCGGCAGGATTCAAGATCGATTCCATCTCCGTTCTGAGCATGCCAAGGATTACGGACGTTCAGATGGGCAGCGGTAATCTGCTCGCAGTTCTGAAGATGCAAGCACCAAGCGGGGGAGTTCTGGAAGGTTAAGCCTTCTAACAGCACTCGCTTGCAGCCGCGCAAGCTGAGCAGCGCTGGCCGCAAATAAGCTCTTGCCGGCAAATAATCATCAGCCTCCGCATCCTTTTGCTCGTGCAGAGAGCGAACAATCTCTTCGCCATGCATCGCTTCCGCAGATGGCCACCATAGATCCTCGGAGTTGCTCGTAACACCGCCGGAGCGTACCAATTGCTGCCACTGGGCTTCTGTCAGCTTGTTGCGTTTGACCGGTCGCCAGCCATTCCCGCCACCGTCATAAATCCCTTGGCCGGTCAATGCGATATCCTCCAGCTCCTCACCATCTAGAGGAGCCTGACAACGAACGGCACTACTGCCCTCGAAGTGCGACCAGAGAAGTGGGTAGAGCTCTGACTTGGGCTCAAATAAAATGAGTGCGCCTTCCTCGGCATGAATCTCCATGCGGCTCCGCAAGCTCCAAGGTCCAGTCCTCCATACGCCCGGTGGAATGATAAGTCGTCCTCCACCAGCTGCTGAGCAGGTATCTATAGCCTGTTGAAATAATTCAGTGCATAGCTCTAGAGGATTGGGACGATCGCCATACGTTAACAGATGGAACGTTCGGTCAGGTATCACCGGTGTAACAGGAATGGGATAATCGCTATTGTACATTTGTTTCATCAGATCTCCTTCTGTTATCTAATCCTTGCTGAACCAATCGAATTCGGTATAGTTATGCTTATAGCGGGGAGGTCAGGATAAAAGTCTGGAAGATAGGATTTCGGAAAGTTCACTGCCTCCCTCTGTTCAATATTGATCCCATTATAGTTCAAGGAAACATTATTTAATTGAGAAATCCTTGCTTATTTTTATATTTTTTATACATTCTTGTTCACATAAGCTGCTTTTTCATCCGGCTGCCTCCCTCCTACAGCAATGCGCAAAAAAGGCAGACGCTAGAAGCGCTGCCTTTTTACTTCAACTTATATTTACAGCTTATAACGATTGCAATGCCTCAGGAATCGGATCATGACCCGATACAAGATCAAATGAACGCTTGAACGTGTGTTTCTCATTCAGTGCAAGCATAATCGCATGGGCTACATCTTCACGTGGGATAGACCCATTGACGATATGGTCAGCTGCAGTGACCCTGCCCGTCCCTGGTTCATTTAATAGCGTCCCTGGGCGAATAATGGTGTAGGTTAACGTACTATGTTCCAGCATTTTATCAGCATAATGCTTAGCGGCATAATACGGCTTGATCGAATCATGCCAATTCTCTCGGTGATTCGCTTGGATCGCACTAACCATGATGAACCTGTTAATGCCCATTTTCTCAGCAGCTTCTATCGTTTTACAAGCACCATCAAGATCGATAAGAAGGGTCTTATCAAGCCCTGTACTTCCACCAGAGCCAGCGGTAAAGACGATAGCGTCGCAGCCTGCAGCAGCTGAAGCAATCTCATCTACTGTACCTTCTAGGTCTGCAACAACCGTTGCAATGCCGAGCTCATGATAAGCAGCTATTTGTTCTTTTTTGCGTACCATTGCAATGACTTCGTGCTCGGTGCTTTTACTTAATGCATCTATGAGGTGTTGTCCGATTTGCCCATTAGCTCCAACTACAAGAACCTTCATTAGATGACACTCCTCCAATAACGACTTTATTGTTCCTCATGCTTATAACATTATCCAATCACCAAGGAATAACTCGGAGGTTCTCGTCCACATTAGAATCCTGATGTGTATTGTCTTGGTACTGCTGTTTCTTTATTGAGCTTAGCTGCAGCCTCCAAGGACCAGTATGGATTTCTTAGTAAACCTCTTCCTATCGCCACTAGATCAGCTTCCTCATTCCCGACCACAGCATTGGCCAGCGTAGGATCATCAAGTCTCCCCACCGCAATAACGGGGATGTCCAGTGATTGTTTAATTTCTCTAGCTAACGGCACTTGATAGGCTGCATGCGTACCAGGTCTTCCCCATGCGGCAATAGGTCCCTCACCACCTGAAGAAATATCGAACATATCGACGCCAGCTTTTTGATATTCTTTGGCAAATTCTGTGCTTTCCTTGATCCCATATCCGCCTTCCACGTATTCCTTGGCCGAGATGCGCATGATTAGCGGCATGTCTTCAGGCATTACGGCTTTAGCTGCTGCTATAATTTCCTTGCCGAATAGGGTAAGGTCTTGGCCATATTCATCCTCCCGCTTATTCGTTAACGGGGAATGGAATTGATGGATCAGGTAGCCATGTGCACCATGAAGCTCAATCGTATCAACTCCTGCTTGGACAGCACGAGCTACGCTGCTGCGGAATTTCTCTACGATCTCCTTCACTTCTGTTGTTGTGAGTGCTCGCGGCATTTTGGATTTCTCATCGAATGGGATTGCGGACGGAGCGACCGGCACTTCTGCATCTTCCGCTTTACGTCCGGCATGAGCAATTTGGATGCCTACTTTGGCACCATAGCTGTGGCACGCGTCTACGATTTTCTTCAGAGCAGGAATCTGCTCATCCGACCAGAGACCAAGATCGAAATCAGAGATCCGACCATCCGGCTCTACGTCTGTCATTTCGATGATAATCAAGCCAGCCCCACCAATCGCACGGCTAACATAATGCAAATAATGCCAATCAGTCGCGACTCCGTCCTTCAAATCCACCGAATATTGGCACATAGGTGCCATGACAACTCGATTCTTAAGCTCCATACCTTTGTGCTTATAAGGGCTAAATAGATCCTTCATTATATAAAAACTCCTTCTTAACCATATTTATATGCATGCGCATGCAATTACAATAGCATATTTAATTTGTCGATGTCAACTGAACGAAGGTAGCGCAATTAGATTAGAAAAAACCAAAAAACCCGGAGTAGCCTCCGGGCAATGATTCAATCCTATTGCATTACTATTCCACTTCATTGCATTTCTTAATCAGGGTTTGCATCTCTTGTTGAAGCCCATCGTTTCCAAAGGCTTCTTGGAAAATTTCATTGAATGTAAGCATAGCTTTCTCCAGCTTCTGCTCTCCATATTCCGTTAAACCTGTGTAGACTCCTCTTCGATCATCTTCACATACATGTCTCTCCAAAGCTCCACAGTTATGGGCTTCCATTCTAACGACCAGCCGCGATATGGCGCTCTGGCTTAGACCGACCAGCTCTTGCAGCTGCTGCAATCTTAACTGCTTATTGCTCGTTTGCGACAAAAAATAGAGGACATAAAATTCTTTTAACGATAAGCTGTAGTTCTCCTGCAATGCGCTCTCTAGCTTGTTATTGAAGCTGGCTTGTATGTTCGTAAATGAAAGCCAATTATCTAAAAGTTCATTATTGGTGTTGGTATTCATCAAGCTTCACCTGCTCTAATTCAGAATATAGGGCCATTCGGCGGTTCTTACTCATCTGTTCTTCTTTGTGTTAAGAATATCATACCGTTTACCTTATAGCTATCATGTACATGATTAAAGCAAAAACCCAACCACTAATGGGCTGGGTTCTTGAAGTAGATAAGAGATTAGATCAGAATTGTCTTCTCACCATTATAAGCTCCGCTTGCTGTGAATTAATTCTGGGAGATTCCGCTAACCACTTGTTTCAAAGCATCTTGGATAGGAGTTACTGGACGACCCAGCAGCTTCTCCAAATCATTACTTTCGATTTCCAGGGCACCCTCTCTGATTCCGCTCTGGATAGCTACAAGAATGGGGATTACGAAATCAGGTACACCCGCTTCTGCCATAATTTCAGCAAATTTAACATCATCGACTTGTACAACAGGCACTTCTTTACCAATTACCGATACAACGGCAGCTACGATTTCCTCTTGCGTTAGAAGCTTTCCTCCAAGCTCGTAGACCGTATTCTCATGTCCATTACCGACGAGTACAGCTGCAGCTGCCTCCGCGTATTCTTGTCGAAGAGCCCAGCCTGCTCTGCCTGAGCCAGCTGAGGTTAACCATGGCTGTCCAGCAATCGCACCTTGAATATTGCCAACCTCATTCTCTAAATACCAGTTGTTACGTAAGAAAGAATAAGGAATACCCGTCTTCACAATCGCTTTTTCCGTAGCACGGTGTACAACAGCTAGGAATAGCGAGCTTTCTTGCGCATTAGTTGCACTGGTATAGGCAATGAATCCCACGTTCGCTCTTTGAGCTGCTTCTACTGCGTTCGTATGCTGTCTAATTCTCGTATCATTGTCCCCATCAGCCGAAATAATCAACAGTCGATCGATGCCTGCGAAGGCAGAATCCAAGGTATCGGGACGATCGAAGTCACCATGACGAACTTCTACACCTTGAGCCTTCAATCCTTCTGCTTTCTCAGGGCTGCGGACACTGACAGCCAATTGACTTGCTGGTACAGTTTTCAATAACGCTTCGATTACTTTTGCTCCCAATTGTCCAGTTGCACCTGTCACTAATAGTTTCATGTTAAATGACCTCCAAATTGTTTTTTTGTCATAACCATTATGGTTACAACGATGCTATAAAATAAAAGCTCTTATCGAGCTCTCATTATTAGAACTTTGCAGTTAGCTGACTTAAAGTCGTCTGTGCCAGCCTCTGCTCCATGGCGGACTGAGCTTCACTCAATTCGGACTGGAGAACACTCTCTATACTCTGTCCGACTATGCATCGCACATTAGAATCTTCGTGGACACCAAATAATTGGTTGTCTTCAATGACATTGACTGCGCGATAAATATCAAGCAGAGTAATATCATCAGGTGATTTGAGTAAAAAAGCTCCTCCTACTCCAGGACGTACATCCACTAACCCTGCTTTTTTCAGCATCCCCATTAATCTTCGGATCACTACCGGATTCGTATTCACGCTGCCCGCTATAAAATCACCAGTAACTTCCTCTGTACAAATAGCTATTAAGGAAAGGGTATGAACAGCCATAGAAAAGCGTGTGCTTATTTGCTTCAAGATTATCACCACCGATGTAACCAGTATAGTTACTACGAGAGAAGATGTCAACGCCATTTAATTGAGAGGATCAGAATCAATCCCTCTGTTACCACCAACTATCCCTTGAAAGGAATAACAGACTGCAGCAATTTAGTCGCATACTCACTTCTCGCCTCGTATAACCTGTCGCTCGCAAGCTCCTCGATGATATGTCCATCATTGAGAAACACAATACGATCGCATAATTTTGCTACAGCTTGTAGATCATGGGCAACAAACAAATAAGTCATGTTCATCTCTCTCTGAAGAGATTGCAGCAAATCTAAAATTTGTGCCTGCACGGAAACATCTAGTGAGCTGATCGCTTCATCCAGCACGATAAACTCTGGATTCGTAGAGATAGCACGAGCGATGCATACACGCTGCAGCTGCCCTCCGCTTAGCTCATGCGGATATTTACGGATCACAGCTTGAGGCAGCCCCACTTTATCCAGCAAATCCGCGATTCGTTTCTTATAGTCGCTTCTATTTTGCAGCGCAATCATAGGTTCAGCAATAATGCTCTCTATAGTGAAGTTAGGGTTCACAGAGGTTGTGTAGTCTTGAAAGACTACGCTCATCTTCCCCTTATTCTCATTCATCCACTGCGTGACTGGAAGACCTCCCACTCTTACCTCGCCGGATGTCGGCTGCTCCAGCCCTAGAATCATTCGGCTTAATGTACTTTTACCGCTGCCGCTTTCGCCAATCAAGCCAAGACATTCCCCTCTGTGAATATGAAACTGAATGCCTTTCAGAATAGCCGTATTCTGTTTTTTCAAGAACCCCTTGCTATAGCTTTTGGATAGATCGTTAACCTCTACGAACATTCACTCACTTCCGCTTCCATAGACTTGTGAAAAGGCTCAGACAACGTCATTCGAGTATCAATTAAATAACGGGTATATTCATGCTGTGGGTTAGAGAATATTGCTGCAGCTTCACCTGCTTCTACGCATTCCCCATCTTTCATAACGATCAAGTCATCGGCCAAATATTGGACAACACCTAAGTCATGCGAGATGAAAATGATGGACACGCCCATAACGGTACGAAGCAGCTTGAATTGCTCGACAATCGCCCGTTGATTAATGGAATCAAGCGCGGTGGTTGGTTCATCTGCGATAATAATATCAGGCTCTAGCATGATCGTAATTGCAATCATCACTCTCTGCAGCATACCGCCGGATAATTGATGCGGATACTTAGCCATCACCTGTTCGGGTTGATGCAAATGCACACGGTGCAGAGCTGTAACGGACAGCTTCTTTGCCTCTGCTTTGTTAATTCCCATATTTTCACGAAATGTCTCTATCATTTGTTGTCCAATCGTATCTAGCGGGTTGAAGGCTGTCATCGCATCCTGCACAATCATACATATTTTTTGTCCGCGGATTTTCCTTAGAGCATGGCCCGGCTGCTTCAGCAGATTGATTCCTTGATAATTAGCCTCTCCTGTTACTTGAAGCAAAGGAGAGACAAGACCTAGAATGGCTCTTGTCGTCATCGATTTGCCACTCCCGCTTTCCCCGACAATTCCGAGACACGAGTTCTCGCGAAGGGTGAAGCTGAGCTCTTTCACAAGCTGCAGATTCGTTCGGGAATCATTCACTGAAAGCTTTTTTATTTCGAGTAAAGACATGGACACGATCCCCTTTCCTTCTTTTCTTGCGATAGGTCTTCGGATTCATAGCGGAATGCAAGCTGTCGCCTAAGAAATTAAAGGCAGCTACAACGAGCAATATGGCAATACCTGGCGCAAGCATTTGCGTTGGATGGGTAATCATGACGTTCTTCGCATCACCGAGCATCATTCCCCATTCAGGTGTAGGAGCCTGTACGCCTAGTCCAAGGAAGGATAATGCGGATATGTTCAGGATCACCCAACCTGTGTCTAGAGTAGCGAATACCGAAACCTCTCCTGACACCCCTGTTAATAGATGCTTGCGCATGATATGACCCGTGCTGCAGCCGGATACCTTGGCGAATCGAATATAGTTCTTATCTGTATATTGGATGACAACCGAGCGGATCATCCGCGTATACCAGGCCCATTTGGCCATGATGTTGGCGATAACTACGTTCAATAAACCTGGACCCAGAATACCTACAATAGCAAGGATCATAACTTCTGCTGGAAAGGATAACATCATATCGCAAGCCCGCATGATGACCTCATCCACCTTGCCGCGGAAGAATCCAGCAAGCAACCCCAGAATAGTTCCTATTGTAATCGTAATGATGGTCGTTGCAATTGCATATAGAATGGTTGTCCGAACGCCATACAAGAGTCTAGAGAGTACACATCTCCCTAATTGATCCGTACCGAGCGGATAGGTTTGGCTGAATCGTGCATATTTCTCCACAATATTTACTGCGGTAGGATCATGTGGTGCAAGCCACGGAGCAGCAAGTCCTGCCATAATAACTAGTCCAATGAAACTCATACATAGCACGGCTACTTTATCTGAGACTAGGCGCTTCCATACATTCATGTTAACTTTCCTTTCTCAAGCGAGGATCCATTGCCGAATTGGCGAGATCAACCAACAGATTGAAGATGACGAACATGGCACCCATAATTAAAATATAGGCTTGAATAATCGGAAAGTCCGAGTTAAATATAGCGGTGACACATAAGCGGCCTATCCCGGGCCATGCGAATATATTTTCTACAACTACCGTTCCAGCTATGAGCTTAGGAATGGACATTCCAAGTGCAGTAATGGAGATCTGCAAGGAATTGCGGAACACTTTCCACACTATCGTTCGTTCCTTCAGCCCTCTAATTCTGGCATATAAGACATAATTCTCGTTCTTATTCTTAATCATATTGTTGCGAATCAGTCTGACATACGTCGCAATAAACACGAGAGAAAGTGTCAATGCAGGCAGCAGGACTGAGCTTGCCCCCTCCATTCCACTCGTTGGGAACCAATTGAGCCGCACAGCGAACAACCATATCAGCAAGATTCCGATCCAGAAGCTGGGCATAGAAGTTCCGATAAAAACGAACAGTCGCATGATGCGATCCAATAGGCTATCCTCATACATCGCGCTTAACACACCGATAACTGTGCTCACAACCATAATAATAACCAGCGACACGGCAGCCAGCTTCAGAGTAGCAGGCAGTGCCAATGCTATCTGCTCGCTGACAGGCTGCTTTGTAACATAGCTCATCCCGAAATCCCCTTGTATGCTGTTACCGATCCAGATGAAGTATCTCTCCAAGAATGGCTTATCGAGGCCAAGCGTCATTCTCATCGATTCAATCATTTCAGCTGTTGGCGTAACTTGATTCACCCTTAGAGCGATTTCAGCTGGGTCACTCGTTCTAAGATTGATTAATAGGAAGGCCAAGAACGATATGCCAATTAAGATGGGAATGATCGCAAATACTCGCTTCATCACATATTTCCCCAATGCCGATGCACCTCATCTTTCTAACATCTAAATGAAAAACCTCGCTGCCCGCTTCTCGTATCCAAGCGTGACAAACGAGGCTTACTGTTTATTTACTCTTCGAAATACATGTTCTCAAATGGAATTTCATATTGCGAGACGTTAAAGTCCACTCCCTGCAGTTCTTTGCTATGAACAGCTTTTGTTACAGAGTAAGTAAGCGGAATATAGACATTCTCTTCATGAATATAGGTAAGAATCTGCTTGTACATCTCTATGCGCTGCTCCTCGCTTTGTTCGACCATGAGCTCTGTTATCGTCTGATCGAGCCATGCCTTCTTCTCAAGACCTAACTGAGCTTGATAGTCCGCATGGGAAGGAACTCTCCAGGAAGACACATAGGTTTGAGGATCATAAGGCAGCCCCCAGGAAAGGGAATACATCAAATCGAATTCACCAGTCTTTTGACGATCAAAATAAGCTTGTTTTTCTTCTCCCACAATGTTCAGAGCGGCACCAACGAGCTTCAAATCGTTTTGCATGGACTCACTAATCGTTCGTTCCTGTGCATTATCAGAGTTATAGTAGATCGTAACTTCAAGCTTGAGACCATCCTTATAGCGATAGCCATCAGCTCCAAGCTCCCAGCCAGCTTGTGACAGCAGCTCTCCTGCCTTATCCGCATGATATGGAATACCAGTTAAGCCTGCATCAGCATACGGAATTGAGGGAGACAACAACGTGTCAGCTACTTTCTCAGTGCCATTCATGATGCCATCTGCAATCATGCCTTTGTTGATCGCATACATAAAAGCTTCGCGTACGAGAGGATCTTTCGTGGCAGATCGATTGGTATTCAATACGATGGCCCGTGAGCCTACTGGATGACTTATCACCGTTGTGTAAGACCCCTTCTCTGTCAGAGCCTTGAACGAATCGCTATCAATCATATCTCCGTCCGAACCGAACAAGAGGTCAACTTCTCCCTTTTCTAATGCAAGAAGAATGGTCTGATGATCAGGCATGACCTTCCATTTGATGGATTTAATCTTCGGTTTGTCGCCCCAATAACCTTCATTAATTTCAAACACTGCATATTGATTAAGCTTATGCTCCGTTAGAATATAAGGACCAGTTCCAGCATAGCCATTCACACCATTCGCAGTCGTTCCTTCGATGAAGCTCTTCGGTGAGATGAATCGGAATGGACGAGTAAGCCCCAGCTCCTCAAGTGTTGGATAATAGGGGTTCTTCAGCTCCAATTGGAACGTATGTTCATCGATAACCTCCGTTGACTTGATTTCTGCCACGAGGTTCAGCCAAGCGTTTTTCTCTATATTCTCGACTACAGCATCTACGTTCTTCTTCACTGCATCGGCATTGAATGGTTCTCCGTCAGTGAACTTCACGCCCTGCCGCAAATGAAAGGTATAGATTGTGCCATCCTCTGATATATCCCAGCTCTCTGCTAGAGCAGGCTTAATTCCTTCAGGTGTGTTAATGACCAGTGATTCGAACACTATATTCTGTGCAGGCATTTCACCTGCATATAGGTGAGGATTAATATCTCTAATATCCTTCGTGCTTGCAAATACTAATTCATCGTTCGTCTTAATCGAATCGCTTGTACCAGAGCTTGCGCACGCCGTGAGTAATACCATTGTAAAAATAAGTACAGCCATCATAAGCTTCAATCGAAAATTATTCATTTCATACCTTCCTTTGTGTTCAATGTCGTTGTGATGTATAAAGAGTGATATGCAGTTATCTAATCGTAATGATTACGGTTGTTAATCATAATAATTACGATTTGAATCGTACCACACAATGCTGCACATGACAATACCCTATTTACAATGGTCACATGCAGCATTCTATTAGATGCTTGACTAATATCTATGCCCAGCTCGGCATAAGGCTTCGATTCAGACGGGGCAAGTAAACAAGCAGGAACAAGGATCTTCCCAGACTAAATACGATGAATGCTAACCATAGTCCATGATTGCCGAGTGACGGAATGGCAGTCGCTTGCACACAAAAAAAGCATACAAGAGAAATAATCATCGAATTTCTTACAAAGCCTGCTGCTGCTGCGCCCGTGAAAACGCCATAGAACACGAGTCCAAAGCTGGCTGTCAGCGGGAACAACACCACCCAATTGCTATACTGGGCTGATAGCTCCAATACACTTGGAATATTCGTGAAGGCATGAAGTATCCTTTCCTTGTTAACATAGTAAGCTAGAGCAAGAATAATAGAGGTATAGATCGACCACTGCGTAGACAGTGAGATCGTTGCTCGATATAACCCATTATCCTTAGCCCCAATTGCTCTTCCAGTCAGTATACTGGAAGCGTTGGCGAAGCCATCGAAGAAATACGCCATTATATAATGAATTTGAATAAGAACAGCATTAGCAGCTAACATTTCAGTCCCTAATAATGCTCCCTGTGCAGTAAATAAATTAAATACGGTCAACAGACAGATCGTACGTATCAATAAATCCCGATTCATCGACATCATGCTTTTAATGGACACAGGGTCAAGGATTTTGTTGAGAGTAAGGGAATGTCTACTCCAAGGGACCGATTTTCCAACAATTATTATCCCAATAAAAAAGGCAATACCTTCGGCAAGTAGAGTGGAATAAGCGACGCCAGCTACTCCCCATTCGAATGTTAATACGAATAATAGCGACAAGACAATGTTAATTATATTCATTAAAATCTGTAGAAACAACGTGACTCTAATCATGGACTTGCCCATCATCCAACCGAGAATAACGTAATTCACCAGCGTAAACGGAGCGCCCCAAATACGAATGCCATAATATTCACGGGCAGCTGCCTCTACTTCCATGCTGGGATTAAAGAAATGCATGGCTACTTGTATAATGGGATTCTGTATTGCGACAAAGATTAATCCTAGTGAAACAGCTATCATAAAAGGACGCACTAAGGCCATGATGCTCTGATATTCATCATTCGCGCCTGATGCCTGAGCTGCAAAAGCTGAAGTGCTTACGCGAAGAAATCCAAATAACCAATACATCGTATTAAAAATGATGGTTGCAATAGCGACACCGCCAATATGGACCGGACTATCGAGCCTCCCTACCATTGCTGTGTCAATTGCTCCAAGAAGCGGAGTTGTCAGAGTGGAGATGGTTAGTGGTATGGCTAAGGCCAAGTACGTACGGTGATTCAACAAACGTTCCTCCTTAAAATCCCTTTCTAAATCAAAAACATTACGCTTTATAATAATGAAAAGCTGTGCATATGTAAATGAAATATTTTGGATATTACAAGAAAACATCAACATTTATTTTATCATTATAAATAAGAAAGAAGCCGCATTAAGCGACTTCTAACTACTACTGCTGGAATGCTTCTATTACTGAATTCACCAAGTACGTGAGATCCTCCTCGGTTGAGGATAACGGTGGCATAATGATGACATACGAGGAAGTGAATTGTATATAGGTTCTACTGAAAATATACCGTCGTCGCATCGTACTTGGCTTGTATATTCTAATTGGAATTAAGCTCCGCATAAGCTTAGGTATCAGAGAACAATTGACAAGTATACGGGAGGGTAACGATGGATAAAAAGAACTATAGTTCAGAGGATACAGTGAACAAAGCTCTTCACAATGATCAATGGGCGGGAGACTTACCTGCGGCCTTACATTCACAAACCGTAGGTGAGCGAGGCCCTGTGCTGGAACAGGATAACATCCTGCATGAGACACTAGAGACTTTCGTACATACCAAAATCATTGAAAGACCTGTACATGTCAAAGGCTATGGTGCTTTTGGGTACTTCGAGACGCTTCATTCCATGACGGAATATACGAAGCTGTGCTTCTTACAAAGCCTCGGCCAGCAAGTCCCTGTAACTGTCAGATTTTCACTTGCCGTCAGCAATAAAGGCACCCCGGATACTTCGCGGAATGTCCGCGGCTTCTCTACCAAATTTTACACAGAGCATGGCGTTTTTGATCTTATCTGCAATCATATCCCTGTCTTCTCCGTACGCGATGCCGTGCGGTTTCCGGAATCAATCAAGGCCTTCCTGCCTTCTAAGGCGAACAACCTAATTGATCCAGAACGGTTCTGGAGCTTTGTAGCTAGAGCGCCTGAATCCACTAATTTTCTGCTCTGGCTCTACTCTGACATTGGTACAGTGAAGAGCCTTCGCCACATTCGAGGCCATAGTGTGAACACTTACGTTTGGAGGAATGCACAGAACGTTCGGCGTTATTTGAAATACCATTGGATACCTCTTGCTGGTGAACAGTACATTGACCGTGAAGAGGCTGCTCGGCTAGCTGGAGAGAATCCCGATATAGCTGGTCAGGATCTATATGACACTCTTGCCAAGGGGGAAACCGTTGAATATGGGCTTTACGTTCAGCTGATGAACCCTAGTGATGAAACTAGTCTTCCATATGATCCATTAGATGATACTAAGATCTGGGATGATCTCCAATATCCGATGATTCCGGTGGGACGCTTGGTCTTGAACTGCAATCCCGATAACTATATGGAGCAGGTCGAGAAAATCGCCTTTGCACCTTCCAATTTGTTGGAGGGAGCCGAATTCTCGGATGATAGAATGCTTCAGGGCCGCGCTAATATATATACAGATTCACAGCGTCGGAGGCTTGGTCCTGACTTCCGACAAATCCCTGTCAATCACCAGAAGGACTGGACGCCCGAATCCCTTGTGACAAGCGGCAATGGTCGTTATGTTGAGGGTCATCTTATGCGGTCCGGCATATCGAAGCCCGATAATTTCAGTCAAGCTGGACAATTCTACAACGATCTATCCCCTACTCAACAAGATCACTTAGTAGGCAATCTTGCTGCTGATCTCACGGGCATATCCCATGCCACACAGTGCATTGTTCTGAGCTATCTAACCAATGCCTTGGCAGAGCTGGGGGAACGAGTTGCCCGGCAAATCGAGATGCATCAATAACACGATGGAATCGCTTATCGCACTTCCGAATGCCGAGCATAGGATCATCACTCAGGTATAACCCAAACAACCTCAAGCGGAAATGCCGCTTGAGGTTGTGTAACTAGACAATAATACTAGCTTATAAGATAGGAAACGGTCTGGTGAGCCTTCTCTTGTGACGCGCTATGGCTTAAGCCAAGTGACTGCGCTGTTGCTGTATGATTCTCTTGGAGAAGCTCTGTATTCTTCAACAATGATAAGCCATAGGAAGGAATCATTTCTTTAATCTTCGGTTCCCACTCATTCGCATGCTCTGGGAAGCATTTATTGATGACTTCGAGCATGACAGAAACGGCGGTAGAAGCACCCGGAGATGCGCCTAGCAAAGCGGCTATCGAGCCGTCAGCTGCACTGATAACTTCTGTACCGAACTGCAGTGTTCCTTTGCCAGCGGCAGTATCCTTTATGATCTGAACACGTTGTCCAGCTACCAATAGATCCCAATCCTCGATGTTAGCATTCGGGACGAATTCACGCAGCGCTTCCATACGCTTCTCTTTCGACAACATCAATTGCTTGATCAGATAAGTTGTCAGAGACATATTCTTGACGCCTGCTGCCATCATCGTTACAAGATTGTTCGTGTTCACGGAAGTAATCAAATCAAGCATGGAACCATGCTTCAAAAACTTAGGTGAGAAGCCGGCGAATGGTCCGAAGAACAGTGATTCTTTGTTGTCGATAACTCTTGTATCCAAATGCGGCACTGACATTGGCGGAGCACCAACAGGAGCTTGCCCATATACCTTCGCACGATGCTGTGCTACAATTTCCGGCTTATCACACACCATAAATAACCCGCTTACCGGGAATCCTCCAATTCCTTTTCCTTCAGGAATGCCGGATTTCTGCAGCAGATGAAGGCTCCCTCCACCACCGCCGATAAAGACGAATTTTGCAGTGTGACGTTCCACGATACCCGTATCGACATTGCGTACTTTCAAATCCCACATGCCGTCGCTAGTACGTTTAATATCATCAACATTTTGTTTGTATTTGATATCGACCTGTTTCTCTTGTAAATGGTCAAATAGTATTCGAGTTAACGCTCCGAAGTTGACATCTGTTCCTGATTCGATTCTCGTTGCCGCAATAGGCTGATTCGAAGTACGATCTTTCATCATCAGTGGAATCCATTCTGCCAGCTTAGCCGGGTCCTCGGAGTATTCCATTCCTTGGAACAGCGGATTAGTAGACAATGCTTCATAACGTTTTCTTAAGAACGTTACATCCTGTTCACCTTGTACAAAACTCATATGTGGTACCGGCACAATAAAGTCCCGCGGATTGCGTATCAGCTTGCTATTCACAAGATAAGACCAGAATTGCTTGGATAATTGGAACTCTTCATTCACTTTAATAGCTTTGCTAATATCTATGGACCCATCAGGTTTTTCGACCGTATAGTTAAGCTCACATAATGAAGAATGCCCCGTTCCCGCATTATTCCATTCATTAGAGCTTTCCTCTCCTGCCGTCTCGCGCCTCTCAAACACTGTAATTTCCCAGTCCGGTACTAATTCTTTCAGCAATGACCCCAAAGTCGCACTCATGATTCCCGCACCAATTAAGATAACGTCTGTTTTTGTTTGTCTGTTGCTCATCTTTACCGTCCTTATCCCCTACGTTTTGCAGAAAGGAGGCGATCCTGCTTAGGCGCCACTGCATGCCAGGGCGCGACCTAGGTCACTCATCTTTTCTGGATCAATAATAACCTTATAATAGTGTATCACTATTATTTATAGATTTAAATAATTGCACATGCTCTGGAACACTTTTTTTTAGCTTATTTCACTTGATTAACACATGTAATCTTTCGTACATCCATTGTTTAAATAATCCTGTGCATTACTCATGTTTAACTTGGAAAAACTTATTCAATTGTATAGTGCACTACTTGAGAAAAAGGCAGCCGAGTGTTCGGCTGCCATTGGTTCTTTTGTTTATTAAGCTATCTTCACCCGTTAGCTTAATACCGCTGCCAGTCATAGAGCTTGCCTCATGTAAGCAGAAGTTAGCAAACAGGCATTGTCCGCCCTTTATTATACTCCCCCTCCCCCTTACATTCAACACACAAAAAGGAAGTTCACAATTATCATGCTCTACTATCTTGAAGCCGCTGGCACTTCTTGCTGTTTCGCCTCACCTTGTGAATGACGATACAGCTCCTCATAATAGCCTTGTAAGTTCAGCAACTCTGAATGCGTTCCCTCTTCTACAATCTCCCCATGTCTAAGAACGATAATCCGATCAGCTTGCATGATAGTCGATAAGCGATGCGCAATGACGATCGTTGTTCTGCCTTCGGATACGACCTTAAGTGCTTGCTGCACCAGCTGTTCTGTCTGAGAATCCAAGTTCGCAGTTGCTTCGTCCAATATAAGAATGCCCGGGCGGAAAACAATGATTCGTGCAAATGAGATAAGCTGCCTCTCGCCTGCCGACAATCCACTGCCGCGCTCCGACAATATCGTATCATAGCCCATCTTCATGCTTCTTACTAACTGATCCGCTCCTACGAATTCACATGCACGAATGACTTGCTCTCGTGAGATCGACTCGTCGAACATCCTTACATTCTCAATGATACTGCCCGCATAGAGATAAGGCTCTTGCTGCACCAGCCCAACGATTCGGTGAAGCTGTGCCTGTGAGAAGTCTCGTATATCATAGCCATCAATGAGGATACTGCCTTCCTGAACGTCATAGAATCGGCACAGAAGGCTCATTAATGAGCTTTTGCCTGCACCAGTTGTCCCTACGATACCAATCATCTGTCCAGGATGAATATGGAAGTCGAGACCCCGGAATACAGTCGAACCATCCTCATAGCCAAACGTAATGTTATTGAAATCAATGCGTCCTTGTATGGATTCCTTCTTCACTTGAAGTGGTTCAGCACGATCTTGGATATCGGGCTCGGTATCGAGTACGCCCCATATTCGGTTTACAGCGACCGTAGCCGACTGTAGGGTGTTCCATTGCTGAGTAATAGCATTAATAGGCTGGAAAAATTGACGAATATACGTAATGAATGCATATAAAACTCCGAATTCGAGTGTTTGGCCTAATACAGCCTTGCCCCCAACCCAAATGACGAATGCAATCGTTAAGTTGCCCAATAGATCAAACGTCCGGTTAAATACAACCATCGTGCGAATTTCTCTAAGGTTCGCTTTGAAATACGCTTCATTCCGCTCATTGAATTGCTCTGCTTGGGCCTTTTGTTGATGAAAGACTTGAATCAGGCTCATTCCGGACAGGTTTTCGGCTACGAACGATACTAGACGGGATAGACGGGTACGTGCCATCTGATACGTAGTGCGCATGAACGAACGGAAAGACACGGCAATGATTGCAATAATCGGCAGCAGCAGAAGACAATATAAGCCGAGAGTTGCATCGAGATAAAACATCATAACAAGAATAGAGATCAATGTAAGGCCGTCACGCAGCAGCGTCAGCAGCACTTGGTTGAAAAACTGGTTTATGGCTTCCGTATCACTTGAAATATGAGTAATCAAGCTGCCGCTTGGCGTCTTATCGAAATACTTCATAGACAGCTTGGTAATATGCTCGAATAACTGCTTCCTTATTCTAGCCACGATACTTTGTCCTGCGGACTGCAGCAAATTATTCTGCAGGTAAGTAAACAGCAATCCCGTTATGGATAATCCCAAGTAGATTGCGCAGATTACAAGAATACTGCCGTAATCATTGTTGCCCGTCATCAAGTTATCATCGATCGCTACCTTTACTAAGTATGGCTGGAACAGCTCGGATGCAACCGCAATGATCGTACAGAGCACAACAAGCGCGAAAGTGCGTCTGTGTGGTCCTATATAAGAGCTTAAGATTCGAAAGGCTGATCGATATTGGGGCTTCGGCTGTTTGCCATGGTCCGCCTTTCCTTTTATCGGATTGTTACTGACCTGCGGCATGCTGGCGTCCCTCCTCTTGAATCGCATGAAGCTCAGCATATGGCCCCGATTGTTCAAGCAGCTCCTTATGCTTGCCTTGCTGTACGATTCTTCCTTCGTTTAGGACGATAATGAGATCTGCATGCTTCAATGCGCTAATTCGATGCGCGATGATAATCGTTGTTTTACCACGACGCTGCTCTTGAATAGTCTGAATAATCTCGGTTTCAGTTACAGCGTCCACGGCACTGACACTATCATCCAATATCATAACCGGCGCTTGCATAATGAAGCTGCGCGCCAGACTTGTTCGCTGTCTTTGCCCTCCAGACAAGGTAATTCCCCGCTCTCCAAGCTTTGTCTCGAAGCCGTCCTGGAGTTCGATGATATTGTCATAGATGCTTGCTTGTCTGGCTGCAGAATCAATCTCTTCTTGCGTCGCAGTCCGTCTCGCAAAGGAAATATTGTCGCGTATCGTTGTGCTGAAGAGAAAGCTGTCCTGCGGTACGTAAGCGATCTGACTTCGGAGGCTCTCCAGCTTCGTCTTGCGGATGTCCGTCCCTCCGAACTGAATGGTCCCTGCTGGCGGTTCATAGGTTCGCAGCAGCAGCTTGACAAGTGTGGTCTTCCCACTGCCGCTTCGCCCTACGATGCCGAGTGTCATGCCAGGCTCGATTGCTAAGTCCAAATGCTCAAGAGCAGGCCGTGATGCATCTGGATAAGTGAAGGTTAGTCCTTGAATACGTATGGTGCTGTGCTCAAGCTCAATAGGCACTGCATCTGCTGCTTCAACGATATCTGGCTGTATGGCAATGATCTCATTAAGCCTCTGCAAGGATGCGCGTGAGCGTTGTACGGTATTAATGACATTGCCAATCTGCTGCAACGGGTTCATCAGCATCCGGACGTACAAGGTGAGTGCGACGAAGTTACCGAGAGTAATGGTGCCATTAACCGTGTAGTAACCGCCAAGCGCTAATGCCATAATTAACGACAATGATCCGAGGAACGGCACGAGAGCTTGGAAGAGCGAGGATATGCGTACGAGAGACAACTGATTGTCGCGTATCCGGTCCACATAAGTGCCGAATCTGCCGATCATAACGGGCTCGACTGCGAATTTCTTAGTGACTCTTATCCCACCGAACTGCTCCTCGGCTGATTCGGTCATCGCGCCAAGCGCTTCCTGTACCTTAAGTGACCGCCTGCGAATATCAGGTCCTAGCCGCATCACAATCCAAGGGATAAGAAGCAGCGGACCTACCGAGGCTGCAATAAGATAGAGCGGGATATCGCTGAGAATCATAGCCCCTACACAAGAGAATAAGAGCATCGACGCCATAGCCATTTGGTTAATCCCCATCGAGATTGATTCCCTAACGCCTGTAACATCATTCATGAAGTAGCTCAGCATCTTGCCTACGCCATTCTTCGAATAATACTGCTCGCTGAGCCCCGAGAATTGTGCGAACAGCCGACCGCGTGTCATGTATTCGAACAATCTGCCTACATACATGACGAGATATTGGCCATATCCTCCGATGAACGCATACCCTGCGCCAATCACCAGCAATATAAGACTATACCGAACGAGATCATCACTCACTAAGCTTCCAGTCTTCAGGTTATCCGTGAAATCGCCTAATACCTTCGGGAAGTACGCGAATACAATGCTGGAGATTGCATGCAGCGTAATCGACGCGAGATAGATATGCCATGTTTTCTTAAAATAAGGCTTCAACACACCTTCAGATTTCAATTCTTATCACTTCCTCTGTCCTCTTCGTTTACTGTATCCGTGGAAGAAGGCTCTTCTGATAGTAGCTCATGAAGCTGGAACATCTGAATGAATTCATCGATAATCTTCTCTGTTGCTTTCAATTCTCCGCTAATGACCGGTTTAATGGCTTCAAAGCTTGGGTCATCCAGCTGCCGCAGTAAAGTCGCTCGATTAGTATTGAGCGTATCTAGAAATGCGATGGCTCTTCCACGTCGGAAGGTTTGAGCGATTTTGTTGGGATGATGACTATGCTCACAATGCTCTCGATGACCATGCCTGCCTTTGTGTCCATGTCCTTCTCTCATCGTATATCCTCCTCAATAATCGTATACATTTGTATACACACCTCTAATGTATACAAATGTATACAAAATCATGCCATCCGTCAACATGTATCTTGGAACGGGAATTCTGGAGAGCTGAATAGCAGCTTGGATAAAAACACAAAAAAGCTAAACCCTTTTCAATCGAAAAGTACCCAGCTCTTTCGGTTAATCTATCGTTACTAGTAAGGATTAATATTTTCGATTCGCCACATTTTCCGCTGCCATCGTCTCTGTGAATATACTCTCTGGTGTGATGATACGTTTCGGTAGACTGCGGCCTTGTATAATTTCATTCACAGCTTGCATTAAGTTAGGCCCTAGCAGGGGATTGCACTCTACTACACTATTCATCTTTCCTTCGACCATCATTTTGAACGCTTTACGTGTGCCATCCACTGAAATAATAATAATATCCTTTCCCGGTCTCAAGCCGTACTCTTCTATCGCTTCAATCGCACCAAGTGCCATATCATCATTATGCGAGTATAGAACCTTGATTCCTGTCCCCATCTCTTCCAAGAAAGAGCTCATTACCTCTTTCCCTTGGATAAAAGTGAAGTCTGCTGCCTCACTCTTCAATATGGTCAGCTTCTCCTGGCCTATAATCACATCTCTGAAGCCTCTGCCTCTGGCAATAGAAGGAGTCGAGCCCACAGTCCCACCAAGCTCCACTATTCCAATCTTATCCTCCCTGTTGCTCATCTTATCAATGAGATACTTACCTGCTTTGCGGCCTTCCTCATAAAAGTCGGAGCCTATGAAGGTCACATACAACGAGGGATCACTCACGTCTACCAACCGATCTAATATGATAAGTGGTATTCCGGATTGCTTGATCTCTTGCAGAATCGGGTCCCAGCCAGATTCGATTACAGGCGCGATGGCGATCACATCCACATTCTGTTTAATAAATGAACGGATGGCTTCGAATTGCTTTGCCTGTGATTGATTAGCATTCTCGAATAGCAGCTCGATCCCTGCTTCCTTAGCTGCTTCTTGTATAGAGGTTGAATTGGCCGTTCGCCACTCACTCTCAGAACCTAGCTGCGAGAAGCCTAATACAATCGGACGAACGGGCGTAGTCTCAAGCTCAGGATTCAGCCGCCCTTCACTTGGAGATACGATCCGATCCTCACGAATGGTATGAGAGGGGTGTGCAATCTTCATCGTTATGAATATACCCATTGCAATAATGGTAACTCCTAGGAGCAGCAGAAAGACCTTGCTTTTACACAATGAAAGAATAGATCTGCGAAGCATAAGACCCCCATCTCCTTTAAGTTGTATATATGGGATATGCCAAGTATAAAGCGCTTACAACATAGTGGCAACAGGTATACCCAAAAACGACTTTAGCAGACAATGTCACCATTGTCTGTCAAAGTCGTTCAAGCTATAACGCTGCATTGTTCCGATGCGACCATTTCCGCTCGCTTAATATCTTCTGAAGCAAGATAAAGAGGCATAGCAGCAGGCCGATCACTATTTTGGTCCACCAAGAGCTAAGCGTCCCTTCGAAGCTAACGATGGTCTGAATAACTCCTTGAATTAAGACTCCGAAAAACGTACCCGCAATGTAACCTGCACCGCCTGTCAGTAAAGTTCCTCCAATCACGACAGCTGCAATTGTATCCAGCTCCATGCCCATGGCATGCAGACCGTAGCCGGACAGCATGTAGAAAGTAAATACGACACCAGCTAATGCTGAGCAAAGCCCGCTGAAAGCATACACTCCCATTTTGGTTATAGCAACAGGCAAGCCCATTAGAATAGTTGACTGCTCGTTACCGCCAATCGCATAGGCATTGCGTCCGAACCGTGTATAATGAGCCAAGTATATGCCTACTGCTACAACAACGAGCGCAATAATCACACTTATCGAGATAAAGCTCCCTCCTGGCAGACGGATCTTTGTCTGCGCCACACTTGTGTAGAATGAATTGTTGATCGTTATGGTATTGATATTAATGACATAGCATAGTCCCCTCGCGAGAAACATACCAGCTAGTGTAACGATGAATGGCTGAATTTTAAAATAGTGAATAATCGCCCCCATTCCCCATCCGAACATGGTTCCAAATATAAGAACGAGTGGAATGACAATCGCTGGTGACCAGCCCTCATTCAGTAGAGACGAAGAGATCATCGTCGTTAATGCGATAACAGAACCGACGGACAGATCGATCCCACCTGATATAATAACGAAGGTCATTCCCACAGCCGATATGAGTAAGAATGCATTGTCTATGAATAGATTAAGAATAACTTGTAGGGAGAAAAATCCAGTATACCGGAAGGAGCCTGCAACATACATCAAGGCGAATAAACCAAAGGTCACATATATGGAAATATATTTGCGGTTAAGAAGCATGACGTTTGACCTCTCTCTCTGCCGGATAATGACGTGTTCTCCAGCGCAGCACTAAGGATTTGCGGAACGATTCGGATTGAATCAGACATACTAACAGCACAACAAAGGCTTTTACCACCAAAGTAATTTCTGGCGGAACTCCGATCATATAGATCGTTGTAGTCAACGTCTGAATAATCAGAGCGCCAATTACTGTACCTGCCAGATAGAATCTTCCCCCATTCAGTGAAGTTCCTCCGATAACGACGGCAAGAATGGCATCGAGCTCGTACCACAAGCCTGCATTGTTGCCATCCGCACTCGAGACATTCGAGCTGAGGATCAAGCCTGCGATACCTGCGCATACTCCGCAGAACATATATACAGCCAGCATAACCGTACGTGAGCGTACACCAGCCATAAGACTAGCTGTTGGTTTACAGCCGACTGACTCAATGAACATGCCGAGTGCTGTTTTGCGTGTCAGTGCAGCTGCAATAATAAATACAATCACGACGATGAAGATAGAGAAAGGCAGTGTGCCAAGTGATCCCGAGCCTATAAAGCCGTAGTTAGAGCTGTTTACCGTAATAATCTGTCCTCCTGTAATCAGTTGAGCGATACCGCGTCCCGCAACCATTAGGATCAAGGTTGCAATGATGGGCTGAATACCTGCTCTAGCGACCAGAACGCCATTCCATAGTCCAAGCAGCAGGGACATTATCAGAGCGATTGCAATGGATAGTATCAGCACACCTACTGTATTCTGATCACTGCTTTTGCTGATGGTTAAACAAGCTATTGCACCCGAGATTGCAACAATTGAACCGACGGATAGATCGATGCCTTTCGTCGCAATCACTACAGTCATACCAATTGCTACAAGAATAAGCGGAGAACCAAAGTTCAATATATCGATTAAGCTGCCATATAGATGCCCATCTCTCATTCTAATCGAGAAGAATTCTGGTGAGTAAATGAAATTAAATAGCAATAATGCCATCAACATACTCACTGGCCAAAACAAATGATGCTTTACCATGCTACTCAACCTCCTGCAATCGCCTTCATGACATTTTGCTGACTGATTTCCTGTCCGGACATTTCCAGTACTTTGTGCCGGTCCCTCAGCACGGCAATTCGCTCGCTTACCCGGAGAACCTCCTCTAACTCCGAGGAGATGAATAGAACCGACATTCCCGTCTGAGCTAAGGACAGCACCAGCTTCTGAATCTCTGCCTTGGCGCCAATATCGATTCCCCGTGTCGGCTCATCTAGAATTAAGAGCTTAGGATTAGTCAGCAGCCATCTCGCTAATAGCACCTTTTGCTGATTCCCGCCGCTCAGATTTTTAATGAATTGATTGGGATTCGGAGGATTAATATTGAGAGCACCGATATATTGATCTGCAATCTCATCTTGGCGTTTCCTAGGAATAACCTTGAACCACCCCTGTGTTGCCTGAAGCGCAAGAACGATGTTCTCTCGAATCGTCAATTCGTCAATAATACCCTCGGTTTTGCGGTTCTCCGAGCAGAAGGCAATACCTTGATCAATAGCCTGCCTTGGAGAATGAATGGATATAGGTGCTCCTGAGAACCTAAGAATACCAGAATCGGCTCGGTCTGCTGCGAAGAGCAATCTGGCAAGCTCGGTTCTTCCTGAACCTAGAAGGCCTGCTAGTCCGACAATTTCACCCTTGTGTATCGTGAGATCAGTTGGTTCAATGGACCCTTTCTTACCCAAAGAGGAGGCTTCTAATAGAACCTCCTTCTTATCTAGTTCAGCCCAAGGCAGCTTAGGCAGATCCTCCAGAAGATGAAGCTCCTTACCGATCATCATGGATACCAGATCTATTCGAGAGAGAGCTTTCGTCAGATGCTCTCCTATAAACTCTCCGTTACGAAGAATGGATATTCGATCTGAAATTTCATAGACCTGATCTAGAAAATGTGTGACGAACAAAATAGCCAGACCTTCGTTCTTAAGTCTCGTTATTACGCTGAACAGCTGCAGCACTTCGCCTCGATCCAAGCTGGACGTAGGTTCGTCGAGAATAAGCACTTTGGCAGATATACTAACCGCTCTTGCAATCGCAACTAATTGCTGTACAGCAACCGAATATGTGTGTAGGGGCAGTGTCACATCGATGTCCAGATTTAAGCGTCTTCGGAGCAGTTCCTTAGCATTGCGGTTGAGCTCTTTCCATTGAATCCGACCGAAGCGGAGCGGTTCCCTGCCGATATAAATATTCTCAGCTACAGAAAGATTGGGACAAAGATTGACCTCCTGATACACCGTGCTAATTCCCGCCAGTTGTGCATCTAGAGGGCTGCTTATTCGGAGCTGCTTATTGTCTAAGCGCACTTCCCCTTGATCGACAGAATAAACCCCAGTCAACACTTTTATCAGTGTCGATTTGCCTGCACCATTTTCTCCCATCAGTGCATGGACTTCTCCTGGAAACATCCGAAAGTTAACATCAGTTAAAGCCTTGATGCCGGGAAATTGTTTATGAATACCGGACATTTGCAGTACAGGATGATCATCTCTCATTAGATAACTCCTTTCCTATATAGAAAAGCCGCTCCAACACTAAATGTACAGTTGGAGCGGTTTCTCCTTGTTCATTCTATGTTCTAGTACTGACGTTCAGGGAGCACCTTCAGCGCTTCCTCTGAAGTGAATGTACCTTCCTCTGTAACGATGCGTTTCGGAATTTCTTTGCCTGCGAGCACATCATTGACAGCTTGCATCAATTGCGGTCCGAGCAGTGGATTACATTCTACGATAAAGTTGATTTTGCCTTCACTGGCAGCTGTCATCCCGTCTTTAGTCGCATCAACGGAAATAATCGTAATATCTACGCCTGGCTTCAGCCCTGCTGCTTCAATAGCTTGAATAGCTCCGAGTGCCATGTCGTCATTATGTGCATACAGCACATCGATATCTTTGTGTGCTTTGAGGAATGCTTGCATAACTTCCTTCCCTTTTGCACGTGTGAAGTCTCCAGTTTGTGAAGCAATGACCTTCAGATGTGCATTGTCCTTGATGATTTCGCTAAAGCCTGCCTTTCGATCATTAGCAGGAGCAGAGCCTGTCGTTCCTTGGAGTTCTACGATGTTAATGTCCTCTGCTGCATCTTTGAATTTATCCAGCATCCATTTGCCCGCCTTACGGCCTTCCTCTACGAAGTCAGAGCCAATGAACGTCACATACAAGGAAGTATCTTGCGAATCAACAGCCCGGTCAGTCAGAATGACTGGAATATTCGCATCCTTCGCTTCTTTCAATACCGTATCCCAACCGGATTCAACCACCGGGGAGAAAGCAATGACGTCCACTTTTTGTTGAATATAAGTACGAATAGCTTTGATTTGATTTTCTTGCTTTTGCTGCGCATCGGAGAACTTGAGATCGAAGCCTGCTTCCTTCGCTGATTCCTGAATTGAGATCGTATTCGCTGTTCTCCATCCGCTCTCTGCACCTACTTGGGCAAACCCAAGAGATATTGTCTTCGCTTCAGCAGGTGCATCTGTTGCAGCAGGTGCATCAGTAGCTGCAGCAGGAGTATTGGTAGCACCAGCAGTGTTGTTGCCACCTGAATTGCCATTATTCCCGCATGCCGCAGTAACTACCAGCATTAAGGAAATTGCAGCAAGAGCCCCCATTTTTTTTGATAACCATTTCATCTGTTCATTCCTCCCTATCATTCACCATTTGCTCGGTGTAGCCCAATTGTAGAACGCTTTCAATCCGCTTGATACGGAGTTTCAAGCTCATTTCTTGTGTATTTTTAAGGATTTGCTGTTGTGGATCAGGTCAAAAGTGTATTTTTTTAAGCGAAAATTGTTATTTCATGCGATGTTAGTTCGCTTCCATATCCATAATCTCTAATATTTGTTATATTGATTGTATCCAGCACAAAGGAAAGGCTTCTTCTATAATGATAAAGAAATACGCGGATTGGATTGCCTCAAGCTTACGTATTAAATTGCTTGCGATGTTTATTATTCTGACCTGTATCCCCCTTATTGCAGTCGGACTCATTTCTTACCAAATTTCTTATAACACTGTGTTTGACAATAGCAAAGCAGCTGCGCTGCTATCAGCAGAACAGCTTGCAGGAGATCTTGATGTTCAATTCACAGACACAAGAAGGCTGCTCGAGCTTGGCAATAATGCACAGGTCCTTCAATTCCTATTCTCACAAGAGGACATCTACGAAGATGCCAAGCAAATCCTAAGAACGATGGATTCTTACCGTCAGACGTATCAATATGAAAGCGTAATCAATATTACGATGGTTAACCTGTATGGAAGAGGAATTAGCGAGCGAAAAGGCGTATTTCAACTCGATAAGAATCCATTACGCAACAAGCACTTAAGCTATCTAATAGATCATCCTGACGAGGTATTGAATATCTCCCCTACCGAAGCAACCAATCTTGATCGTATAGACGGTTTCCAATATTCGAATACCAATGTAATCACTATTATGGCTGCTGTGAAACAGCAGATCACACATGAAGTTATTGGCTTCATTGTTATTGATTTGGACGATGAGATTGTGAAGAGATTTTGTGATCATGTGACCATTGGTAAGTCTGGTTTCTTCTTCGTGGTTGACTCACAAGGCAATCCCATCTTCACCCCTACCTTCTTGGATACAACGATACAATTGCCGCTGCCATCTGATCTAAGATCTGTATTAGGCAGTTCTAATACTAGCTATACGGATTCTTCAGCAGGCAAACCAAAGTTCATATTTGTATCTCCTTCATTAATGACCGGTTGGTCTATTGTGGGATATGTGCCTCTTCAAGAAATTGTAGAAGATGCGAATTCCATCCGTATGCTAACGATTATCACCGTCCTATTGAGCTTTATCTTCACACTTGGTCTGCACTTCTATATCTCATCGAGACTGACGCATCCCATCCAGTTATTGAAGAACAAAATGAAATTGGCAGCATCTGGATATCTCGAAGCCAAAATCATACCAACAGGTAAGGATGAAATTGCTGAACTAGGTTACAACTTCAACATCATGTTAAGTAAAATTCGAATGCTTCTCGATCAGAGCATTAAAGAGCAAGAAGCTATCAAAAAAGCAGAGCTTCGCGCATTGCAGGCGCAGATCAATCCTCATTTTTTGTACAATACATTAGATTCTATCGTCTGGATGGCTGAAGCCGGCAATCATAAACAAGTCATTCAGCTGGTTCAGTCCTTATCTAAGCTCTTCCGTATTTCGCTCAGCAAAGGGCGTGATTGGGTGATCATAGGCAAGGAGGTCGAGCATGTTCATAGTTATTTAGTTATCCAGCAAATGCGCTATCGGGATATTCTGGATTATGAGATCAACGTGGATGCAGAGCTGCATGCTTATCCCATCCTGAAGATGATTCTGCAACCGATTGTAGAGAATGCCATCTATCACGGTATCAAAAACAAACGTAGAAAAGGCATGGTTCGCATCAGCAGTTGCCTGGAACCAAATGGAGATATCATTCTTCTCGTCAAAGACAATGGCATCGGGATGTCAACAGATAAGCTGCTGCAGATCCGTGACTATATAGCCAATGAGACGCTCCCTGAGATGACTGGCAACGAAGTGTCAGGTGGCTTCGGTCTTCATAATGTACAGCAGCGTATTAAACTCTACTATGGGGACAGCTATGGTGTTACCATTGACAGCGAGCTTAATGAAGGAACTCAAGTAACCATTCGTATACCGAGGTCAGGGGGGAATATGTGATGAAGAAAGTACTGCTCGTTGATGATGAAATATTAATCCGTGAGACGATTCGAGACACCATTCAATGGGAAAAAGAAGGACTCTTCTTCTGCGGAGATGCTTCTGACGGAGAGCTCGCCCTTCCGATGATTGAACAATTCCAGCCTGATATTCTTATAACCGATATTAAGATGCCATTCATGGATGGTTTAGAGCTGAGCTCAATCGTAAGAAAGAATAGGCCCGATATTAAGATTGTCATCTTAAGCGGGCATAGTGAATTCGATTATGCTCGCAGCGCGTTACGAATAGGCGTAGACGAATACTGCATTAAGCCGATCAGCTCGGCTGATTTGCTCCAGACCCTTCACCAGGTTAGTGAAAAGATTGATAAAGAACGACAAGAAAAAGAGCAAATAGAGCAGCAGCAGCAACAGTCCAGCCTAACCGTAAGCAATCTGCTCAATGATCTATGCAGTGGATTCATCCCGACCTCTGAAGCCATTCACTTAAGCTCGAAATTAGACTTGAATCTGCTTGCTCGTTATTACATCGTTGTTACAGCAGATTTCCGTAAGCTGGAACATTCCAATACACCTCAAGAAGACATGACAGAGCTGATGAAAGTTGGAAATGATAGGATTCCTTTCTCTATTCCTACAAGCGATCACATCCTAATGTTCAAGCGAAGCAAGACGGAATTCGTATGGATTGTGAAGGGAGAGTCTCCCGAGCAATTAAAACAAGATTTAGAGTCCTATCAATACTTCCAGAATCAACCGATTACTGACTCCCCCTCTCTCATGTCCATCGGAATTGGTAGAATACAAGACCGTATGCAGGGTATACATATCTCTTTCCTAGAAGCGATGGAGGATATGTATTGGAGACGATTATCCAGGCAGAACCGACATTCCCTTTTCGAATATAACAGTGGCTCTCTCGAACAATCGATCTTTTTGGACCGAACACAATATATCGAATTTCTCAAATTGGGCTCCCCTGCCAATGTCATACCATTCATCCGTTCCTTCGCTTCGGTTCTCCAGAACATGGATTGGCATTCGTCACTCATTGGGTATTACATCTTGAATGATCTAACCCTTGAGGTGTTCCGTTCCGCTCGCAGCACGTATACGAATATAGAGCATTTGGCTGCTCCTCTCCAATCGTTTCAGAGAAGGATTGAGACGATTCATTCCTGGGAGGATTCTTGTGCTTATCTCATTCAATTAGCTGAGCAGTATTGGAGTTGGCGCTCTGATGCATCCGATAAGTATGGGAATATGTTAATTAAGGTGAAGAAGTATATTCATGAGAATTACGATAAACAAGACTTCTCCCTTCAAGATGCCGCGGATCATGTGAACCTTAGCGCAGGGCATCTCAGTAAGGTATTCAGTCATGAAATTGGTCAGACCTTCATCGAATATTTGACGCACACACGAATCAATAAAGCAATGGAGCTGCTTCAAACGACACATGCCAAGTCCTATGAGATTGCGGATAGGGTGGGATATAACGATGCACACTACTTCTCGAATCTATTCAAGCGAGTAACAGGCATGACAACGAAGCAATTCCGCCAACAAGGTCAGCTTAGTAAACAGCTTCCCACTCCCAATAGAGAGGAGCAGTAGTAAGTTGCCGTTATTCACTAGACAAATTGCAGCTGTGCTAATCGTTGCCTCTCTAATCGTAATGGCAGGCTGCGAGAAATCCAATTCATCATATTTTACGAAGTCAACGTCAATAGAGAACAAGGAGCAGCAACCTATCTTTACAATTGGTATTATCTATCCGGTCGCTCATCCCTTCTATGAAGAAATTACACAAATTGCGGAGAATGCAGCGGACTCTCATTCCGTTCAATTAGTCGTCAAGGCACCCGAGGATATTAACCTAGAGCAGCAAATCCGGATTATGGAGACTATGATCAAGCAAAAGATCGATGGCATTGCTATTAGTCCGATTGATCCCATCGCGCTTGTCCCAGTCATCAATAAGGCAGTCGAAGCTGGAATTCCGGTCATTTGCTTCGAGGTTGATTCGCCGAGCAGCAAACGTTTGTCCTATATAGGACCGGATCATTATCAAGGTGGTAGACGGATGGGAGAATTGGTCGACAAGCTTACAAGAGGACGAGGCATGATCCTTGTTGAATCAGGGAAATCAAGCTCTCCCAGTCAACAAGAGCGACTTGAAGGCATGCTCGAATATTTGAGTGATTATACCGAGATTCAAGTGCTTGAGGTCAGTTACAATGAAGGATCATCCGAAAAAGCACTAACTGATATGGAGCAAATGATCGATAACCACCCACATTTCGATACGTTAATTACACTCGATATTTTGTCCAGTACCGCTTCCATTCTACTATGGAAGGCGAAAGGTCTGAATCGTAATTCACTAGCCTATGGTATGATGCCTAAGGTTAGAGAAGCGATTATTAACGGACAGATTACTTCCGTCATCTCTCAGAACGAACAGCTCTGGGGCGATCTTATCGTTACCCAATTCATTCAAGCTCTCAATAAGGAGATAATTCCTGTACATATTGATACAGGTATTCAAGAGGTAACCTTGGATTCTCTAACGGAACCAACAAACAACTGAAATATAACGAGAAGGAGCAGGCTGATTGCCCGCTCCTTCTTGCTATTTATAATTATCCATTCCTGCCATAATAAAGCTTCAGATTCGTGATATCCACCATGTATAGAATATCTATGCCTTTGGGGCTGCGCTCCACCGCAATTCGCTCGATAGGTATTCCTGGAGCCAATGAGGTTGCAGTCCAGCTCGTTCCTCCAGCGTTCACGGCCATGTAGGCACGATCAGTTCCACTGTACTTCACATAATAGATTCTGGCCTCCGTACCCATCCATGTGACGTCGATAGCAGCTCTCGTCGCAGTAGCATCGTAGACGGTCTGCCGTGCCCAGCCGCTTGAACCGTACTTCGCTTGCTTAATGGCGAAGTTCGTGCTTCCTTCCTCTCGATAGCGATAAGCGATAATCGGGCTATTGGAAGCATCAACCGCTAATTTGGCGCTCTGTATGCCGGGACCCGCTGGATCGTCACCGCCTTGAACATAAACCTCGCTTGGTGCTAATGGTTGAACAATATCGGCTGTAGAGAGTGTGACTGGAATAGATACTGTTGTGCCGATTGCTCTGGAGAAAACCCCTGTTGACGGGCTGTATTTCAGGTAAGTAAGATCATGGCGCAAGGCGCTGGCAGCGAAATGAGCCCACTCGAACAAGATGTGCAAATCGCCATTGGAATCGAATACTAGATCATCTGGATATACGGATCGATTAAGTGTAGAGGCAATGATGCCGATCTGACTCCATGTTGATTCAGCATTGTTCCACCGCAATAGTATCCCCTCTCGCTTGCCCGCTGCATCCTTATCTACCCTGACGAATAGATACAAGTCTCCATTAGGTGCTGTTGTTAGTACGGGATAAGTAACCTTCATCGTGGGATCTGGCATATCTGACGAGTGATTCTGGGGAGCCCCACCAACTGTATCTGAGCGGAAGTAGCGCCAGGTATTATTATGCATAGAGGCGAATACATGGAATCGCCCACTGCCATCTCTTGCTATGGAAGGCTGATTATGTCCATTATCATCGATATATTCAGCGACGTTAGATCCGTCCATGACAGGGATATTGCTCCAGGTCCCTGTTCCGTCTCTTCTTGCAATATACAATTTATGCTTGCCTGCTGTGCTTCCAGGTGCATTATAAGCCATATAGGCATATTCATTGCCCGTACCATACGTATCGAGTGGAGACCACCATCCTGCTTGATTGCTGAAATCAATCGTATAAGGAACCTCTGTCAATGTTGCTGCTGCACTCCCAATTCCCGCTGGTATCATCATAACAAGTGTAAGAACAGTGAGCCATATTCTCCAAGCGCTGCTTCTTTTCACACGTACCGCCTCCAACTATTAATAGGGTTTCTCAATAAATAAAGCGTTTACATAAAAACTGCTGGTAAAACGTTTTATTTCGGCGCCGAATCTAGCTTAACATGATCCTTCTATCCTCGATAGAAACAAAATACCGCTGTGAATAGAACAAAAATAGGCATTTGCACTTGGAATAGAACGATCTACTCTGCTGCATTGCAATAGATTGATCGATACAGGATGACGTATAATAGTTTGTGTACCAACAATTGGGCCTAGTCAGGCACAAAAAAAGTAGTGTACCCTCGGAGCTACAATGCCACCAAGAAAGGACCCTAAGTCGGATGGCATTCTCTCCAATCACCCGACCATCTGCTATATGCCGCTCCTGTAATCAAAGCACGTGTCGAGGTGATTGAAGATATAGTGCCTCTGTATAACATTGCTGTCCGTGCTCACCTGCCATCCGTTTTGATCAAGAGGGTTTACATAGCTCATCGATGGAGGACCTGACCTATACGGTTAAGGAAAACGGCGCAATCGAATACACCGTTCCTGTTGTGTAGGAATAATTTACCAGATAAGAGAAGATTGCGAGCAATGGAATAACGACTCTGCGTGCTCTAATTCAAGTGGAATTAATGAGATTCTGTCACCTTCTAATTGAGGGAAGCTCATGCCAATTCTCCTTCCAAACAACCTTTATTAGAATTCAAGAACGTTTATTTAAGTAAAGACAGAATGACCGAGACTGAATGATTCACAAAGGATCGTTCAGGGCGAGACTTCATCAATACAGTAAGTCCAATTAACTGAACTACTAAGGTCTGTGCCAATGCTTTGGCACCTATCCCTCTTGTAAGCTCACCGGATTGAATACCTCGCTCAATGGCCTCCTGGAATATTACGGAGAGATACATCTGATGCTCTCTAGTAAGAATTTCGAATTTCTCATCATGAGGAGCAAGCTCTACCATTGTATTGATGCAGAAGCAGCCACGATTGTATACTCCTTCATATTCTTCTTGGACCACTCCTTCCAAATATTTACGAAATGCTTCTTTTACAGAGGAACTGTTCTGAAGCTTGGCGCGAGCACTCGAAGCATGAGAACTCGTGTATTTGCGAAGCGATGCTTCGAACAGTGCTTTTTTGTCTCCAAAGGCAGCATAGAGGCTTGGACGCTGTATGCCCATTCTAGCTGTCAATTCACTCAGAGAGGCGGCCTCGAAGCCTTTCTCCCAGAATAGCTGCAATGCAGCGTCTAACGCCTTATCCTCATCAAATTCCCGAGGTCGAACCATGTTTATCATCTCATTTCGTTATATATCGAACAGTATATTATTTATCTTAATCTCCCTCCTCTTTGATGTCAAATTCAGCTGATTCTTGCAGATGACTCCTCTATATTGGCGGAAGCTGCTTGGCTCAACCCAGCCTATTGGACTAATATTACTGCTCAATTTTCTCTTGACAGTATCCATTTAACCAAGTTATAGTTACCTCATTCATAACATACTGTTCGGTACGTAATGAATGATAATTTCCAAACTGATAACAATGGAGTGTGTACAATGGATAAGCCTCAACCAACACCAAAGATCCTCCTCAATGAAAATACTGTAGACGCGGTACTGGTTCAAGGAACGCGCAGCAAGCCTGAGTCCGTTCGAGGCAAAGATAGGCCACGTTATATCGAAATATTGTTCGCTATTGCCTGCGGCCTTGCTGTCGCCAACATCTACTATGCTCAGCCGCTGCTCGATTCGCTGGCAAGTGAATTCAATATCAGCCATTCGTCCGTTGGTATCGTCATTACCATTACTCAGATTTGTTATGCGCTGGGATTATTTCTGATTGTACCGCTTGGTGATTTAATAAATCGCCGGCGACTTATCGTTGGCCAGATGATGTTATCAGTAGTCGCCCTGACTGTGGTTGGCCTTGCTCCCAACATTACTGCACTATTCTCCGGTCTAGCTATGGTTGGATTGCTTGCGGTAGTGACGCAAGTGCTTGTAGCGTACGCATCTACGTTGGCTGCCCCTGATAAGCGCGGACGAACTGTCGGCTTGGTAACGAGTGGAGTCGTGGTTGGCATACTACTTGCGAGATCAGTTGCAGGCGTGTTAACCGATTTGGCGGGCTGGCGCTCGGTCTACCTTACCTCTGCAGGGTTAATGCTCCTCATGGCCATTCTGTTATTCCGAGTATTACCCATCAATGACCAGACTAGAGAATCATTATCCTACCCAAAGCTGCTGTATTCGGTGCTTATTCTATTCGCTCAAGAAAGAATCTTACGTATCCGTGCTATACTTGCTCTTCTCATCTTCATGGCGTTTAGCACATTATGGACCTCATTGGTGCTGCCGCTCAGCGCGCCTCCACTGTCTCTCTCCCATACAGCAATTGGCGCATTTGGTTTGGCTGGTGCTGCTGGTGCGTTAGCTGCAGCTGGGGCAGGACGCCTCGCTGATCGAGGGTTAGGGCAATGGACAACCGGAGCTGCGCTCCTTCTCTTGTTAGTATCATGGCTACCTATCCATTATATCGACAGCTCATTCTTTTCTCTGATCATTGGCATAGTTCTCCTTGACCTGGCGGTGCAAGCTATACATGTAACGAACCAGAGCTTCATCTTCAACCTTCGCCCAGAAGCACGCAGTCGTTTAACTGCAGGCTACATGATCTTTTATTCTATTGGCAGCGCTATCGGTTCAATCGCTTCTACCAGCATCTATGCCTACAAAGGGTGGGACGGCGTGTGCCTATTCGGTGCTGCTGTCAGTGCTCTAGCAATCGCAGTATGGTTCTTCACCCGCCATCCTCGTGGAATTTAACCTCTGTTATTACCATTATTTTCGTGCCGTTAATAAGCCACACAGAGCCATCTCAACTAAACAAAAAGGACTCCCCACCTGCCGAAGCAGCGGGAGTCCTTCTCTATTGTCCTATTCTATTTCTTCCATAAAGCTTCTAACGTTCTCGACAATTTCTTCGGAATGGGTATGGTGCAGATAATGACCAGCTTCGAATGTCATTACTTTTCCATGCTCTAAATCTTTGACCTGCTCTTCATGCAGTGGAATCCATCCTTCTACACTTGTATTATTCGCTTGTGCAAACAATATAACAGGTAAGCTCTTAGGGAATGCTAGATCCCGTGCTCCTAGAAAATTGGGATAAATATTTACCATTTCACTCAGGTTGCTTGGATTATTCATGTTTTTGAGAGAAAGAAATCTCATTTGTTCTTTTGTGTCATCATCAAATGGCAGCCCAGCATAGGGGTCACCGCTTATTTTCACGACCAATCTAGCTAATCCTGATTTTTTGAGAAATTCAAACGTTTTTATTGGGAATTCAACATCCATACCACCTTGCGTTGGCACACTGCTGTCGATTCCGACAAATGCGATGACCTCGTTCTCATATTTATTCACATAGTCTAGTCCGTATATCCCTGCAATGGAATGACCCATAAGAATGTATCGATCAATATCAAGGCTCTGCAGGGCTTCATGAATTTCACTAACCATATTCGCAGTCGTTCGTTCCTTATCAGTCAGATCACTTAATCCATATCCGAAAGGCTCAATGACGACTACTCGATAATATGGAGACAATTCATCTACAAGCGGCTTGAAATCAAGTGCTGGTGCTGCAGTACCATAGCCTGTTAATAGTACGACTGTCTCTTCGCCGTCCCCTTCAATCAGAACATTCATGTTTTTTCCGTCGACAGGTATTAACTGACCATAGGCTTCTATTTTTGTCAGCTCCGATTTGCTGGAGACAGCATTAACGATATATACAATCGCTAGAAACACTCCTATTGCTACAACGATAACTATTAATGCTTTCAGTATAAATCTGAACGTCTTTTTCATTATTCATTTCCTTTCTTCGTCCTCAGCTTATTAGTACCCCTAGGCTACTTAAGCAAGCTTATATGACGAAGATGTCCCCCTCGTGACGCCAATATGAACGGAATATGAATAAGGAAAAAAAGCTAATGTGTCACATGCAAGGTCGCTTGCCCTGATACCGGAGCCTCACTAATTAATTTGCCGTTGTAATTGGTAAGCTAACTATGAAAGTCGTTCCTTTGCCTAGTGCACTTTCCACTCGGATGTCACCTTGATGGAGTGACACGATCTGTTTGGCAATAGCCAGACCCATACCGCTGCCATCATACTTGCGACTATGTGAACGATCGGCCTTGAAGAATCGCTCGAATATGCGTTTTTGATCCTCTTGCGCAATGCCAATACCGGAGTCGGCTATTCGGACTATTACGTTATTGCTGTCTTGTTTGATGCTTACATGAATCGAACCGCCATCCTTGGAGAATTTGATACTATTGCCTAATATATTGGTCCATACCTGATTTAATAGATCATGATCTGCTAGTAGAATGACTGCCCTTAGATTGAGCTCGAAGGTGATGCCGCGAGCTGACCATTGCGGCCCAACCGCAACGATTACACGTCGAATTTGTTCATCTAAGCTAAGCTTGACCAGCTGCAGCTGCTGTGATTGTGATTCAAGCAGGCTTAGCTTTAGAAGGCTGTCACTCATCTTAGACATTCGCTCCGCTTCAGCAATAATAATATCGAGATAACGCCTTCGTTCGATATCGGTGATTTCGGATTGCTTGAGCGCAATAGCATAACCCGATATTGATGTGAGCGGCGATTGAACCTCATGGGACACATTCGTTACGAATTCTCGGCGCATCTGCTCCAGCTGATTCAGATCATGCATCATATCTTCGAAGCTGCGCGCCAAGGCTCCAAGTTCACCCTTTTGCTTAATGTTCAGCTTGACGTTGAAATCTCCAGCTGCTATAAGTCGTGTCGCCTCTGTGAGCTTTTTGATCGGTCTGATTAGAAACATAGAGGCAACGACAATGAATAGGCTTCCTGCTATCAGCGAATAAGATGAAAAGTGCATGATCCACATTATAACAAAAGTAGTGGATGGCGGGGCTATCGGTTCTATGAATATCGCTTTCGTTCCCGTTTCAGTGGTCAACGGTAATCCTAGGAGAATAGTAGAAACACCAATCGGATTAACGTGAACAACCTCTCCATCCAGCACTTTTCCCACTTGCTCCATTGTCACAGCTGCAGGATTGACGACATGCTCCTCTCCATAAGACTGGAACTGACCTGTTTCCTCGTAAATACGAATAAAATAGGAATTCAGCTGATTCATTTCACTTATGAAGGACTCTGCTTCCTGCAATGGCAAGGTGTCATAAATCTTGACGATATCCTGACCGAAGTTAAGCAAGGGGATACGCAGGTTCTCATTCAGCTTCTCTTTGAATACCGAGGTAGCTACAAAAAAGGAAATAATCGTGCCCCCAATAACAGAGACTAAAAAGGTAAGTACAACACGTGTATATAACGAGCTGATCATTCGTTCACCTCAAGACGATAGCCAAGCCCTCGCACTGTCTCAATACGAAAATCAATGGTATCCGTGAACCGTTCACGCAGCCGTTTGATATGTACGTCAATCGTTCGATCATCTCCGGTATAATCAATTCCCCATATCTGATCGATCAGCTGCTCACGTGTATAGATTTGCCCTGGGGTGCCAGCAAGCTTATATAACAGCTCAAACTCCTTGAATGGCAAACTAAGCGACTCCGAGCCTCTTGTCACTTTGTATGTCTGCCGATCGAGAACGATAGTACCTAGCTTGATCATCTGCGTTGTGCCAATCCGATACCTTTTCAGCAATGCCTTAACACGAGCCATCAGCTCTAATGGATCGAATGGCTTGGTCAGATAATCATCAGCACCAAGCTCGAAACCCTTCACTTTCTCCCAAGTCTCGCCTCTCGCAGTAAGCATAAGCATGGGAAGATCAGGATTGCCTCTTCGCAGCTCCTTGCATAAAGTCCAGCCATCCATAACCGGCATCATAATATCGAGCACGACAAGTTCGATAGGCGTTGAAGCATAGACGGATAATGCTTCTTGACCATCCGCAGCTTCGGCTGTTGTGAATCCTTCTTTGCGCAAAAACAAACAGACAAGTTCACGAATGTTCACATCGTCGTCAGCAACCAGTATAGTAGGCATTCGTTTCCTCATTTCTTATTCCATTTATATTTATCCATTAGCTTATTCAGCATCTCCTCCATTCTATCAAGAAGCTCAGGCGGCTCATATACCGTCGTTCGCTCTCCTAACCGAATGAATAATGCTGCAAAAAAATCCAAATCATCTTTGGGTACAAAATGACGAATATAGCCTGAACCGTCAGGCTTCATATGAATGGTCATTCGGCGGCCAAGATGTGCCTCAATCTCATGAATCGAATTCCTCTCCAATTCCACATAGAATGGAAGATAATGCTCTTCGGTCTTATCCTGCTCCGGAGCATCCCAATTTCCCAAATGGACATTCTCCCATGAGTTGGCTACAGCAACATAGACCTCTGCCTCAGTTTCTTCCACCCACTCTGCCGCCACCATGCGATCACATCGAAACAACCGGATATCCCCTCTCAAATAACAATACGCAGGGCAATACCAGAGTCCGCTTTCCGCATAAATACCGATAGGCCTGATTCGTCGCCTCGTTATTCCCCTTGCTGATTCATATTCAATCGACAATGACTTCTGCTCCACAGCTCCTTCTAATAGCATAGACAAGAATGGGAATGTCGCCTGCCTCGAAGGGATAAAGAAATCGATTCGATTCTTCATTCGATCAATTCGTTCTCTCGTGTCGCCGGGCATGTGAAGATAAAATTTATGCAGTGCAGAAGAGGCTTCGGATTGGAAAGGCAGAGAGGAATAATGACGAAGCGCATGACTCGCGAAGAAAAAAGCGATAGCTTCCTCCTCTGTTAACGCAATAGGTGGGAGCGTGCGCTCACGTATCACCTGATAACCGCCATGAGGTCCGACCTCAGAATATAAAGGTACCCCCATTCCGCTTAGCTCCTGCAGATCTCTTAGCATCGTTCGTGGAGAGACACCGAACTCTTGCGCAAGCTCCTTCACTGTAAACTTCCGCATGCGGTTGATCGTCATCATGAGCTCAAGAAGTCTCTTCGATTTCGTCATAGGAAGGTGTACCTCCCTTTCGTTTCTTACAGATTACAATTTAATCATGACAGGAATTGTCACTATTACATTTTATAATAAAAAAGCAAATAAAGTAACTTCCCTATACCCTAATGAAACGGAGTGATCGTCTATGAAAGATTTAGATGATGTTAAAACAAAGCTATTCGATGAGATGGAACATGCCGTTCGAACCTCTGTTACGCTCATGTCAAAAGTACAGCCAGAGCATCTAGCGTTCCAGCCCCATGAGAATATGCGAACGCTTCAACAGATAATCGAGCATCTTGCTTCTGTCCCTGCTGTCGATCTGCTGATTCTACAGGAATACAATGAGGAACAAGTACGTTCTCTCGAATCGGAGTATACGGTGGAGATGGGTATAGCGGCATTAGGAGAGCGAATGAGAGCAGGTATGAGCAGCGTACGCGACTATATGGAACAGCTTGAGGACAACGATTTCATCCATAAAGAGACGACTCCCTTTTATCTAGAGCATGGCTCATCGCAGGCCAAATGGCTGATAGAAATCGTTACCCATTTGTTCCATCACCGCAGTCAGTTGTTTACCTATATGAAAATGAGCGGATACGACATTAATATGTTCGATCTATACTAAGTCTCCAGCATAATAACAACCTGTTGAGCTCGCTCAACAGGTTTCATTGGTTTAGATCGAGTACGACTGTATAGGATCAATCCTCTCCTTACTAATCATAGCTTCGACAGCGCGGAATAGATTAGGCGGATACTCTGCTACTCGGTGACACAAGTACAAGTACCATTCCTGGCCATAAGTAAGATAAATGCGGACGGGATACCCCTCTGCCATCAGCTTGCTGCTTAGCTCAGGCCGAATCCCATACAGCAGCTCAAATTCAACATCTGCAGCCTCCATCCAGCCCCGCTCGATCACTCTCGTAATGAGCTGTTCATCGTGACTTGCGATAGACACCTTATATCCTCGGTCAATCGCCTGTTCAATAAGCTCCATGTAACGGTCGTCCAATGCCTGAGAACGAGGTAGCGCAAGCTCCATCGGCTCTTGATAAGCCCCCTTAACGATTCGAACCCTAGCTGCAGCTGGCAGTCTTTCGATTAAATCGTTAGTTGTTCGATGCAAATGTGCTTGCAGCGTTATTCCAATCAGAGGAAATCGAGCAGCAGCACGTTCATATAAGGTGAGAATTAGATCTGTTTTACTTGACTCCTCCATACTAATGAATAGCTCGACACCAATCCGTTCAGCTTGTTCTGCAAGCTTGACCAGATGTGAATAAGCAAGCTCCGGGTTCAATGAAAGACCAATATGCGATAAGTCGAAGGATACTCGTGCTGGTATTCCTTGTGCACCTAGCTCTTCAATTAAAGCGGTCATTTCAACCGTTGCTGCGATGCAGTCGGCGACACTCATCGTGTTCTCACCTATATACTCAACGGAGACCAGGTAGCCTTTGTCATTTAACCTTCTGGCTGCTTCCATACCATCATCCCGATTATCTCCTGTCACATACTGCAGAGCAGCTCGTCGCAATTGACGATATATCAATGGGTTCTCCTCGATGAACGCTTTAATGTCTGGGCGGCGAGCAATTGATTTGAGCGATTCAGTGAATGACTCTATTTCCGTTACTTGTAGCATAATGGTATCTCTCCTCTCGGTAATGCTTCTCATGTTACAGGAGAGGAGAAATCCGGTATTGTACGAAATTGATCTATTATCTATATGGAAATAGCATATTTGTAAGGCGTTGCTCCAACAATTCTGGTGAACATACGTGTGAAATGACTCTGATCATAAAAGCCCACTTCAGCAGCAATGTCAGCAATAGGGCGCTGCTTGGCTAACTCGAACTTGGCATGATTGATTCTCAGCAGATTCTGGTAGGCATGCGGTGGCAGATGATTCCCTTTCTTAAATAAACGAATGAGATGAAATCTGCTGATTCCCGCTTCCTTCTCTAGATCCTCGAGCTTTATATGTTCAGTGAAATGTGCTTGAATATATTCCTTCATGAGCTTAACATACTTTAGATCCTGGTTCTCTAAGAGGTCATGCTGGAGATCGTTAGCTTCAGGACTCACTATAGCTTGAATGAGCTCGATTAGAGCCGTTTCAATCGCAAGAGGATCCTTATGTCCCGATAGAGCTTCCATCGTATCACCAATCAACTTACGGCAGATGTCATTCTTACCCTTTCCTAGCAAGTAGGGAACATATAACTGCTCCTTCTGCTCCAATCCGTGAAACCACTGCGGTTTCACAAACAGCATTTTATAGCTCCAGTCACCTGCCTCGGGATGACAAGCATGCAGCATTTGCGGCGGAAAGCTAATAACACGTCCTGCTTCTACACGATGCATCGTTCCATCACACCATGCATTCGTCGTCCCCGTATCAATTAAGCCAATCGAATATTCCTCGTGAAAATGTTTGTGATAGACTAAATCATCAACGCGACATCTCTTCGCTTCCAAGAAGGGCAGCCTTTCATCACGATAAAAAGATACAGCTTCCATAAATTTCACCTCTATGACTCATATACCTAAGTTACATTCTAACACGCTGTTATCCATTACATCTATATACAGCTATATATACTGTACCGGTACAGTTCGAATTAAATACAGTGGTTCCTACGTGAATTCTACTGTACACTAACGGCAAGAAGCTCATGTTCGCGATGCGTATCTCGATGCGGCAGCTTACACTGAACACATAAGGAGAACAGGCTATGATCACTCAAGCTATTACGACAAGCTATTTACAGAGACTAGGATTCACAGAGAAGCAACCACCTACCCTATCCTTTCTTAAAGACCTTCATAAGGCACATGTAGAGCTCATTTCATGGCAAACGATCGATATTGTAGCGAAGAATCCTTCCTCAATCAATCTATACAACTCTCTTCAGCTGATGATCAGCGGTCGAGGAGGATATTGTTTTCACCTAAATGGTGCATTCGGTGAGCTGCTCCGGTCACTTGGCTATCAGGTGTCCTGGCATAGAGGAGGTGTCCAGCCACTTGGTCAAGAGCCGCGAATTAACTCCTTCCATCTTGGAATGTCTGTTTCATTAACGAATGAACAGCAAGGAGTTGAACAGTGGATTGTTGATGTTGGACTTGGCGATATGCTCTATGAGCCGATTCCGCTGGTGCACGGCACTTATAAGCAAGGAATTTTCCGACAAAAGGTTGCTCCATCTACCATTGACCCCAATGGCTGGCGACTTGAGCAAGATCCGATAAGCTCTGCCGTAGGGGCTGATTATGCTCCCGAGACCGTGCATGACCTTGGAGTATTCGAGTCCAATCATGCACTCTACAGCTCGTCTCCAGAGTCACCATGGATGAATCAGCTCCTCGTTCGTAATCGAACAGCATCAGGAAGCAATGAACTGAAAGGCTGTATCTATACGAATCGCAATAACGAGGGTATCCAAAAAATGGAGTTGCGAACCAAGTCGCAGTGGCTGGAAGTATTAGGTGATGTCTTCCATGAGAAGCTGTTGAACTATGATATGCAGGAGCAGGATATGCTATGGAAGCGAGTATGGCAATTGCATGAGGATTGGTTAAGGAGCAAAGCTGCTCATTAGGGAATCCTTCCTCCCCTATAATAAAAATGACTGTACAAGTTCAATCCCCTGTACAGTCATACTTCTATTTTTGAGAACCATCTATTTATTTCGCCGCTTCATATCCGAAAACCTCGATCTGACTTAATGCTGGGAATGGGGACGGATCATCCGCTTGAATCAGCTCACATAACGTAATCCACTCTACTTGTTTAGGTTCAATGTCAATCTGCTGGGACAAGTGGGTCTTCACTAGATTCACCGTTTGTCTGCTGCCATCCGAGAAGGTTAGTGTTGCCCGTTCCCAATAGCTGTCATGAGGAAAGTCAGCTCTAAGTGTCAGAACGACTTTATTTATTTCAACCATCCTGCCGAAGTTCACCGTAATCTCAGCATCTTTCCTCTGATTGATGCCCCATGACTCGAAGGGCCAATTACCGTGTGAGTAATTCACCGTATTACCGTTGATGGCATTACGTGCTGCGAAGACAGCCTCGCTGCGCGTCTCCACATTGGCTGATGCATGAGGATACATTGTTTCATTGCCCTGTTGATCATACACATTCAGCGCCAAGTTCTTATAGCCATTTATCTCTTCCCGAGTAGCTAGACGTGCAGTCAATACATGCTCTTCACCAGTGAAGGTTTTAGGTGAATAAGAGCATTTCTTCTCGTTAAATGGAATCACGAACCGATATTCCCTGCCGGTCAAATACACAAAGGCCGGGTTCAATGCATCTTCAAGCTGAATCACTAGAAATACATTTTCTTGAGCGCTGCGTAGAATAATCTCATCACCAGGCACATACACATTCTGATAAACCAAATGTGCTTGTCCCTTATCGCAGCTTGCTGCTTGTACAGCTCCCTCAATATTCTGAATTTCAAGAGTTAATTGGCACATTTCATGGTCACCTGCTCATAGAAAGTATGTTAATTGCATTGTACATTTTGCCATAGTATACCAGTCCAGTAGCATTTGGTCTACACATTCATCGAACTATGATTAGGAAAGTACGATACTATATTAAAATAGCTCCATCCCGTTGAGAAAAGTCTCAACAAGATGGAGCTATTATTCCTTCACTTATGCTGCTTCTGAAGCCTGTTTGTCTTTCGCTTTACCGCCTGATAGGAACCAGCCTACTACTGCAATGAGCACCAGTACGATGTAGAAGGTTGCTTTCCATGCCGCAGATTCTGCGAAGTCATGCGGGATGACGTGAAGCGTTGGATGTGCAAGAGTATGAACCGCTAGCTTCACACCAACCCAACCAACGATAACGAAAGCTGCGACTTCAAGTGCAGGTCTGCTGTGCAGCAGCTTCACGAACATATTGGCTGCAAAACGCATGATGATCAGTCCAATAAATCCACCTAGGAAGATAACGATGAATTGACCGCCATCCATACCACCTATTTTCGGCAATGTTGTAGCTGGCAATGCAACAGCAAGCGCGACTGCTGCAAGAATGGAGTCGATCGCAAAAGCGATATCCGCCACTTCAACCTTAAGAACTGTAAACCAGAAACCACTTTTCTTAGGTTCCTTACCAGATTTTTGATCTGCGGAATCTTCGCCTTTTTTCACAATAATTTTACGTAATATGTGATTGAGCGCTATGAACAATAAGTAGAGTGCTCCGATCGCTTGTACCTGCCATACATCGACCAAGAACGAAATGACGAACAAGGATGCGAACCGGAATACGAACGCGCCTGCTAAACCATAGAACAAAGCCTTCTTACGCTCTTCGTCTGGCAAATGCTTGACCATAATTGCCAGTACGAGCGCATTGTCTGCTGCTAGCAAACCTTCCAGTGCTATCAATACAAGCAGCACCCATCCATACTCCATTAACAATGCAAAATCCATTTTTGAATCCTCCTAAATGTAAGTTTGCAATCTCGGTGTCCACGCACACAAAAGACCTTTGCCTATCCGGCAAAGGTCTCGCTAACATTGCCTTTGTCTGGCAATGCCCATAAAGCCGGAGAACTTTCGTTCTCGTAATGACGACTTTTATGTAGCAGCTACTCCCCTTTTGCGTATGGGTACACTATTCAATTGCGACCTTGCTTAAAGCGTTTAATAAAATGTGATACGGTCCATGCATAGCAATGGTTTCATAATTAGAAAATAAATATTTTAAATTCATAGAATAGTAGATTCCCCTGTCACCATATCCTAAAAATTAACTTCTATTATTTTCCATAAATTACTTTCTGCGATACTCAATGAGAGGACAACAGTAATCAGTTCTAGTTACGCTACACCATTTCTCTGCTCCAATGCGATGGCCGAAGGATTGACGAAGGCAGTGATGTGCTGCTGTCCCCTTTGGCTGAGTTAATCTGAGATTGGGTAAGAAAAAGGCTCTTGGATAGTTCTGCTCCTCGTATGTCCGCATCACGTAAGTCTGCTCCGATAAGATCAGCACCAGCGAGAGTAGCTCTTCTTATATCAGCTGCGATTAGGTAAGCCCCTCTCAAATTAGCTCCGATTAGATCCACTTTTCTCAGATCAGCCCCTGTTAGATCAGCGCCTCGGCGAATGTGTTTCCTGCTCTCCGAACGAGTTCTTATTCCTCGTCTACTACTCCGTGTACTGCGAGCATCAGCTCGAACAAGCTCACTTGTCTGTATGAGCAGCGTATTCACGGCTTCTCGGTGCTCCGATGTATCTAGCTTCATTAATTCATTAGGGCTGAGGAAGGTAAGTCGTTCTGTCTCTTCAAGCATGGAGCGGAGCTTATCATGAATAGGTCTTGATGATTGTAGTGTCAACGACTCTGTCAAATACCAGAGCAGTTCATGGAGCTGCAGCATCGTAAAAAATACGGTGAACATGTGATCTCTAATATCTGCAGCGTTCTGCCAATTCTGTCCCTCGAAGCTCACCTGTGAAACCTTCTGTCCCGCGCCAAAGCAGTCAAACGTCATACATCCCTTAAGTCCCCGTCTACTAAGAGATTTATGAATAGCGCATCGGAAATCAGCTTCAAGGTTCACGCAGGGCTGACCCGCCTCTTTATCGATTGGAAATCCATCTAAAGCTGAGAATCTCATGGAAACACAGCATAATCCGAAGCACTTGTCACAGTCGGCCCGCAAATGATTACTACTATTACCCTGAGTCGTAGGATTTGAATCTTTGGACATAATAATACCTCCAAGGCTTATCCATAGTGTAATATATATGACGCATAACATGTGATCTGAGTTGCGAGAGCAGCATAGAAAAGGCCACAGATTATGGATCAAATATTCTTCTACAGCTTTGAACATATGTCACTTCATATAGTTCTCAATAATTAGACACCAATTGTTCAGAAAATAAGATAAATGCCTAATTAACCATGCAGTATAATTAGTTTACTTGAGCTACGGAAGGAGAATATATATCTATGCAGACGGCTCAAACACCAAGGTCATTCGCAGCCAAGGTTATGAATATTCGATTCGTATAAACAGCTGTAATGAATAATGAATGAGATACTAATAGTAGGTGATAATATTGAAGAATGTTAAATTGCTAAAATGGACCAGCTTCATTACAACCGTATTTATGTTCTTTGCGACCTTTGGCGGAGGTGTCGTTACTCGGACTGAGTCCGGGCTGGGCTGCGGTACTGAATGGCCCCTATGCCATGGCAAGTTTGTACCCGCCCATACGATTGCATCTCTGATTGAGTATTCACATCGCTTCATAAGTTCAATGGCAGGACTTCTTGCATTAATCACGTTCATCTTGTTTCTACTGTACGCGAACAAGCGCAAGGATTTGAAATTATTCGCTTTCCTAACTTTGTTTTTCGTCTGCATCCAAGGCATGATGGGTGCTCTTGCCGTAGTGTTCTCCCAGTCTCCGCCAGTCATGGCGCTGCATCTTGGCTTTGCACTCCTATCTCTTGCAGGCGCAGTGATGACCACACTTGGCGCAAGGCAAGAGGAACGCTTCGGAGGGAAATCCAAATTCGATCAACTGCCTCGGGTAAGCACAAAATTCCGTAACTTCATATGGATAAGCACGATCTATTCCTATATCGTCGTGTATACAGGCGCATTCGTCAGCCATACCGGATCAGCAGGTGGTTGCATAGGCTTTCCATTATGCAATGGACAAGTGTTCCCAGAGCTGTCTGGCAGCGTGGCCATAGCTTTCATGCATCGTGCAGCTGCATATGTACTCGTCCTTATCATTGTGATTCTATGTTTCCTCGTCTACAAGCATCATAAGGATAACAAAGAGATGAGAATTATCGCCTCTACAGCAATTAGCCTGATTGTATTACAATTGTTATCTGGTGTAGGCCTAATGCTGACAATGGATCACGCGGAAGTCTATATGTTCGTGGTGCTTGCTCACATGACCATCATTGCAGTACTATTCGGACTGCTATCTTATATGAGTCATCTAGTATGGAAGCTGGCCCAACCCGTATCAGTGGATAAATAAATCGAATGACACAGCAGACAATCCGACCGGTATACCGGTCGGATTGTCTGCTTATTATGCTTCATCTTCCTATACTATTGGCGGGTCGATATGAAGGTCTTGATCAGGATCTGTGAATTCCCACCGAGTGAAGGTAACTTCTAGACCCTCTCGGGTTGGCGAGCAAGTAAAAGGCCCTGACTGATTTCCATCTGCATATGGATAGCGAGCTACACGTATCGTACGCCAAGGGTGATTCTCAGTCCTTGCACGTACAATAACGGCTTCCTTCATAATAGAAGCTCGAAGTGTCACTACTTCTTCTCTGCCCCATTCTGGTACAGCCGCAAGTGACCAATCTGAGCAGCCATCCGTTACAACTGTGGACAGCTGAGGAATACCATCATTAATCTCAATACCCAGCTTAATCCATTGCCCAGGTCCATGATATAATAGAATGCCAGCTTGATCATACAGCTCGGTGAATGATTCTAATTGAAACGATACCTCAACAGCTGTATCGCTATTCCAATTCGCTAATAGAGCCGCGCCATCCTCATATTCAAATCCATATAACGTTTTTCTCCAGAAGTCTCGTCCCTTCTCAGGTGTTACCTTCAGGTATTCTCCATCTATGCGGGAAGATATAGGTGAATTGAGCCAAGCTCCTGCCTCCCAGTCCATTCTCTGCCTTGTCATTGCTGTACCCTCCTATTCCATCCTTGTAATAATGATGAAATCATTATACAACATTACCCTCGCTTCGCCATTAAAAAAGCCACAAGGAGATCGTCGATCCTCACATGTATACTATTATTTTTGAGAAGCATATAGCCCTATGAAGCTTATTACAGGCTCCAATCTAGCCTGATTAATTCTCAGCTTAATCGATGCTCCTTCTATTCCATCTGCAAGACGGCATATTTTCTTATAGCCAATCGTAGTACCAGCGTAGACAGCTCGCCACTGACCGTTTATTTCACATAGCAGCTCGAAGCTCTCGATCCGTTGCCCATATCGAATATCCTCCTGCAATACAATACGGTCGAACAAGCGCTCCTGATCAAGGCTAAGCTCCAGTTCAGTGTAAGGCAGGCTATCATCTGCTGCGATTGCACTTGAAGTACGAATCGCTGCTCCCGAAGCCTGATTCTGTCCATACATTCGACTAAGACGTTCACCAAGCAATCGAAGATTATTCGAATCAACCTCCGGTATAAGACCTCGTTGATCCGGTGCAAGATTAAGCAGGAACGTTGAATTGCCACCTACTGTCCGCTCATATAAATCGATTAAAGTCTCAACCGACTTCACTTGGTCATCTTCATCCGCGTGGTAGAACCAACCTGGTCGAATTGAAGTATTCACCTCGGAGGGATACCAAACAACACTATCCGTCTGAGCAAGAATATGACGACTCCCAATATCCTCCTCGCTAGAATCAATCCGCTTAGAGAATTCTCTATCATCCGTCTGCTGCGATTTTTCTTTAATCCTCTCATTATCCTGCATGGCTGTGGGAACTACGCTCCATTCCGATTGGCGGGTATGTCCAGCCTCGTTGCCACACCAACGCACATCTGGACCACAGACAGAGATAACCGCATTCGGCTGAAGCTCACGGATTAATGCATAATAGGCATCCCAGTCATATTGCTGCTGCTTCCCATTGCGTCCTTCCCCGCATGCTCCATCCAGCCAAATGCAAAACAACTCACCATAGTTCGTCAGCAGCTCCCTCAGCTGATTGAGATAAAAAGCATTGTAGGCAGCACTATCTCCGTAGCTGGGCTCATGCCGATCCCATGGAGATACATAGATTCCGAATTTGATGCCTCCAGCATGACATGCTTCAGCAACCTCTCGTACTACATCGGCTTGTCCGTTCCTCCAAGGTGCAGATTTCACCGAATACTCGGTATATTGACTTGGCCATAGCGCAAATCCGTCATGATGCTTGCAAGTTAGTATGAGACCTGTCATACCTGCAGATTTGCAAGCTTCTACCCACTGTGAGGGATTAAAGTGAGTAGGCTGGAATAGCGCGGGATCCTCTTCGCCATTCCCCCACTCCTTACCAGTGAACGTATTGATTCCAAAATGGATAAATGCATAGAACTCCATCTTTTGCCATTCTAGCTGTCTTACAGATGGAACGATTCTAGCAGCTCTTTGTATAGACACCGGCATATCGCAATCCACTCCCCTTCTAACTATCCTGTACGAAATTCAGAATTCGCTCATCGACAGAGGAAGTCTCACCAAGATCAGGACAATCGCTCAAGATGACCTCTGGATTTCCTTCATAGCCTTGCAGCTCGAACACAACAATCTCGTTCCGCCCTTTGCGGAGTATCGGCCCCGGGATATACAGCGCGCGCTGCGGACCAGCTTCCCAGTACCGCCCGATATTGAATCCGTTAATCCACACAATGCCTTTATGCCAATTATCGAATCGCAGGAAGGTGTCGGCCGGTTCATCTGTATCCAAATAACCGCGATAGAAAGCAGGCCTGTCTATTGCATGCCGGTCCTCAGCCTTCCTCATAGCTGCGCGATGCTGCTCAGTTGAGACCAAGCCTCGGCCTACCGGCTCCCCATTATCACAAACACTCTTGCTATTGTCAGTGAAACTGATCCGATTAAGCATCGCAGTATCAAGAGGCAGCGGATAGATTGTCCAATTCGATTGAAACTGATTGTCTATGAGTACGCCTTCCGTTATGCCTTTGTGGTCACGGAGATTAGGGCCATAATTAACTCGTCCCATATTCTCAACGAGAATATCTAGTCTCGCACCTTCCTTGGGGACGGAAATCTCGATTGACTGTGGATTCCAGCGTTCAACCACGCCAAGAGGCTTGCCGTCTATGAATACTTGAGCACGATCTCTCACCTCACGCAAGTGCAGCTTTTGTCTGGATCTCGGACCTTTAATCCACGTGGAATACAGGATAAAGCCATAGGCCTGATCAAGCTTCTCCATCGGCTGTATCGCGACTGACTCCACTCTTCGATCTGCGACAGTATCCAATTGACTTAATAAATCACTATGCTCCGTCAAAGTGATGTTTCCGTAGGCTTTTTTCGGAGTAGGCTCAGGCAATGGACCGCCTTCTGATATTCCATGCTTATTCAGCACCTTACGAATAGCCTTATATTTCTCTGTTAGATCACCCCATTCTGTTAGCGGAGCATCATAATCATAGCTTGTGATGGTAGGCTCGTAGACATCACTATAATTGGCACCATTGTAAAAGCCAAAATTCGTTCCGCCGTGGAACATATACAAGTTGACGGAGGCACCTTGTTCCAGCATCTCATCTAAGACGTCCGCTACATCAGATGCCTCGCGGATATGATGCGGCTTCATCCAGTGATCGAACCAACCTAGCCAATATTCCATTACCATTAACGGTTCATCCTGACGATACTCTCGGTATTTATCGAATGATTCGGCAACCCGGGAACCAAAGTTGACAGTAGCATGCAAACCTTCTACTGTGCCGCCAATGAGCATTTCATCAGTCGGGCCGTCCGAAGTGAACAGCAGGCAGTCGATACCGCGGCTGATTAAGCCATCGCGAACATACTCCAGATAGGCCGTGTCATTGCCATAGCTTCCATATTCATTCTCTACCTGCACCGCAATGACAGGACCGCCGTTCGTATGGAGCAGCGGAACCAGCAGCGGTATCAGAACATCGTAATACTGATCGACCTTCCTCAGATAGTCAGGATCCATACAGCGTAATGCCATATCCGTCTTCAACAGCCACGCGGGCAGTCCGCCAAATTCCCATTCCGCACAAATATAAGGACTTGGACGCACGATGACATGCAAGCCCAGCTCACCGGCAGTCTTGATAAACAGAACCACATTCGCCATGCCTTCGAAGTAGAAGACTCCCTCTTCTGGCTCGTGGAAATTCCAAGGAATGTAGGTCTCTACCGTATTGAAGCCGCAAGCCTTCAGCTTCATTAACCGATCACGCCAGTATTCGGGTACGACGCGGTAGTAGTGTATGGCTCCAGATAGAATCCGAAGCTCCTGACCCTCTAGAAGGTATTTGTGATGCTTCCAATTCAATTGACCCACGCTTACCAGCCTCCATGTCCTATAGTAGCAAAGAAGCTCCGGGCCAGCTGGTTAGCATTCCCCGAAGCTTCGATTGATTACTTCTTTTTATTTGCTTTCTTTCTCATTGATAATCTTAGTTGCTTCATCTACCATCCATTTCTGCACATCATCGATAGATTCTTTGTCACTAAGCATGAATTTACTGAATCCGTCACCAATGACTTTGGTCAACTCGGAGGTCGAGACCGTAATTACGCTTGAAGCGTCCAGATATTGAATGTCATCACCGAAGAGTGTCTGCTGCAGAGAATCAATGTCGTACATGTCTTTGTCTTCACTATTAATGAGACGGTCAAGCACTGCTTGATTGTCCGCTTTTTTCCATCCGGAGAATTCCGTTCTCGACTCGGAATCCGCAGTCGTCATGAAGCGCATCAGCTTGAAGGAAGCCTCTTTGTTCTTGGAGCTCGCACCCATAACCACTTGGCTGCCGCTTGTGAAATATTTGCCGCCTTCGTAATCTTTGGGCTCAGCGCCTGCAGGAGGCAGAGGCACTGGAGCAAATGCGGTCTTGAAGGTATGCGGATATTGCTCCTGATTGGCTGGATCTGGAATCGTCCAGCTACCTGTAAGCACCATTGCCGCTTCCTCATTGAAGAACTCCGTGCGATAGTTCAGCTTAGCTGCCAGAACGTCAGCGTAAGGTTTCGCCGATTGGTCAACAGCCTCCATGTCCTTGCGAAGCTGGAAGAAATATTTGTACGATGGATCAGATAGAATGGTACTGCCGTCATCATAACGGAACGGATCCTTCATTACTGTCTGTGCAGGGGCATTCATGTACAGCTCCCACGTATGGAAGTATGTACCGTAGCGCTTGTCCACGCCTTCGCCTTGGGTGAGCTTCTTCGCATAATCACGGTAGTCATCCCACGTCCAGCCATAGGTTGGCACTGGAAGACCAGCTTCGTCCAGCATATCCTTATTTAATAGAACATAGTTGAAGGAAGAATTGAGCTGCATGCCGTAATACTCATCGTTAATCTTTGGATTGACATAATATTCGTCCTCAGGAACGAGGCTTTCTTTGGTGTAATATTCATTCAGCGGCGCCAGAGCACCTCTCGTAGCGCGTTCATACACTGCACCGAGACTTGGAAGAGCAATAACATCAACCGCTTCTCCCGAAGAAATCAGAAAATCCAGCTTCTTCAGCATTTCGACGGAATCACCAGGCACTAGTACAACATGCTCGACCTTAATCTCTGGGTTCTGCTTCATAAATTCATCGAGCATAGCATCCGTCCCTACAGTCTGAGCTTCATTGTCCCAGTTGTAATACTTGATGGTTACCGGATCAGATGCACTAGCTGTGTTAGAAGTCGATCCGTTATTCGTTGTCTCTGTCGCAGTACCTGAGTTGCCCGAGTTGCCGCAACCGCTGAGTGCAATAGCCCCTGCCAGCAGCAAAGCCGCACCCACCGTGAATTTCCGTTTTGATCGTTGTTTCATCCTGCTTTTCCCCCTTGACCATGAATGGATGATGGAACTGATTTCTACTTCAGTATACAGAGCAGCTGGAACCGCCAAGTGTATAATTTTGATGTGCAAGGAGTACATTTTTTACCTTCTTGTCTTGAATCTGCTGCTAGCCCTTAACTCCTCCTAATGCAATACCATTAATAACTTGCTTCTGCATAATAATAAAGATGATCAGCAGCGGAATGATCGCGGACAGAGCTGCCATCATCATAATCGCATAGTTATTGGTGTAATCGTCCCGGAATAAGGTAATGCCTAGCGGTATCGTATAGAGATCCTTGCTCATGAGGAAAATGAGCGGATTCTGGTAATCATTCCAGGTCCAGATGAATTTGATGATCGCTACGGTTGCAAGAACAGGCTTACACAATGGAATCATGATGGAAGCAAAGATGCGCATATACCCTGCCCCATCAATCCGAGCTGCCTCAATGTACTCATCGCTAATGTCTGCCATGAACTGTCGCAGCAGGAAAGTGAAATAAATAGAGAACATACTCATCAGAATAATGGCCATATGAGTATCGTACAAGCCTAGCCAACGGATAATCAAAAATCTCGGGATCAGAGTAGCTTGGTCCGGAATAATCATAAAGGCCAGCAGACCTAGGAAGATCAGATTTCTTCCTCGGAACTTCAGTTTAGTCAACGAGTAAGCGGCCATCGAGGAGATGATAAGCGTAATAATCGTCGTCAGTATAGCAACCTTCAAAGAGTTGAAGTAAAAATGATAGAAAGGCACTCGATCCATCCATACTGCCTTAAAATTATAAAGGAAGTTGATATTCTCCGGAATCCATTGAATGGGGAATCGCATAACGTCCTTCTCGAATTTGAAAGCCGCTGATACCATCCAGATAAGCGGGATGAGGAACACGATCGAACCTGCTCCCATTATAGCTGTTAGGATGATTTTTGAACTATTTTTTCTTATAAGCTGCATGTTAGTCCCTCCATTATCTAAGCCTTTTCATTACGGAATTTCCAAGTCGCAGCCGTTATAAGACCAATGATTGCGAACAGAAGCCAGGAAATGGCTGAGGCATATCCCATGTCGTAGTTACGGAAGCCCTCATCATAGATACGATAGACAAGCACGGTGGAAGAGTTGTTCGGTCCGCCCTCTGTCAAATAAGAAATGATGTCGAACACTTTGAATGAGCCAATTAGCATCGTAATGAGAAGGAAGAAGGTTGTCGGACGCAGCAGAGGCACTGTAATCCGTAGAAATTTCTTAACCTGAGTTGCACCGTCGATCTCGGCAGCCTCATAGATTTCATTGGAAATGTTCGTTAGACCCGCCGTATAGATGATTACGGTATAACCTAGACTAGCCCAAGTGCTAATAATAGCGATAGACAATAGCGAGGTATCCGGATCTACCAGCCACTTCGGTGGTGAATCGATGCCGAGCTGCATAAGGAATTGATTGATCGGACCTAGTGAAGGATGCAGTAATGCACTCCAGACAGCCGCTATAGCAATAATGGATGAGATATACGGGATGAAAAAGACAACCTTGAAATACCCCTTCAAGAACACGTTATTGTTAATAACGACCGCAATCACTAATGCTAGAGCAATAGGTATTGGCACCGTCAGTAACGTATAGAGCAGATTATTCTTCAATGCTTCCAATACAGCTTCGTCCTTGAAGAGCTCTGCATAATTGCCCAGTCCAATCCACTTGATGCCAGACAGACCAGACAGCATATCCCATTTGGAAAAGCTTAAATACAGTGAAAAGCCAAGGGCAAATACATTGAGCAGCAGCATCCCGACAATCTCAGGGCCCAGAAACAGCCAGCCAACTAATGCTTCCCTTCGCTTCGGCGTCCAGAATTTCTTCTTCGGGGTTCCAATTCCCCCAACATCTACGCCATTTTTGACTACTTCCACTATCATCACCTCAGGCTTCATTTGTTAAGACAATCATAAGGGAATAGCCCGAATATCAAGGGACTGATTCTGACCCGTAACGAGTAAGATTTTGACTTATTTCAGGCGGAGCAGCAGGATACGCTGATCGCCTAGCATACTCTTGTGTACACCATAAGCGAAGGATTGAGCTTCTCTGCACATATAAAAAGCCGCGCATTATGCGCGGCATTACATATTGACCATGCTGCAGACTATGGAGTACGTCTCAGCTGTTTTTTCTGCTTATATTCACTCGGAGTCATCCCGATGTATTTCTTGAACACTTTGGAGAAATAAGCCCTGTCAGAATAGCCTAGTCCCATAGCTATCGTCTCAAGCGTCTGGCTTGAATTCTTCAGCATGTTTGAGGCAATCTTCATTTTGTAATGATGCACATAATCGGTGAAGCTGAGTCCGGTCAAGCGTTTGAAGTACCTTGAGAAATAGCTGGGATTCAAATACAAATATTGTGCGATATCGATTGAGGTCAGATTGTCGGACAGATGCTTGTCGATGAATGCCTGAATCACCTGTAATCTCGGCTCATGCGATATAGCCCCACCCTTATTGGCCTGCTGCTGTTGGTCTCGCATTAGCAGCTCTAAGCGCTTGAAAGCTAGCTCCAGCATATCCTCCATCGTCCTAGCTTCGCCGATATAGTAATACATATTCTCCTCCGGCTTGCGCCGAACGAACAGCATCTCCGATCCGCGAAGCAATTGAACCAGTTCCTCCGTCAGTTCATTCGGCTCAATCTTCCGGCTCTGAGCTTCGTCTCCGAATTCATTCAGCACATGCCTGATCTCATTCATATCCTGTTCCAATATGGCACGTTCCAGCTTGTTCTGAACAGGGGTAGAGAAGCCCTGAGGCGCAGGATAAAACACTTGATTCAACAGAATATTCGATGGTGTTATACTAACCAGCTCTTTGCTGTAAAATTCAGGCTTAGCCAGCCTTGTTTGTTGATATATCCATCCTACGGCTTGCAGAGCAAGCTTGTCCGAGTACACAACAATTTGAAGGGAGAGCCTTAAGTAGGCTGCACATTGTCTTTGCAATTCATCACAATAAGCCTGAAGATTAGTACTGTTAGCCAGATTCTGTCGGTAGTTGTATAGTACGATGAAATGCTCCTGCTCGATTAACGGCGTAATGCCCTCGTAAGCTCCTGCAAGCTCCAGCGCAATATTGTAGAGGGAGTATCGGAGCAGCGACAGATTACTGCGGTTGTAATGAGTATCGTAATCGGAATAGTGAAAGTTAACGATACCCAACATGAACCAGGGATAGTTCCAAGAGATGCCTAATCTTGCCGCATGAGATCGGGCTCTATCCAGATCAGTTCCGTCCATAATCATTTGCATAAGCGTACGTCTGAGCAGATCTCCTCGATATGCGATATCTTCAATTTCCCTTCCACTGGCCTCTGTCTTCAAACGTGTAATCGATTTGCGAAGACATTGTTCGAGCTGCTCCGAAGTCAGCTTGTCCTTCAACAAATAATCATCCGCGGCGAGCTTGACAGCCTGCTGGGCATAATGGAAATCTTCATGACAAGTCAGAAATATAATTCGAACCTCCGGCTTGATTGTCAAAAACTCCTCAGCCAGCTCAATTCCGGACTTCTGCGGGAGCCCAATGTCTGTTACAACAATATCAGGCAGCGTCTCCTTGAACATGTGCAGCGCCTTGGCACTGGAATACGTGCTTCCAGCTATTTGCAGCTCAAGCTGCTCCCATTCAATCATCTGCCGCAGCACCTTCAGCATCGGAATATCATCATCGATCAGCATGACTCTGTACATCTAACAACCCTCCAGTCAATCTTCAATGGCCTAGGCTGGAATACGAACAATAGCGGTAAGGCCGTCTTGTGAATTCGTATGAAGCTCTAACGACGCGGCTTCCCCGAACGTTAGTCTCAACCGTTGAATAACGTTGCGAAGTCCTACCCTGCGATACGAGGCATACTCTTCCGACTCCGGATCGTTAAGCTGGCGATTGAGTGCCAGGAGCTGACGCACATCCATCCCGCCGCCATTGTCTTCAATTTCAATAATGACCCACTCTTTCTCTCTACCAGCCCTCAGAGTAATCGACGGATCTTCTTGATCAATTAAACCATGCACAATTGCGTTCTCTACGATAGGCTGAAGCACTAGCCGGGGTAATGTAAAATGCTCCAGCTCTGGCTCCAGCTCGACATGCAGCTTAAGCGGCAGATCACTGCGCACCTTCATAATGTCAGCGTAATAGCCCAGCAGCTGGCATTCTTCTGCCAATGAGGCAGGCTCACTTACCTTCAGATAAGCACGCAGCAGGCTCATTAGAGAATCTATAATGCCACTGTGCACCTGATCTTTGCTTAAGATTAGACTGCACTTGATGGAATTCAATGTATTGATTAGAAAATGTGGCCTTATCTGCATGAACAATGCCTCAAGCTCAATCACCCTCTTCTGCTCCTGCTCTTGCTCAATATTCGCAATAAGCACCTCGATCTCGTCGAGCATTAGGTTGAACGAGCTGCCCAGCTCCGCAATATCGTCTTTGCCTTTCACATCCAACCTCATGTTACGGTTACCCATAGTGAACTGCCTAGCCACTCGCTGGAGCTTCTGGATCGGGCTATGCAGTCTTTTGGCTAACAGTAATGAAATGATGGAGAATAGGAGCGTGAACAGTAAGACCAAGCCCATTCCTGTATAGAACGTTCGAGACATCGGACCTGTCAATGCTTCCTCTGAAGCTTCGTAGATGAGCGTCCAATCCGTCTTGTCCAGCTGCGCCTTCGTTCGGAACATGTCCTTCTCAGCTTGCACTGGTTGAAGCGCTACTTGGGCATCACCGGCAATCCTCTGCTCACCGCCGTCGAACAGCGCAAGTGTGCCGAATTCCACTCGACTGAGCACCTGTTCAAAGTAAGAGGTCTCTATGCCGATCAGCAGAATGGATGAATAGCGCTCCGAGCCCCCAGTGCCTATCACTCTCGCAATATAATAGGTCCCTTCATCATCTGGGTTATCTTGCAGAAGACCCAGCCACTGCAGAACTGCCGGCCTTGAAGGATCAACTTCATTCAATAATTGATCCAGCTTATTATTAATGGCGCTTAAATTCTCAGAGTCTGGGGATATGACGAACCTTGCTCGGTTAACGAGATACATCCGTATATTATTGTTCAGCGGCTTAGAAGTAATCAGAGAGAAGCTGTCTTTAATTTTCATAAAGCGAGTGTAGTCCTCGTAGGTATGAATTCGACTTGTATCTGCGAATTCGTCCAATGATGTCTTAAGTCCTGAATCATTCACGAGATAATGCGATGCGAACGTCACATCGTCTATCGTTCGCTCAATTTCACCGACGATCACATTGAGCATGTTGCTGTTACTCAGTTGCACTTTCTCAATCATGTTCTGCTTCAGCAGGGTATAAGAAAAAATAGAGACCGCTAATATAGGCAATATAATAAATAATAGAAAAGAAAGCTGGATTCTCTGATAATAGGTTAGCTTCAACATGGCAGCACCGAGCCTTTTATACAGCATTTATTCCTTTATTGTAACAGCATCGAATACACGAAGAACATCCCTAAACCAGTATCTGCAATAAGAATTTTAATGAGATTAATGATCTAGCTGCGCTCATACCAGTAACCCGTAATGCCTTTTTCTAGACGCATCAGTGCTTCCAAATAGAAGTAATCTCCCCAAATCATATAGTCATCTGGTGATTGTTCACCTCGTACATGATAGGACCCGTGCTTCAGCAATCCCTCTGCCTGCTCATCGCCAATCGTGGCATAATGCAGAGCAAGTGATTCCAGAGAACGCAGCATACCTTCCTGATAATAGACATACTCTGAATCTTCTTGCTTCAGATGGGACAATAGCTCCAGCAATCCTGCTGCGGCGATGGCAGATGCAGAGCTGTCACGATAAGGCTCCTCCGTTCCATTCGGCAGATTGAAATCCCAGTAGGCGACATTGTCTGTCGGCAGATGTTCCAAGAAGTACCGTGCCATACGCTTAGAGGCTTCTAGAAATTGTGGATCCTTCGTGTAGCGGTAGGATAAGGCAAAGCCGTAGATCCCCCATGCCTGCCCTCTTGTCCACGTCGAACCATTGGAGTAGCCTTGATGCGTTGCTCCGCCGATCGGCTCACCAGTCTCTCTATTGAAGAAGAATGTATGATAGGAGCTGTCGTCGCCGCGCACTAGATAACGTCTGCTTTTGTTCGCTTGAGCAATAGCCGCATTCCGATAAGAAGAATCGCCTGTCTGCTCTGCAGCCCAATAGAGCAGCGGCAGATTCAGCAAGCAATCAATAATAATTCTCCCGCCTTCTACCGTGTCGTCCTTCACTCCCCATGCTTGGAAGTATCCGCCCGACTCTCGCCAACGATTCATTAAGCGGTCAGCTGCTTCGAGAGTCAATTCTCTCCCCTTATCATCCTGCTCCACAATCCACTGCGCCTTGGAAGACAAGGAATATAGAAATCCGATGTCATGATGATCAAGCACAATTCCTTCAGCTAGTCTGTTGCGGAAGCTATCCACCGTATTCCTCGCGGCGTCCTTGAACTGATCATCTCCTGTGTATTCATAGCTCAGCCACAGCATTCCACTCCAGAAGCCATTCGTCCAGTCATTGTTGTCAATTAACTTATAGCTCTCCCCTTCACCTACATGCGGATAAAGCTCACCGAAACGTTCTATATTACGCCTAACTTTGGCAATAGCATCCTCAATAGCATGTTTCCACATCATATCTCGATCCCTTCTACGGTTACACAATTGTTTGCCCTAATCGTATAGGAAGGAAAGCATCAGGAAGAGGATAACTTTTGTTCTGCGTGTGTACAATTTTGACTTTTTTCACTGCCATGGACTTCAAACCTGCCATCAGCCTATAATAACGATAATAGCTACATAATCCATAGTGAAAGAGGCGACATATGAGCAAGTACGCGCGAGTTTTTCAAGGAACTGCCTTCACCAGTCGAACCTTTCACGAGGTTGCAATCTTAATTGATCATCTATTCTGTATTAATGATCATGGTGTGATCGAGAGAGTTGTCGCTCCAGAGCATGATGATTATCGAGCCATTCTGCATACCTATGAGAATGAAGAGAACTTTCAGCGATTGAGCAAGGGTCAGTATTTGCTGCCAGGCTTTATTGACCTGCATGTCCATGCCCCACAATGGGCACAGTCTGGCACAGCTCTAGATATCCCTCTCTATAATTGGCTGAATACGTATACGTTCCCGCTGGAATCCAAATTTGCCGACTTATCTTTTGCACAGCAGGTTTATGAGGATGTTGTCAGTACGCTGCTAGCTAATGGAACTACGACCGCCCTTTATTTTGCAACTGTTCATAAGGAAGCTAGCCTGCTTCTGGCTGAGATCTGTGCTAGCAAAGGACAACGCGGTCTGGTTGGGAAGGTTGTCATGGACAACCCAGAGCAGACACCCGAATACTATCGGGACGCCAATACACAATCAGCGTTAGCAGATACGGAGCAATTCATTATCGCCGTCAAGCAGCTAGCGGAGACAACCAAACAAGGAGTCTACCCTGTGGTTACCCCAAGATTCATCCCAAGCTGTACGGATGATTCCTTGAAGGGGCTCGGCGAGCTGGCTGCCAAATACAATACCCATATTCAATCGCATTGCAGCGAAAGCGATTGGGCGCATGGCTATGTACAGGAAAGATTCCACAAGCATGATGCTTTTGCTCTCCATGATTTCGGTCTATTAGGAGACAAGTCTGTGATGGCGCACAGCAATTTTCTAGACGAGAATGACGCTGCTCTATTCGCTGAGACTGGAACGGCAATCAGTCATTGCCCAATCTCTAATGCTTACTTCGCGAACAGTGTTATCCCGATCGCTCGTTGGCACGCCAAAGGTGTTGAGATTGGGTTAGGCTCCGATCTATCCGGCGGGTATTCCCCCAGTCTATTCGATAATGCAAGACAAGCCGTTATCTCATCCAGAATGCTGGAGGATGGTGTGAATACGGAGCTGCCTGCCGAAGAACGCGGAGTGCCAGCATCGCGCATTACCATTGATGAAGCCTTCTATCTCGCAACTGCCGGTGGAGGAGAAAGCTTAAGCCTGCCGATCGGCCGCTTGGCTGAGAGCTACACCTGGGATGCACAGATTATCGATACTGCCATGCCAGGTGCCAAGCTTCCGATATTCAATGAAAGTGAAGCATTGCATGACATTTTCCAAAAAATCATGTATCTCGCTAGGCCCGAACATATTCGTGAGGTATGGGTGCAAGGTGAAAAAGTACATTCTCGCGAGTTGTAAATTTAATATTCGGACAAAACAAAACCGCCTTCTCACTCAGAGGGCGGTCAGACTGTAGAGAAACCTCCTGTTTTTTATGAAACCGAATGGTAGTGAATACAGTGTTTAGAAAGCTATTGACGATAAACCGCCTTGAGATTGCATGAAATACAGTCTGCATCACACGAGATAGGCTATTCATTGTGCGAGCTGAAGCTACATTGTATTTCGTGCAATAAAATCAGTGGAAACGGCACTAGAAGTCCGCTGAGGTTGCATTACATACAACCAAATCCGTTGTTTTGGTGCATTAAAGTAAATTTCAGGAAACTAAATTGTAGTGAATGCAGTGTATAGAAAGCTATTGACGATATACCGCCATAAAGTTGTATGAAATACAGTCTGCATCACGCGAGATAGACTATTAAATTGTGCGAGCTGGAGCTACATTGTATTTTGAACCACCAAATAAAAAGTGCCGAAAAACCCCTAGGACTTTCTCGACACTCTGACCGCCTTCTCACTTAGAAGGCGGTACTTTTTAATATACGAGCCAATTACTTCTAGGACGGTCTATCTAACTCTTTCTCGCAGTATTATTCTCTTCCTACTATTAAATGCTTCTCAATAAACTCCAGCGCTTTACGATTCTGGTCTCCTATCACGGCATGGCCTGTGAAGGGGTATGGAATAATCTCCTTCTCCGACTGCACACGATTATAAGCGGCGTAGATCGTTTCTGGCATCGTGACGGGGTCCTTGAGCCCAACAGTTACTAACAAAGGGATGCGAATGCGATGCGCTAGATTCATATTGTCGTAATAGCTAAGCGTGTCAATTACCGTGTTAAGATGCTGTGGGTTGCGCTCAATGAATCTCGCTGCTTCAGTCAATGAGCTGCTGGAATTCATGACGCCGAAGTCCATCTGGCACATATTCGGAATGTGGGCAACAGCAATGGCAGGCTTATCTGACAATGCAGCTGCGAGCATTGCGAGTCCGCCGCCCTGACTTCCACCAGATGCGCATATACGGGAAGAATCTACTTCAGGCTGAGCGCTTACGAAGTCCAGAGCTTTTAACGCATCAATCGTAATCGCTCTATAGTAGCACGTATCGCGGCCCAGAATACCTTGTGTAATCCATCCCGAAATCATGCCGTAGGATTGATCCAGATGATTGCCTGTCTCTCCTCCTTGACCTCGGATATCAATGGAGAGGACAGCCATTCCCATTAAGATGTAGGAAGCATGATCCTCTGGATAGCCCTTATTCCCTGTATAGCCATGATAGAGGACTACGCAAGGAATGGGTTCTGTTCGACTGAATTTCGGGAGAAGAAACCACCCGCTTATCCGTGTATCATCGAAGCCTTCATATTCGACTTTGAATACTTCCATATAGGATAATGGCGTTTCTACTTGTGTTCTAGTTGCATTCAAAGGTTTGGCAGCGAACTGCTTCAGTGTCTGATCCCAGTAAGTCTCTAGATCTGCCTTCGCTGTAAGCGGTGGGGATAGATTCTCCAATTCTTCTATACGTCTCATTATCGCGTTGCTCATGTATGAGTCAGCTCCTTCATTAATAACAGATCAACACACCTCAACAACCAAAGGCGCAAACAAGCCAATAGGTTGATAGACTAGGAATCGCAGTGAACAATACTGTTCTAGGCGAAAGCGTATTCTTATTGCACACCCTATTAACATACTTTTACTTCCACGAAATAATCAAGACTATTTATTACAAAATTCTCCTGACAATAGGATGGTCGGATTTCAGATTACACAGAAAAACCGCCTTAAGAAGGCGGTTAGCTAAGTTCAATTGCATATAATTCGGGGTAATTCCGATATTTGCCTGCATAGTCAAGACCATAGCCGACTACGAATTCATCTGGAATCTCAATACCCTCATAATCGACAACAATATCGACCTGACGTCTTGAAGGTTTGTCGAAGATGGTACACAGCTTAACACTTGACGCATTGCGGGCATGGAACCATTCCTTCAAGTGCTTCAAGGTCAATCCTGTATCAATCAAATCTTCAACAATAAGAATATGCTTGCCTGCGAGCTCGATGTCGGTATCTTTCTTAAGAGTAATCTGACCCGAGCTCTGTGAACTGTTGCTGTAGCTGGAAACCGCGATATAATCAACTTCGACCGGCATGGAGATCTCTCGCATCAAATCAGCCATAAATATCGCTGCCCCATTCAGAACACCGATAAGTACAAGCTCCATATCCTTGTAATCTGTGGAGATCTGTTCTCCGAGCGCGAGAACTTTGCTTCTGATCTCCTCTCTGCTGACCAGCAATCTCTTAATCATGGTTTCTATTCTCCTAGTACGTTCGATTGGCCGTTCCGATCCTTCAGAATCACATCATGAGCTCCACCTTCAATAATGCTTGTAGAAGAAACAACTGTCAATCGAGCTTTCTGCTGCAGCTCTGCAATTGTTACCGCACCGCAATTGCACATTGTGGATTTGATCTTGCTTACTGTTACGTCCAGATTATCCTTCAATCGACCTGCATATGGAATAAACGAATCGACGCCTTCCTCGAACTCCAGCTTAGCCTCCTTGCCTTCACTGCCGAAGTCATACCGCTGCCAGTTACGAGCCCTGCTCGACCCTTCCCCCCAATATTCTTTGACGAAGTTAGTGCCGAGCAGCAGTTTACGTCCGGGACTCTCATCGAACCGGGCAAAATACCTGCCAAGCATCACAAAGTCAGCCCCCATAGCCAGCGCCAATACAATATGATAATCATGGACAATGCCGCCGTCCGAACAGATGGGCACGTATATCCCCGTCTTCTCATAATATTGCTGCCTTGCTTCGGCCACCTCAATGATCGAGCTTGCTTGACCGCGCCCTATCCCCTTCTGCTCCCTCGTTATACAGATCGAGCCGCCGCCTATCCCAACCTTGATAAAGTCTGCGCCTGCTTCGACCAAATAAAGAAAGCCCTCTCTGTCAACTACGTTGCCTGCACCTATCTTGACGCTATCGCCAAATGTTGATTTGGCATACCGGATCGTATCCGCCTGCCACTCGGAGTACCCGTCGGAAGAATCAATACAGAGAATATCTGCCCCTGCATCCAACAAAGCAGGTATTCGTTCTTGATAATCCCTCGTATTAATCCCTGCACCTACGATGAGCTGCTTGTTGTCATCATGCAGCTCCAATGGATACTCATTATGGCTATCGTAGTCTTTGCGGAAAATAAGATAAAGCAGACTGCCATATTCATTCACTACGGGCAGACAATTCAGCTTATGCTCCCATATGATCTCATTAGCTTCTGGCAGTGTAATCCCTTCTTGCGCTACCACAAGCGAGGCAAGGGGAGTCATGAATGAAGATATCCTCGTATCAGCTAGCATGCTGTTCTCGCGATAGTCCCGGCTTGTGACAATACCCATTAGCTTGCCTGTCGGCCCGCCATCCTCCGTAATGGCAATGGTGGAATGACCTGTTCTTTCTTTGGTATGGAGTACATGCTGCAGCGTATCCTCAGGCTTAAGATTAGCGTCACTCGTTACGAAGCCAGCTTTATATTTCTTCACCTTTTTGACCATTTCAGTCTGCTGCTCTATCGATTGCGAGCCGAATATGAAGGAGATTCCACCGCGCTGCGCTAGTGCGATCGCCATGTTATGATCGGATACAGCTTGCATGATGGATGAGCTGACAGGAAGATTTATCTCAAGACTTGGCTTCTCGCCATTACTAAACTTCGTAATCGGGGTACGCAGAACGACGTTCTCAGGAATGCAGCTCTTCGTTGTCAGATTAGGAATAAGCAAATAATCACTGAATGTTCTTGATGGCTGCTCATAATAATGGGCCACTGTCATCTCTCCTTTTGAATGTAATACTTCCCTACACTTGGCTCAAAAAATGAACAGGAACAGCTAAGTCTTCCTCAAGCTTGATGTAATGTTCACCTTTGGCCAGTATCGCTTGAACACCGATAAGCTCTACTTTCATTTTACCAAATTGCTCAGCTATTGATCTAATGGTTGCGCCCGAACTGATTACATCATCTACGAGGAGAACGCGGTCTCCCTCTTTGAAGCCATCGTAACAAATATAATTCTCATTATATGCCGTCTCCCGACGAACACAGATTTGAAAATCCTTATATAGACTAGTGCTTAACCGCAATATATTAATTGGTTTCTTCAATTGATGAGCCGCAAGCATCCCCCATGTATGGCCGCCTGGCTCTGGAGAGACGATGTAATCAAAATTAGAAAAATGCTCTAAGATGCTGTTAGTCAGATGATTCGTAATTTCTTCTGTTAGCTCTGGTTCAATAAAGGTGCCTCTCTCGCCGAATGGATACAGCTTAAAGTCATAAGTGGTCTTGCTGTCTTTAACAATTTGGACGGTCTTAGCACCAGTAATCGAATTCTCCAATAAGGTAAGCTTGTTAGTCATCTGCCTTCACTCCTATGAATTAATAAGTACATAATACAAAGAACCCCAAGCCAATAAGGAGCAGAATAGAAGCCCAAATGGATGCGTAGCGAATCCGTGGGAGCATCTTCTTCTACTGCCTCTTGTAGCCTGGGGCAATTTACGGTTGCCTGTAGATACGCTCATCCCGATTAATGAGCTTATACAAGATTTTACGTCAGATAATATAACGCGAAACATTTTCAATATCCTACCACTATAAATGGAATGCGTCAATATTAACCTTATTAGACTTTATTGTATGATATTAAAATTAACATTGACAACGATACTGATTCCATAATATTATAATCACATCTTACGCGTCACATAAATTAACATATGTATTATCTCTTGTATAAGCTCATTAATTGGAGTGAGCGTCTCGACCAGGTGACCGTAAATTGCCCTAGGCTACAAGAGGCTGCATACGATGAAGTTCTCCTCATTCCGTCCTTAATGGAAGAGGTAATTTCAATATGCGCCTCTTGGGTCTAGGGTTTTATTGCTTTAACCACAATCATTCAATAATAAGGAGCGACTACTTATGATTAAGACTAATACGCTTGCTGAAACCCAATTGCAACAACTCCCTCGTGACTGTACTTTTACAGCGAATGATTGGCATGTTCTATCTCAATTCTGGTACCCTGTTGCGATTGCTGATGAAATTATGGATAAACCAGTTGCCGTTAAGCTGCTTGATGTTAAGCTTGTATGTTATCGCAGTCATGGCAAGGTTGTTATTGCCCATGACATGTGCTTCCACCGCGGAGCTCCACTTAGCAAGGGGTGGATCGAGAATGATGAAATCGTATGTCCTTATCATGGCTTCCATTACAACTGCGAAGGAACATGTACGGTTGTGCCTGCACATCCAAGCTCCAAAATCTCACCCAAGCTGAAATTAATCATGTATCCAGCCGTTGAACGGTATGGCTTGATCTGGACCTCTATCGCTGCTGCTGAAGAGCAAATCCCCGAATTCTCTGGATGGGATGATCCGGATTATATCAATATCCTGCCTCCAAGCTTCGATATCGCTGGTTCGGCAGGACGTCAAATGGAAGGATTTCTGGATGTATCCCATTTCGCTTATGTGCATACAGAAACATTCGGGGATCGGAACAACACAGAGGTTCCGCAATATAAAGTCACTCGCGCAGGAGACCAGCTGCTTGCAGATTATTGGAGCACCGTGAGCAATTATGGTAAAGGCCAGGAAAATCCGGCACCAGATGACTTCATGTGGCTGCGAGCTTTCCGCGTATTCGCACCGTTCGCAGCTTCACTAACGGTTCATTTTCCAAATGACGGTAAACTAATGATTCTGAACTGCGCTTCACCTGTCTCGGCTCGTTATACCCGATTGTTCTGCCCGATCTCACGCAACTTCGATAAGAGCGCACCAATTGAAGATACCATTAATTTCAATCTGCAAGTGTTCCAAGAGGACGCAGAGATGGTCGAAGCACAGACTCCTGAGGATCTACCTCTTGATCTTATGGCCGAAGCCCATATTCCAGCGGATCGCACCTCTATCGCCTACCGTCAGTTGCTAACGGAGCTTGGACTCGGAAGAAATTATACTTCTTAATTCATTATGCAGTTGCATACTGATATCAACAACTCTCCATAGTTAACATAAAGCTTGGACCTGCATATGTTCCTGATGCAGGTCATTTTTTTTGCCATACGGTATTAATCAGCTGACTACAGTCAGTACCCCATTGCCAATTCCTCGTAAACGGTGCATAAGTCTCAAAGGCTTTAAATTCAGTTATTCTTGAAGACAATCCGTTCCTTGCATAATAAAGTAAATTTTTGATCAATATAACAAAAGTTACTAAGAGGATTGAAAGGAACAAGCTTGATGAGAGGACGTCGCATTACTCTACCAATTAAACAAGATGACAGCAGCGTTCAGCCACAAAAAGCCGATTTGGAGCATCCGCTTTATTCTGAACTGCAGCAAAATGAACAGCAGCTCCGCTCTTTATATCTCAATTGCTCAGATGTCATTTTTCGCCCCTTCCTCATCGAAGGCAAGACGAGAGCGCTAATCGTTTATATTGACGGTTTAACGGACGCCGAAGGCGTTGAAAAGCATGTCATTGCCCCCCTGATGCAAGAAGGGACTGGGGATACATATTCCATCGTACAGCTTGCCGATCGAAAAATATCCGCTTCGCAAGCGATACCTTTTACAACCTTCAATGCATGTATCGAGAATCTATCAAATGGCTTCCCCATTCTGCTGAGCGATCAAGAAACGATAGGCCTTGCTTTCGGGCTGAACAAATGGGAGAAGCGCTCCATTGAAGAGCCTGTGGCTGAATCTGGAATCCGCGGACCACGTGAAGGCTTTACGGAGACACTGCGGGTCAATACTTCCATGATTCGCCGTATTGTGAAAAGTCCTCTGCTCAAATTAGAACCCATGACAATTGGTGGCTATACGCAGACAAAAGTTGTTATCGCCTACATTGAAGGACTCGCTGATCAGACTCTGATCGAAGAGGTGAAGGCGCGACTTGGACGGATTCGTATTGACGGCATTCTGGAGAGCGGCATGATCGAGGAATTCATTGAGGATGAGCCATTTTCTCCATTTCCGCAGCTGCTTAGTACGGAACGGCCCGATATCACCTGCGCAAATCTACTCGAAGGCAGAGCAGCAATTCTCGTCGAAGGAACGCCATTTGCACTTGTCGCCCCCATTACCTTCTTCTCTCTTATGCAAGCGGCGGAAGATTACTATGAACGTTTCTTAGTCAGTACGATGATACGATGGCTGCGTTATTTTTTTGCCATGTTGTCACTATTGCTCCCTTCGCTTTATGTAGCGATTCTGACCTTTCATCAAGAAATGGTGCCCGGCTCCTTGGTCGTCAGCATGGCGACTTCGCGTGATGCCGTGCCATTCCCGGCTATAGTGGAAGCGCTCATGATGGAGGTCACGTTCGAGGCGCTGCGTGAAGCCGGTGTGCGCCTGCCCAAACAAATTGGCTCTGCTGTCAGCATTGTCGGAGCGCTCGTCATTGGCCAAGCTGCCGTTCAGGCCGGTCTTGTCTCTGCACCAATGGTCATCGTCGTTGCAATCACGGGCATCGCATCCTTCATGGTTCCGCGCTACATTGCCGGGCTTGCGATACGTATGCTGCGCTTTCCGTTAATTTTGCTCGGGGGATCATTGGGGCTTCTCGGCGTTATGATGGGCATCATCGTCATCGTCATTCATATGTGCAGTTTACGCTCTTTTGGAGTCCCTTTTTTATCAAGCCTTGCAACTCCAAAGGCGAGAGAACTAAAGGACGTCTTAATACGGGCTCCATGGTGGATGATGGATACAAGGCCGCATCTTACAAGTGAGTATAATAAATACCGGCAAGATTCCCATCAAAAACCGGGACCTGAGCGAGGAGGTGAAGTATGAAATAAAGAGGGGGGTACAAATTTGAACGATAAAGGAAGAATATCAGCTTTCCAATTGGGATTCCTGCTGTACTCAGCTCTGCTTGCCAACGCTTTCCTATTGGTTCCGACCATTGTGGCTCAATATGCTGGAAACGATCTTTGGATCGTTATCTTATTCGTAGCTTGTACAGGTTTTGTCACTCTGTTCTTGGCAGTTCAACTGCACAAGCTTTATCCAAATCAAACGATCATCCAATATAGCGAACGGATCATGGGCAAAATAGCCGGGAAAATCGTAAGTTCGTTATATATTTTTCATTTACTGCACAGCACCGGAGCCTCTGCGCGTCAATATGCGGAATTCGTAACGGGAAATTTTTTATTCAACACGTCGAAGTTGCTCATTATTTCCGCAATGATTTTGATTGCTGCATTTGCCGTAATTGGCGGGATCGAGGTACTGGCAAGATGTGCTGTCCTATTAACTCCATTTTTCATGTTTCCAATGATTTTTTTACTGCTTCTCTATCCTGATATGGATATTAAAAACCTGCTTCCAGTACTTGGAGGCGGGATGGCTCCAGTATGGAAGGGAACGCTCGTATTGCAGCCTTGGCTTAACGAAGCATTCATGATCACTTTCTTCCTCCCCTTACTAACCGACCCGGAAAAAGGTGGGAAATGGGGCGCGATTTCCCTCAGTGCCGTCGTTATGAGCATGACTTATATCAACTTAATCGTTTTATTTGTATTTGGTCCAGATACTGCCAATAAAACCTTCCCTGTTTTGGCTATCTACAGGTATATCAGTATGGCTAATTTCTTTGAAAATTTGGAGTCACTATTGCTTGCGATGTGGGTCATCGGAAACTTCTTGAAAATCGGAGCAGGATTCTATGCGGCCTCATATGCTGTCGGACACTGGTTGGAGCTGGAGGATGTCCGCCCCTTTGTGTTCCCATTAGGAATTGCTATCTTAATTTTCAGTTTATGGGATTTGCCGGACTATGCCAGAATCGCAACCTTATTCAAGCTTATCGCACCATTTGAAACAACGTTGTACTATGTGGCCATCCCGCTGGTTCTTCTGATAGCGGCTACTATTCGCCGTGAAGGCGTGTCAGAAAAAGGTTAACCTTGCGAAGATAGGAGATTCGGCACCGTGAAACGATGGATCGCACTCACCGTCATACCAATTGTTTGCTTGCTTGGAGGCTGTTGGGATCGTGTAGAGCTCAACGATTTGGCGCTAATTACAGCACTGGCTCTCGACTTGGAGGATGATGGCCGAATTCGAACGACTGTTCAAATCATCATTCCGCAAAACCAAGGCGGCGGCGCACAGGGCGGCGGCAGTGGCGGACAGATGCAAAAAACGGTTTCGCGTTCGGAGAAAGGCACCAATATTTCCGATGCGCTGTCCAAGCTGCAGCGTAAAATTCCGCGAAAACTGTTCTGGGGCCAATGCAAAGTATTTATATTCAGCGAGAAATTGGCAAAGGCCGGTATCAGGAATGAATTCGATTTTCTGGTTCGTCATCCCCAGCCGAGGGAGAGAGCCTATATGTTCGTCAGCAAAGGGAAAGCCGGGGAAGCACTTGAGCTGTTCCCGCCAATTGAACGCACTTCATCTGAAGTGATTCAGGAGTTTTCCAAATTAAAGATTGGAGTCCAGGTAACGCTTGAAGAGTTAAGCATCATGTTGAAAGGAGACGCCCAATCAGCTGTGCTTCCAATTGTGCGCATTCTTCCGAAAACCAAATCTGCTAAACCGTTTCAGACGATACCGTACATCATGGGAACTGCCGTTTTCAAACAGGATAAAATGATCGGGGAAATCTCGGAAAGAATAACTCGCGGAATTTTATGGATTCGAAATGAAATAGGCGAATATACGGTTACGTTCTCAATGGACGATACACGCGAACTCGTGTCATTGCATCCGCTCAAAGCCAAAGTGAAGCTCATTCCAAAAATTGAAGGAGACAATTGGAAGATGACGATTAAAGTAAGAACGGAAGGTGATATGATTCAAAATGGCACTAACCTGAACCCGATGAATCCGAAGCTTCTGAAAAAAATGAACGAAGCCTTCGAGGAAGATTTAAAACTGCGGATCGAAGATTCGTTGCAAGCGGCGCAGCATGATCTTGAAGTAGATATTTTAGGATTTGCAACGGCTTTCTATCGCAAATACCCAAAGCAGTGGAAACAAAATAAAGAGCGCTGGGATGAGTTGTTTCCCGAAGTGAAAACGACAATTGATATCAAAACAGAGATTGTACGTCCTGGACTGATCAATGCGCCCGGGGGAATGCCGAAGGAAGAGGTGCAGGAAAAATGAGATGGGCTTTATTCAGTGGCATTACGATTGCAGCGCTGTTAATCTGGTGGTTTGAATGGCCACGAATGAAGACGAAGCCATCGAGGGACAAGGTTGTGTTCATATCGTTACTCCTTGCCGGCTGGCTGCTGTCCATGCTTGATTTACCGAACACACTTGGACCAACTACACTTCTTGAGTCGATCTTCAAGCCGTTCAGGGGACTGATAGAAAAATAAGATCAAGGAGATAAAAATCCAATGCTAGATAAAGGGAAGATTTCTGCTTTTCAAATGGCATTAATGCTGTATCCAACTGTTCTAGCAACTGGATTTCTCGCGTTGCCGACGATCACAGCCCAGTATGCGCAACATGATTTTTGGATATCTGGCCCTCTCTCCTTTTTCATAGGATTCGTGACAATTATTATTGTCGTTCGGCTACATACGCTTTATCCAAACGAAAATATCATTCAACATTGCGAACGCATAGCCGGGAAAATTCCCGGTAAATTGTTGGGTGCAGTCATCTGTTTCTGCATCCTGCAGGGTACTAGCATAATGGTCCGTCAGTATACAACTTTTGTTAATGGCAATTTTTTTATCAAGACTCCCTATTTTATCATCGCCTGCTCCATGGTTTTATTAACTTGCCTGGCTGCTCGAGGCGGACTGGAGGTGCTGGCGAGGTGTGCAGTTATCTTTACTCCGATCTTTATTATTCCACTGTTGTTCCTGATGCTTCTTGCACCCGAAATGGATTTGAATAATATATTCCCTATAATGGCAGATGGAATTGTCCCTATTCTACAGGCAACAGCCTCGCCACAGGCATGGGTGAGCGAGTTATGCCTTATGTCCTTTATGCTTCCTAATTTAACAAATCCGAAAAAAGCAGGGAAATGGAGCATCATTTGTCTAATCGCTATCATTATAAGCATGACCTATGTCCATATTATTTCGTTATTTGTGCTCGGAACAGATACCGCCAACAAGGTGTATCCTATGCTGGTCGCATTCAGGTATATTAGTCTTTTTAATTTCTTTGAAAATTCGGAGTCTTTGCTGCTAGGGATGTGGGTTGTCGGAAATTTCGTCAAAATCAGCATATTTCTATATGCCTCTGTCCTTTCTTTCTCGCAACTGTTCAAACTGTCGGATTACCGCCCCACTGTTTTCCCAATTGGTATATTGTTAATTGTATTTAACTGGTGGGGAATACGTAATTATACTGAAACAGCGACCTACTTAAGGTACGTTGCACCATTCTGGCTGCCATTAGTATTTACAGGTTTACCGCTGCTGCTGCTAATGGTGGACAATTTGCGAAGAACTTTAAAATCAATGAAGAATTAAAGATTACGTTCCTCCCCTGAACGCCTGATGACTGCTCCATAATTCATGCTACTAAAGATTGGAGTTTCAATCTCTTCTACTGAAAAGTTGCGAATATTGAATGGTTACGAACTATAAACCAAAAAAACAGCAAGCCCCCGAAACCTTCAGGAAGCTTGCCGTTTGATCTATCGTTATTTGGCTTGAATGTAACCTTCGGCTTTGAGCAGTTCAGCGATCAGAACAGCACCGCCTGCTGCTCCGCGCAGCGTGTTATGCGATAGTCCAACAAATTTGAAATCGTATAGGGAGTCCTCACGCAATCTTCCTGCTGATACACCCATACCCTGCTCGATATCACGATCAAGCTTCGTTTGTGGTCTATTCTCTTCTTCGAAATACGTAATGAACTGTTTAGGCGCACTTGGCAGACCAAGCTCCTGCGGACGTCCTTTGAATTGCGACCAACGCTCAAGAATTTCTTCTTTGGTCGGTTTTTTCTCGAACGATACGAATACAGTAGCGAGATGTCCATCCGTAACAGGAACACGGATACATTGTGTTGTAATTAAAGGTGAGCTTGCTTTTACAATCTCGCCATTCTCAACACTGCCCCAAATACGAAGCGGCTCCTGCTCACTCTTCTCTTCTTCTCCGCCAATGTAAGGAATGACATTGTCTAGCATATCTGGCCAGTCAGTGAAGTTCTTGCCTGCTCCAGAAATCGCCTGATATGTCGATGCTACTACTGTCGTTGGCTTGAAGTCAGCCAATGCATGTAGTGCAGGCACATAGCTTTGGATCGAACAGTTCGGTTTAACTGCAATGAATCCTGTTGATGTTCCAAGACGTTTTCTCTGTGCGGCAATCACTTCAATATGCTCTGGATTGATTTCTGGAATAACCATTGGGATATCCGGTGTCCAGCGGTGAGCGGAGTTATTCGAGATAACAGGTGTTCCTGTCTTCGCATAGGCTTCCTCGAGCGCCTTAATCTCATCCTTCTTCATATCAACCGCACAGAAAATAAAGTCAACATCAGAAGCAACTTGCTCTACAAGTGAAGCATCCTGAACGACGATATTCTTCACATCTTCAGGGATAGGGCCAGACAGCTTCCATCTGCCTTTCACGGATTCTTCATACGTTTTGCCTGCAGAACCAGCACTTGCTGCGATTGATGTTACTTTAAACCATGGATGCTGATCCAATAATTGAACGAACCGTTGACCAACCATTCCTGTTCCACCAACAATACCAACTTTAAGTTTTTCTGACATTACCTATTTCAATCCCTTCAGATGTCATATTGAATAGCAGCTTATTCTAATCGTCTCATTACCTTTACCATATGTTACATGTATTACGTTTTCCTCTGAAATATCAAAAAAATCCCACCCCCAAGACGGTTGTCTTAGGGACGAGATTTGAATACTCGCGGTACCACCCCAGATTCGCTACTACGTCGCCATAATAGCCTCTTCAAGTACGGCATTGTCACATCCATGCTTATACTCTAGCTCTATAACAGGAGCTCCTGGCACACCACCCCCTCCCTATTATGGAGGTTCCGATGAGCTGCTCTGAGACTTTAATTCAATAAATAACTCTTTGCTCCTTTTCAGCTGACGGAGCTCTCTGTGAAAGAATCCATTTACCTACTCTTCTCTTCATCGCATTTGCAATTATATTATCAGAAAATGCTCCCGAGGTAAACAGAAACCTTTAATGCATAGACATTTACTTACGCTTCATTCATGCATTCAGCAGCTCCGAGAATAAGACCTTAACAAGCAGGTGTCTAATGCAGCAAAATCAATCTATAGCTCCTTCACTCGAAGCTGCCGCTGCTGATTGCGGCGCTCGTTGAGTGGACGAGTTCAACAATACAACCCCTCCGATTATGAATACAATACCTGCCACTGTACCAATATTGAACGGTTCATCCCATATTAGAATACCAATTACAGCCGTTAAAGCCGTCCCTACTCCTGACCATATTGCATAAGCTAAGCTTAATGGGATCGCTTTGAGGCTGAGTGATAAACAATAGAACGCTATTCCAAACCCGATTAAGGTACCTATAGAAGGAAATAGATTAGTAAAGCCTTCTGATAATTTAAGCATCGTTGTACCGAATATTTCTCCCGTAATTGCAAGCGCAAGTGCAATATATCCTTTCACTATATCCCCTCCATTTCTCTACAAGCTAGTGTGAACCGCCAGTAAGCTTCATGATGACGACCCCACCAATAATAAGAACAAGGCCTGCAAATTTTTTGATGCTAAAGCCTTCTTTATAGACGACAACTCCGATTAAAGCTGTTAACGCCGTACCCACTCCTGACCATATCGCGTAAGCCGTTCCTAAAGGTATTTCCTTTAGTGCTATGGACAGGCTATAGAAAGCGGTACCCATTCCTAAGACGACCCCTATTGAAGGGAGCCATTTCTTAAAACCATTGGATAATTTCAGCATAGAGCTTCCAAATACTTCAGCCATGATGGCTGCTGCTAATAATAAGTAGGAATTCAAGTTAGTGTCTCCTTAATCGGTCATTTTTTTTAAGCTTTGAATTACTTTATCGCGTAAGTTATCGTCCACCTTGCCCAATCCGAATATTTCTGAGAACCACAGACCATCCAAAGCTAACCGGACTATGGTTGCTTGTATGGGGTCTATTCCATCGTTCTCTATATTTTGTTGCCATATGGCATACTCAGCTTGCAGCTTGGCAAGTAACTCTGGACTTGTAAAAAGTGACGCCGTAAGTGCTGTACTGACACCATTGCCTTCCGCAATATCTTTAATTGTCGCATCAACATATGCACGACTCCATTTGCCTTCACTAATTGTTGCATGTGCTACCCTATTATTCATGTCTGTAACAAAACGATCGGATACCTCCTCCACCATTCCTTGTATTAACGCCTGCTTATTGGAAAAGTGATGAAGTAAGCCTCCTTTGCTGATTCCAGCTTCTTTGGCAACAGCCTCCAGTGTAAGTTTCTCCACACCATGATTGTTCACTATATAGGAAGCTGCAGCTAGTACCTGACTACGCTTAGAATTACTATTCACAGGGAATCACCTCTATGTTTAGTGTACCGTCCAGACGGTTTTGTTGTCAAATTCAGCTATCACGCTATAAAAAAGAGAACCTGCAATGCATGATGCATGCTGGTTCTCTGCTGTACTTTATTATTCCTTATTACTTGCTGTTATCTTACACTGTCCACAAGCCGGTGTGCGGCATGATGTGTAGGTCCGACAAAGCGATTGAGCGGAAAACCACCCTCGATTGCCTTCGTAATAAAAGCTTTCCCTTCACGGACGGCTTCCTTCACAGTCAAACCCTTGGCAAGACCTGCGGTTACTGCAGCAGAAGTGGTGCAGCCTGCTCCATGTGTATAGCTTGTCTTCACAGCTGCAGCCTCATGCCATTCGAAGCTGTTGCCATCGTACAATAGATCTATTGCTAGACCCGGCTCGATAACGCCACGGTCTTTGATCAACACATGCTTAGCCCCATGCTCGTGAATGATAGCGGCTGCCTGCTGCATTTGCTCTCTAGAGCGAATAGGTCCAGTCTTAGCAAGCTGGGATGCTTCGAACAAGTTCGGCGTAACAAGATCAGCCTGCGGAATCAAATACTTCAACATCGCTTCTGTATTCTCCGGCTGCAATACTTCATCAGTACCCTTACATACCATTACCGGATCAATAACAATACCATTCATATCTGCACGCTTCAGCTTGGAAGCGACCAATTCAATAATATCGACTGTACCGAGCATACCTGTCTTCATGGCATTGAAGCCTATACCATCCATTACAGTGCTAAGCTGCGCCTCGACAACGCTCAGCTCAATCGGGTACACAAGATGATCCCATGAATCTGGCTTCATCGCAACGATCGTCGTAAGAACGGTCATACCGTATACGCCTAACTCCTGGAATGTTTTGAGATCAGCTTGGATGCCAGCGCCACCACTCGTGTCTGAGCCAGCAATGGTTAACGTTTTTGGAATAATCATAAGTACAATATTTCTCCTTTACTATTCAGTTGGAATTATCCTACTGTTTATGAGTAAGGTTGTCAAACATAAGCTTGCATTCTTGATAACGAGTTAGGCCGACTATTGGTCTTTCCATAAACAATCGCTCCAATGAAAAAGGATGACATCAGATAGTCATTTATGACTAAGAGATATCATCCTTTTCATTTTATCATCAGTTGGATTCCTTTAATTCAATTCATTTCTTTTCTTAGTGCATTTTCTTTTTCAAGCACGGCCGATTCATATCTAGAAATTTTATAATCTAATCGTTCCAATGTGTTCTTCATATCTTCCATTCTAGCCACAAGCTGCTTATTCTGCTCGACCAAGAGATCTTTCCTCGCCTCAATCGTTTCATCACCCTGCTGATACAATCCTACATACTCAATCAATACTTCTATAGGAAGACCTGCATTGCGCATACACTTGATAAATTCAACCCACCGACAGTCTTCTTCTGTGTAATCCCTCATACCGCTTTTATTCCGATTCACACGAGGAATTAACCCAACACGTTCATAATAACGGAGTGTGTCCTGAGTAAGATCAAATTTCTCGCTTACTTCTGTGATCGTCATTCTGTTCCCCCCTCTGGTCTCGGATATGTTATTCGGGTTTGTTAATTCCTAGACTCCGACGAACTTCTAATTCTGGCGTTTCAGACAATGTAACGACTAAGTCTGCAACACTCTTACATGATACAACCGATCCTTTGAATGGCTCACCTTTTTGAGTTGTCTCATAATCAATCTCATCCTGTTTAGTAAACCATGCAGGTCTTACAATTGTATAATCGAGGCTTGAAGCTTCAATGATTTCAACTGATTTTCTATAAGGACGTAATACGTCACCAAACTTCTCTCCCGGTACTTCATTATATATGCCCATCGAGCTAATAAAAATAAGGCGTTTAACATCAGACGCATTCATTGCGTTGACAATGCTGTTTGCCATTTGTTCTAGATTCCCTGCTAGATTGGCATAGACAACATCTTGCCCAGTCATTGCTTCTTTTAATAGTTCTAAATCCATAACATCGCCTTCGATTACTTGAACACGATCTGAATCCATGTTTCTTAACCTGCCTGAATTCCGCAAATAAAGCGTCAGCTTAGCATCGGTTTCGTTTAAAAATAAATCAATTGCATAACGAGCGATTTACCCGTTGGCACCAAGAATCAATACATTTTTACTCAACTTAACGCTCCCTTATTTAGAACATGTCCTGTATATATCAGTTTACAGTCTGGAGTTAACTCCAAGTCAATACTAATTAGCTTTAAGTTTTAAATACATATCTCATCCATACTCCATCATCATCCAGTCGTTCTATGCTCTTTAAGGTGAAATGAACGGGATCTTGTTTATTCAGATAAGAATTCGTTTCGAACAGAGTGACAGAATGAGATGCTCCAATTGCAATAGGCACCATAACTAAGCTCAACTCGTCAATTAGTTGAGCTTAGTGTGTTAATTAATGAAGAAATCATCGATAAGTGTTTATTATTTGGGCTATGTTATTTCTTAGTGTTGATTTTGGACCAAAATAAAACCGCCTATTGATGAAAAGGCGGCTAACTTAATTTGTGTTATAAGTTGTGATTATTAACAAATCATTAGTTACCAAACTTTGCTTTCCATTGCTCTGACCAATCTTTAAAACTGATAGAATGAACTTCTTCCAGTGTTCTTCCATCTAATGACCATACTCCACCCGTCATAAACTGGTCGATTACTGGATAAGAATGTCCGCCCACCGCTTGGTTATCCACGATATAAATCCAAGTTGTCGTTTTCCCCTTGGATTTTACGATATTTTCTGTTTTTGTGCTTGTTGATTTCCAATTATCTAATGGATGGTTTGTCACTACGAACTTTTGTAGACTAACTTCTTTACCCAGATACTTACTAGGGTCTTCGCTTTGTAGCCCCCAGTAATTGGAATAGGGTAAGTTCATTAACTTTTCTTTCGTTAATAAGTAGGTTTCGCTAGTACCTTCATATGAAGCGACTTTATAACCCTTAGATTCCAAATAATCTTTTGCCACAGTACCATTCTGGTCTGATATTTTAACACTTTGCGAAGCAGAACAACCTGCTATACTGAATATAAACACCATTAAAGTTAAGACAAATTTCACCAAAAAGCAAATCACTACCTCGACATTATCAATCAAGTGATACCGGATGAATGGCAGATGCCATGACGCTTGCTTATGGTCAAAAAAATGGAGCAGCTGCCATAGGCAGCTGCTCCATTCTTATTTGCGATAAATTAATTGTCCATCCACTGGAAGTGGAAGCTTCCCTCTTGATCCAGACGCTTGAACGTGTGGGCGCCGAAATAATCACGCTGCGCTTGCAGCAGGTTAGCTGGCAGCCGCTCTGTGCGGTAGCTGTCGTAATAAGCAAGAGCTGAAGCGAAGGCTGGAACCGGAATCCCTCTTGATACAGCGATCGAGATTACTTTTCTCCAAGCATCCTGATAATTCTGAACAACTCCACTGAAGTATTCATCGAGTAGAAGGTTACGCAGACCTGGGTCGCGGTCATATGCATCTTTAATATTTTGCAGGAATCTAGCACGAATGATACAGCCGCCACGGAAGATCATCGCGATGCTGCCATAGTTCAGATCCCAGTTGTATTCCTCAGAAGCTGCTCTCATCTGTGCAAAGCCCTGTGCATAAGAAGCAATCTTGCTCGCATATAGTGCTTGGCGTACAGCTTCGATAAATTCGGCTGGATCACCATCATAGCTTGCTGCTGCTGGCCCGCTCAGAATTTTGCTTGCAGCTACACGTTCTTCTTTCATTGCGGAGATAAACCGTGCGAACACGGACTCAGTAATAATAGAGAGCGGAACACCTAGATCCAGAGCGCTTTGGCTCGTCCATTTGCCTGTACCCTTTTGGCCTGCGGAATCGAGAATAACATCCACCATTGGTTTTCCTGTATCTGGATCTGTTTTACCGAAGATATCTGCTGTAATCTCGATCAGATAGCTATCAAGCTCGCCATTATTCCATTCGGTGAAAATGTTGTGCAGCTCGTTCGTATCGACATGCAATACATCCTTCAAGAGGTGATACGCTTCGCCAATAAGCTGCATATCGCCATATTCGATACCGTTGTGAACCATCTTCACATAATGACCAGCGCCGCCTTCTCCAATGTAAGTCGAGCATGGATCACCGTTAACTTTGGCAGAGATCGCAGTCAATATTGGCTCAACGAGCTCATATGCGCTTTTTTGTCCGCCAGGCATAATTGCTGGACCATTAAGAGCACCTTCCTCACCGCCAGATACACCGGCTCCGATGAAACGGAAGCCTTGCTCCTGCAGCTCTTTGTTCCTTCTCTGCGTATCAGGGAAATAAGCGTTGCCGCCATCGATAAGGATATCTCCTTGGCTGAGGTAAGGGATAAGCTGATTAATGGTAGCATCTGTAGCTTGGCCTGCTTGAACCATAATTAATATTTTACGCGGTGTTTCAAGCGATTGAACGAACTCTTCGACACTGTAAGTACCCACAACGTTCTTCCCTTGCGCTTCTGCTACAAGCTCTCTCGTCTTCTCTTCCGAACGATTGAACAGTGATACTGAGAAGCCCTTGCTTTCGATATTCAGAGCTAGGTTTTTGCCCATAACGGCCAACCCAACTACACCAATTTGTTGTTTGCTCACAATAAGTTCCCCCTGTTATTCTTGTCCCATTGAAGATAGACGCTTGGTTAATTCTGCTCGCTGCGCTTCGAAGCCTGGCTTGCCGAGCAAGGCGAACATATTCGTCTTGTAAGCTTCGACGCCTGGCTGGTCGAACGGATTAACGCCGAGCAGCAACCCGCTGATACCACAAGCCTTCTCGAAGAAATACACCATCTCACCGTACGTATATGCAGTAAGCTCATCGAGCTCTACGATCAGATTCGGTACGCCGCCGTCCACATGCGCAAGTCTTGTACCTTCGGCAGCCTTCTTGTTCACTTCATCCATCGTCATTCCCGCAATGAAATTCAAGCCATCCAGATTGCCTGTATCCTCTTGAATCGTCAGCTCTATGCGAGGCTTCTTCACAGCTAGAACAGTCTCGATGAGATCGCGACGCCCTTCTTGAACATATTGTCCCATGGAGTGCAGATCGGTAGAGAAATCCACCGAAGCAGGGTATAACCCCTTCTGGTCTTTACCTTCGCTCTCGCCGAACAGCTGCTTCCACCATTCCGATACATAATGTAGGGAAGGCTCGAAGTTAGCAAGCAGCTCGATTGTTTTTCCTTTACGATAAAGAGCGTTACGAACGGCTGCATACTGATAGCTCTCATTAGCAGCCAGATCGGCATTGTTGTATTTCTGAGCGGCAGCTGCAGCGCCAGCCATCATCTGATCGATGTCGAGGCCAGCAGCGGCGATAGGCAGCAGTCCTACCGCTGTAAGTACAGAATAACGTCCGCCTACATCATCAGGAATGACGAAGGTTTCATAGCCTTCTTCATCTGCAAGCTTCTTAAGCGCTCCTTTGGAAGCATCTGTTGTTGCGAAGATACGCTTGCGAGCTTCTTCCTTGCCGTATTTTTTCTCCATATATTCTTTCAGAATACGGAAAGCAACGGCTGGTTCTGTCGTTGTCCCTGATTTGGAGATCACATTAAGGGAGATATCTTTACCTTCCAGCAGTTCGAGCAGATGAGTGATATACGTAGAGCTAATATTTTGCCCGGCAAAATAAATCTGTGTGTTCCCTTCCATTTGGTTATGGAACGTGTGGGATAATGCTTCGATTGCAGATCTTGCACCAAGATAAGAACCGCCAATGCCGATTACGATCAAGGCATCCGAATTACTGCGAATGCGCTCTGCGGCTTGCTTGATGCGAGCAAATTCTTCTTGATCATATTGAAGCGGCAGGTTCACCCACCCCAGATAGTCAGAGCCGGGGCCTTGCTTCTCATGCAGCATACGGTGCGCCACATTGACGAATTCACCGAAGTAATCTACTTCATGCTGCTGAATGAATGATAGGGCATTCGTATAATCGAATGAAATACTCATCTGTAACGTCTCCTTTGAATCCTTATATAATGAAGCTAAATTATACGAGTACGGTTTTTTTCCAATCAGCAGCGAATTTCTCTAGACCTTGATCTGTCAGTGGGTGCTTGGAGATTTGTTCAATAACGGCGAATGGAATTGTTGCAATATGTGCGCCAGCCATCGCTACGCGAGTAACGTGATCCGGATGGCGAACCGAAGCTGCGATAATTTGTGCATCCAAGCTGTGCGTACGGAACATTTCAGCGATCTTAACAATCAGTTGAACGCCATCCTCAGAGATATCATCCAGACGACCAAGAAACGGAGATACGTAGGTAGCACCTGCACGAGCAGCTAACAGCGCTTGGTTCACAGTGAAGATCAGCGTTACGTTTGTTTTAACACCTTTTTGAGTCAGGTAACGGCAAGCTTCCAAGCCTGCAAGTGTCATCGGAAGTTTAATCGTTATGTTCTTGTCGTTGTTGTTGATCTTGATCAGTTCATTCGCCTGTGCAATCATCTCTTCAGCTGTAATGGCATCAGGTGTAACTTCAGCAGATACGGATTCAACCTCAGGCACTTCACGTAAAATCTCAGCGATACGATCCTCGAACTTCACGCCTTCCTTAGCAACTAGAGATGGATTAGTAGTAACACCGGATAGAACGCCGATTTTATAAGCTTTTTTGATGTCTTCCACATTAGCAGTATCGATGAAAAATTTCATTAGTCATTACCTCCATTTTTTTGTAAATCGATTTATTGGAATGTCTTGTCGTTATTTCAGTAATTCTTTGGTTTGGCGAACCACATTATCAACGGAGAAGCCGAAGTAATTCAACACTTCATTCCCCGGACCAGATGCGCCAAATGTATCGATGGATACTACGGCTCCATTTAGGCCTGTATAACGCTCCCAGCCTAGTGAAATACCAGCTTCAATAGCAACACGTCTGGTCACCGAGCTAGGAAGTATGCTTTGCTTGTATGCTGCAGATTGACGCTCGAACAGCTCTCTGCTCGGCATAGCTACAACACGTACAGATATGTTCTCTTGCTCCAGCTTTTCTTTGGCATTGACAGCCAGAGATACTTCAGACCCTGTACCGATTAGAATCACATCTGGATTGTCATTAGTCTCCGTAAGAACATAAGCGCCTTTGGATAAACCTTCAATATTGGCTTTCGTTGACTCATATATCGGAAGATTCTGTCTACTAAGGATTAGCGCTACCGGCCCCTCCTGCTGCTGTAAGGCATATGCCCAAGCGCTTGCGGTTTCATTGGCATCCGACGGTCTAATTACGGTTAACCCTGGAATGGTACGTAATGCAGCTAGATGCTCGACAGGCTCATGAGTAGGTCCATCTTCACCAACTGCAATCGAATCATGAGTAAATACATAAATTACAGGAAGCTTCTGCAATGCCGCCAAGCGAATGGATGGGCGTAAATAATCGCTGAATACGAAGAACGTACTGACGAACGGCTTCACACCACCATGCAGTGCCATGCCATTACCGGCTGCTCCCATTGCATGCTCACGAACGCCGAAGTAAATATTGCGTCCAGAATAGGACTCTATAGCGAACGTCTGCTCTCCATTGATATCTGTCATCGTAGAATGAGATAGATCCGCGCTTCCGCCAAAGATTGAAGGAACAGTTTTCACATAATGATTGATCGCTTCGCCACTTGCTACTCGTGTGGATATGCTTTTGGACGTATCGAACGTAAGAATATTAGCGGTGTCCAGTACAAGTGAGCCGTCGATTACTTGCTCAAGCTCCTTGCCTTGTGAAGGATACTGCGCGTTATATGCTGCGAGCAATTCATTCCATGCAGCTTCTTTGTCTGCACCTTGCTGTTTCAATTGCGCGAAATGAGCTTTTACATCCTCTGGCACCGTGAATTCTTCCTCATACTCCCAGCCATAAGCTGCCTTCGTTGCTTTCGCCTCTTCTTTACCGAGTGGATTGCCATGCGCTTTGTTTGTACCAGCTACCTTACTTCCGTAACCGATGATCGTCCGAATCTCGATAAGCGTTGGCTGCGAATCGTTATTCTTAGCTGCTGCAATCGCTGCTGTAATTAGGGATACATCATTACCATCTTCCACACGCAAGTATTCCCAGTTGGCAGATTCAGCTCTTTTTTGCACATTTTCTCCGAAGGATAGGTTCAATGCTCCATCTAGGGAAATATCATTTGAATCGTACAGAACGATTAACTTGCCAAGCTTCATATGTCCAGCCATGGACATCGCCTCATAAGAGATCCCTTCCATTAAGCAGCCGTCACCAACTAGTGCATAGGTGTAATGATCAACGACCGGGAATTCAGCTTGGTTGTACTTGGCTGCTAGATGAGCCTCCGCCATCGCCATGCCGACTGCCATGGCAATCCCTTGACCCAAAGGTCCTGTTGTTGCATCTACGCCATCCGTATGACCGAATTCGGGATGCCCTGGCGTTAAGCTGTTCAGCTTACGGAATTGCTTCAAGTCATCTAGGGAAACCTTATAGCCAGACAGGTGCAGAAGGCTGTATAAAAGAGCTGAGCCATGTCCTGCAGAAAGTACGAAGCGATCACGGTTGAACCACTTGGCATGACCCGGATTATGATTAAGAAGTTTCGCCCATAGGGCGTATGCCATTGGTGCAGCCCCCATTGGGAGCCCCGGATGACCGGAGTTGGCACTGTTAATGGCGTCGATTGACAAGGTTCTGATCGTATCAATAGCTAATTGATCAATGGTTTGTGTGATAGGCATATTGTTCTCCTCCTTTAATTTCACTCGCGTGTTCTTCCTTGGCATCGAACCACCAATGATAGCCATCCTCTGCAAGCAGAGCATCAGACTCAGTAGGTCCGTAAGTGCCGGCTTCATATTGATGTAACGGAACCAGATTCTCTTCGAATGCCTCAAGAATGGGTTGAACCCATTTCCAAGATAATTCAACCTCATCCCAGTGCGCGAAGAATGTAGGGTCTCCGTTCAAGGCATCGTGGATTAAATTCTCATAAGCCTCTGGAACATCGTCACCACTTGTATGAAGATCTATATGAACGGGTTTGAATTCCCCTTTGTGTTCACTGTCCTTCTCATTGAGCTGCAGCAAGATTGCTTCGTTCGGACTCATTTCGAATACGAGCAGATTAGGCACTGAGCCATCTTGATTAGCCTGTGAGGAATGCTTGATTGGTTCTTTGAATTCAACAATGACTCGTGTTGACTTCTCCTTCATTCGCTTACCAGTCCGAATATAGAAGGGAACGCCCCGCCAGAATGCGTCATCAATCTCTAGCTTGGCGGCAATGAAGGTATCATTCATGGAGTCAGGCGCAATACCTGGTTCAGATTTATAACCAACCACTGGCTTACCTTGCACGCTGCCTTCCTTGTACTGCCCGCGGATCACACTCATATTCACATTTTGTTTGTGCAGAGGTTCAAGAGCCTCCATCACCATTTTTTTCTTGAAGCGGACCACATCGGAACCACTCTTATGCGGAAGATGAATCGCGATCATCATGAGCAATTGCAGCATATGATTCTGGAACATGTCTCTTAGAGCACCAACATGATCGTAATAACCAGCTCTTTCTTCAACGCCTACCGTTTCATTAGCTGTGATCTGCACATTCGCAATGTAACGATTGTTCCACAAGGCTTGCACGATTGGGTTGTTCTGCTGCAAGCCTTCGAGCTTCTGAACCATCGGCTTGCCGAGATAATGATCAATTCGGAAAACCTCTTCCTCCTTGAACGCTTGGCTCAGCTTCGCATTGAGATCACGAGCAGATTGCAGATCATGTCCGAATGGCTTCTCTATGACTAGCCGCTTCCAGCCTTTAACCGATCCAAGTCCACTCTCATGAACGTTCGCTGCGATTGTTTCGAAGAACTCTGGACCGACTGATAAATAGAACAAACGATTCTGTGGAATGTTCAGCTCCTGTTCCCGTTGCTCAACCAGCTGCAGCAGCTTCTGATAATCCTCTTTACGTCCTATGTCGAGAACACGATAACGGAAAGCATCTAAGAATTGTTTGATTGATGCTGGGTCTTGAATGTCTCTTCTAGAGAATTCACGAAGGGATTGCTCGACATTCGCTTGAAAGGTTTCGTCCGACCATTCTCTTCTTCCAAGACCAATCAAGGAGAAGGACTTCGGAAGCTTCTGATCGACAAATAAATTATATAAGGCAGGATATATTTTTCTTTTGGCCAAATCTCCTGTTGCTCCAAACAAGACGAACGTAGTTGATTCCATCTTCTTTTCTCCTTCCATTCAGAGCAGCGTGTACGCTATCTCACAAGCAAGCTCTGTTTTCTTTTTCTTAATCTCACTATAATACGATTGCGAGCCATACAGGTAATCAATAAATTCCACAGTATCCATAGACAGTGTCTATGGACTGAAACAATGATTACTCTGTTTGTCCTATAGAGCATCACCTGTTAAGCTCTGGTTTCTTGTTCGTGGTTCCACTATAATACGAATAAGATCCATACATCAGGTTAATATATGTGACAGGAGCTATAGATGACGCCTATGAACAATAACTACGAATTGTACAAAGTATTCTATTGGGCTGCGAAGACAGGAAGCTTAACACAAGCTGCCAAAGCGTTATATATTACTCAACCAAGTGTCAGTCATGCCATCAAACAGCTGGAAGACAGCTTCGGAATCATTTTGTTCTATCGAAATTCCAAGGGAGTTGCACTTACGCAAGAGGGTGAAACGCTCTATTCCTACATCGAGCAGTCACAAATCCTGATTTCACTTGCAGAAGAGAAAATGGCCGCACTCAAAAACCTAGATAGCGGTGAACTGCGCATTGGCGGAAGTGATTCTCTATTCAAGCACTATTTGCTGCCTTATCTGGAGACCTTTCATGCCAAGTATCCTGGCGTCAGGCTGCATCTCAATCATGGTACGACACCCGAGATTATATCCTTCTTAAAAGAAGGCGAGATTGACTTAGGGGTTGTCCGTATGCCCATCGTCGATCCACAGCTTGAAGTGAGAGAAAGTATTCAGCTTCAGGATTGTTTTGTAGCCGGTCCGCATTATGCAGAGCTGAAGGACTCCGTTATTTCAACGGACACGCTGCTTAATTACCCTGTCATATTGTTCTCTCGCAACAGCCGGGCAAGAATGGCGATAACCGAGCTATTCCAGAGCCGGGGCTATACACTGAAGCCTGAAATCGAGGTCGGAAGCGTGGATCTGCTCATCGAGTTTGCACGTAGAGGACTTGGCATTTCCTATATAACAAGGGAATTTGTATCGAAAGAGCTGGAAGAGGGTTCCCTCTTCGAGGTTCAGCTAGACATTCAGCTTCCTCCCTCCCACGTCGGCATTATGATCATGCGCAATATGCCGCTGTCCATTTCCGCAGGCCGATTTGTTGAGCTGGTTAAGTAAGCCTGTTAAACTAAAAAAGGTGCTGAACAGTTGGAGTAGCTGCTCAACACCTTTGTATAAAAAGCCGCTAATAGGCGGTCTTTCGTTACTTTTTATATAACTAGTTATCCATCCCACCACCATTGGATGTGGATTTATTATATACGACTCTTTCCTTCGTTCCGTCATTGTATTCCAATTCAATCTCATCAATGGTGATTGAGTCTAGAGCTCCTTGATAAGTGAACCGATTAAAAACAACTAGCTGTCCTCCTGGTTCCACCGGTCCAACATAGTTGAGAGCAAATGTATTCTCCCCTGTATGCTGATCATAGGATGGATCACCCACTGCATTGAATGTACTAATATTCACAGTATAATAATTGATGGTCTTACCAGATAGATTATCGACAGTCCAAGTAAGTGTTATCCCATCAGCTGAATTGATACCGTACTCGAAATCTTCAGGTTCACTAAACCTACTCTCTGCGGTAACTGTCTTAATCTGTGCTTCCGGCTCCTCAGCCTCTTCAAGCTCAGGCTCTTTCTCCTCTTCAATTACCGTTTCATTACCTTCATCCGTTGGTTCTTCTACTGCAGCATCAACTACTTCTTCTGTTACTGGTGTAGTTGCTGCAGTACTGTCACTGTCGATGTCCAACGGCTTCTGTAAGCCAGCGTCGAGGCTTGTGGAGGTCTCCATATTCAGCGCTGATTTCACGTTGTCTGAGAAGTACACGCCGAACCCAAAAGCGAATATTAAAGCTAAAAAGAGAAATAAAACAAAATTAATCTTTGCAACCATTTCTGTTGTCTCACCTTCCTGTTATTTACTTAATAGTAATAGATATGTTTTGAAAATGAAAGGAAAATGTTACAAATAGACACTTGTCAACCTACAATATTTTGCAAATATTAAATACATTCCATTCCTTTAACAAAACAGCAGCAGCCTAGGACAAGAAATTAAGTCCTAGACTGCTGCTGTTTTATTGAGTAAGGAAGTGAGCAATCAAAATGAAATTATTGTTCTATTGCTTAACATTCAACTCTTCTTTTGTTAGAGTGCTCCAACCGTGTTTTACAAGGTGGATGAAATAAGTTTCCATTGGTATATTCTCAATTTCAATCGCAAGTGGAGATAATGAGACCCAGCTCTCATTGGATTCATAGTTTATAGTAACTTTTGCAACCTCATAACCATTATGGAAAGCTGGATGGAACCCAGGATCATCCAGTATATCACCTTTAACAGGACGGATATGTGATTCAAACGTTTTTATTAATACTTCTTGCGTGCCCTGAGGTGTGTCTTGTTCTTTGATTGAATTTAGAAAAAGTATTAAGTTAATTTTCACGTATTTCCCCTCCACTTCACTTTATTAAATCAATAATAACTAATTCTATCTCTATATAAAAGCTGCGACACGCCTTAAATCTCGCCGTATGGTGCGGGTTGAAGAAGACAGGCAGCAAGAGATTAAGTGTGCTACAATTTTTTTTGTTTTTTTAGTTTAACCTGTCACAAAAGTCGACCCTCGATTGTCTTAGATAGCAGAAACAACAAAAGAAGAGCAAATGGAGGAATTCAAATGAAATTACGTATGAACCATCGCACGGCCAATTCCGCAGGTTTCCAGGCACTACTTAAACTAGAGGACGCGGTTAACAAAATGAACAATGATCCGATATTGGTCGAATTGATCAAGATCAGAGCTTCCCAAATTAATGGATGCTCGTTCTGCTTGGATATGCATATCACTGACTTGCGTAAAATGGGTGAAACTGAGCAGCGAATCAATCTGATCACAGTATGGCGGGAAACTCCGCTCTTCTCCGAGAAGGAACGTGCTGTACTTGCTCTTACAGAAGCCGTTACAGTCATTTCTGCAGCGGGCGTTCCACAGGATATCTACGATGAAGCAAGCAATCACTTCAGCGAGAGCGAGCTTGTTGGAATTATAATGGCTATTAACGCCATCAACTGCTGGAATCGAATCGCAATCACAACAGGCATGTTCCCTGGCTGTTACGAGGTCTAATCCGAAAGCATACCAAGCTTCAAGCCACCCATCTGGGTGGCTTTCTTAGGTATATCCTGCTAGGATGATCATAATGGAGGTTGATACACTTATGTTGTCGAACGAGATAAACATGGAAGTCGAGGAGCTCTACATTGCGTACAAACCGGTGCTTACGTCCATTGCGTACCGAATGCTCGGTTCGATGAGTGAAGCTGAGGATGCCGTGCAGGATGTGTTCGTCACTGTAAGCCGACAAGGCCCACAAGATCTCACGCATCCGAAAGCCTACTTAGTCAAATTACTCACCAATCGTGTATTGAATATGATGAAAGCAGCACCTCGCAAGCGAGAGAGCTATCCTGGTCAATGGCTTCCTGAACCCATCATTGAGCTCGACCAAGAGGATGGGCCGCTAGAGCGAATCATTCAGCATGAACAGCTCGGCTATGCCCTGCTCGTATTGCTGCAGACTTGCACACCTCCCGAGCGAGCTGTATTCGTACTGCGCGAATCCTTCGGCTACGAATATACTGACATTGCAGCCATGATGGATAAGACGGAAGCTGCCTGCCGCAAAATTTATAGTCGTGCCTCTTCGAAGATCGGCCACTTGCCGCATCAAGAGACAAATACGGTGCTTGATGCTTCGATGGATCGATTCGTTCACTCTTTCTCACAAGCGATCGACACCGGCCGCTTCGAGTCATTCATTCATCTGTTATCCGAAGATGCAATATTGCTCAGTGATGGCGGAGGTATCGTTCGTTCTGCTCTTAATCCAATAGAAGGCCGCGACAGAATTATTGCTTTCTTCAATGGAATTGCAAGGAAAGGATCATTCTCAGGTCAATTGCTATCCGTCAGGATTAGTGGTCAACGCGGACTTCTGCTGCAACGAGAGAATCTTCCTCCATTCGCATTCATCTTCGATACGAACGCTGCATACACTGCGGTTCGCGGCATTTATTTGGTTTCTAATCCACAGAAGTTAACCCGGTTCGTACAATGATTGCTATGAACCGCATAGCTGAATAAACGGAGCTGCTGCTGCCGCATGCTGCTCCGTAAGTAAGGTTGATTTCTCTTTTATTGTAGGCCAACGGGTCCATATTGATTATCACTCTTTTGACTATCTTGACAAGTAAAAATAACTAGAATAATGATACCTATCAATGGGATAAGGACAATGCAGTTCCACCATCCACTTCTCCCGGTATCATGTAGTCTACGAGTACAAACAGCTAACGAAGGTAAGAAGATGAGCAAAATATAGATTCCCGATAAGATTGGTGGCATACTCTGTATCTCCTCATATAAGGAAGGAACCAAGGAAAAGATAGCACAATACAGCGTGAACATCCAATATTCCTTGCGACTAGCTCTTCCTTGAAAACCAACATAATTCTTCATGCCTTTAATAAACCATACCATTACCTTTCTTCCCCTACCTTTTATGTATTCTGACCCGAGTCTATCATGAAGTAACAATTCCTTGTACAATCAAAATATTCCATGAATCATCAGGTAGAGGAAACATTAACTCCTACTCCACTTACGTCGGTTTCATCTCCATACCTAACAGCCCGACAAAGGTTGACGCCTGCTGCGGCGCAATTATACAGCCTGACAAATCCTCTATTTCTACATGCAACTCGTCAAATTCACAATTGCTAAGATCGATTCCCTTAAGCTTGGTACCTGAGAACATCGATTGATCAATATTGCAGCGTTGAAGTTCGAAGTGCTGCAGCTCAGCACAATAATAATCTGACTTCATTAACGCGCAATCCTCGAATGCGACTTGCTTGAATTTTGCGAATCGATATACGGAATAATCACTCAAACAATGGATGAAGCGCACATTCTGGAACCTGCTTCTCGAGAAGTCTGTTCCTATTAATTTGCAGTTTCTGAACTCCACTCGATGAATGAAGGACCCTGACAAATCAATATTGGATAAATCACATTTGTCGAACACAATATCGGTAAGCTCCATTTCTGGCAATGAAGACTCTAGAATGGTTACATTTCTGAATATCATTTTCTCGAATGAGACTTTAACTGCTTCCTGGTTATCAATCATATGATCCTCAATTACCCCATGACTGAACTCATCTCTTGCATTAAGTGAATACAAGGCATCCCTTAATTCAGGCAAATGCAGCGGGATTTTGGGCACTTCAATCTTTTTGTTCATGTCAGCCTCCGTATTTAATCATTGGCACTATGCTTGTCCTACTCTAAGCTTACTACTTATTGAGCCTTATGTGCCCAATAAAAAAGAAAAGCAGTACAGAATCGCACTGCACTCCTTTTCTCCTTGATTGGTTTCCTTAGCCCATTCGGCCGCCTAATACTCTTGGCATCCCTATTAAACTTTCGAACGCTTGAACTGCCGGTGTAGCAATCTCGATATCCTGCGTGCTATTACCTCCGCTAACACCAATACCGCCAACGATTTGACCATTACTCACTAACGGAATGCCTCCTCCCAGAATGACAATTCTGCCCTCATTCGTTGTATTGATTCCATAAGTAGGGCCACCCGGTTGGGCGGATTGAGCCAGATTAGCTGTAGGCTGCTGCATACTAACACTCGTCCATGCCTTTTTCTCACCTAATTTATGATAGGTATGAATACTAGGATATTTAGTCAATGAGTTTATTTTTTTATAGTCCATTTTATTCATCCCCTCTTATATATCCCTCTCCTAATAATTTTAGGAAGAATTTTTATGTTTATGAATATTACTAAGCTAATAGGGCACCCTAGTACTCAAATGTCGACTTATTGAGTTGATTAACTAATTATCTAAACTATGGGGGTTATGATATGCATGAAGTACCTCAATTCGCTGCTGGACAAGAATTAAAATCGGATATAGACATTCGCAATGCGATATATCTACAAGCGCCGATCATGGTTTATCAGGATCGCATGAGATTGAGACCGCCTCAACCAATTATTGCTTTCAATGATGATATAGTAAAAATTGCTGATGGCACAACGTTTCTTAGAAGGGTAACTAATTTCAACATTATCAGTGATGAAGAACAAGCGGTCTATAATTCGAGTTTGCAAAAATAGAAGGAGGTGTATATACCTCTTTCTTACTAAATCTCGCTTGATGCATGCTTATGGAGATATAATCCAAAGAAATTAATGCCCAATAAATAAAACGGATAAATCATCAAGCCTGCTAGAGCTATTAATCCCGTAACCGGATTTGGGTTATCTGCCGGATGACTAATAGGGAAGAAAGAAAAAAATAGATACACATATTGAGCGAAATATGGAATCCAAAGAAAAATAGAAACGAAGCAAAAAATCCATCGCATCTCCTCACCTTATTCAATATGAACCATTCCTTATAATAGACGGGAATAGGTGAAATTTGGTTGCAATAAGAATATGGTGAGCCGTCTATTCCCTTCCAGCTTGTATCTGAATATGGTAAGAATGAGAGGCTTGGAAGGAACAATAGATAGGGAAGTGATAGAGTGGGAATGGAAACATTACTGGCGGTGCATCCGCCTAGATTTTTGAATGGGAATACGTATATCGGCCCCTATACTTACGGGACACCTGTGGTACTCTCCTACAGCTCTAGCAGTATTTGTGTAATCGGGAAGTTCTGTTCCATTGGGGGAACGATGGTCATGCTAGGAGGCAATCATCGATATGATTGGGGAACAACCTATCCGTTCAGTGCATTTATGCCAGAACATAACCAGATTTCCGATGTTTCAATATCCAAAGGCAATGTGATCATCGGAAATGACGTATGGATTGGAATTTGCTCAACAGTTATGTCTGGAATCACTATTGGAGACGGCGCTTGTGTCGGAACGAACTCCGTGGTCACTAAGAACGTACCCCCGTATGCCATCGTTGCCGGTAATCCAGCCCGAATCGTGAAATACCGTTTTCCGCAAAATATCATTGATCGAATGATGCAGATCAAATGGTGGGATTGGGAACCCCAGCAGATCAACAAGGCGATTCCACTCCTTATGTCTAATGACTTCTTCGGATTATTCCGGTTCGCTCAATCGATCGGCAAATAGCTGTTCATCGCATATTAATTCTGAAGAAAGAGCCTGAAGGATATCAGGCTCTTTCGGCGTGTGCAGCGAGGTGAAGCTCCCGATATTTAGCTGGTGTAATCCCTTCTTTTTTTCGAAAGGTAGCGACGAAGTGACTTACATCATTGTAGCCTGCTAATACAGAGACCTCTTTCAGTGCCATACCTGGATTCGTCACCATTATCTTCTTGGCCTCGCGAATACGCAGTTGAATTAAGAATGAGTAAGGGCTCAGACCGAAGGCATCTCGGAACAGCTCATTCAGATAGGAAACACTCATATTAGCTTGCTCAACGATCTCAGGGAGACCGACGTTAGCCGAGCAATTCTGCTCCATCCATTGGACGACAGGCCTCAGCTTTTCATAGAACTGTGATAGAGATGGCTGATCATTGCGCATACCGAATTTTTTGAGCTGCATAAGAAATTGATACAATTCGGTAGACCATTCGAGCCCAGAGAATTCAGTGTCTTCATCAGCCTTGTATATCATATCTTCTATTAAGTTGGCAAAAGAGACTTGCTCTGTCTCCGAATACATAGCAGACTGATTCATTTCTAGTGAATCTAATATGGCAGTAACAGCTGCACCGCCGAACGTAATATAAGCAGTCGACCAGCGATCTGATACAGGGTAATAAGAGTGAGGAGTAAAGGGCGTTAACAAAACACCTTTTCCAGCCGTTAATGATAGGGTCGAACCTGCGAATTCAAAGCTCCCCTCACCTTCCAGCGTATGAAGCCAGTGGTAATACGGATAACCGTCTGGTCTGTTGAAGATACGTTCCCAAGCACTGTATCCAATGGTTTCAATATATAGAGGAAGTGATCGTTCTAACGAATTAAATACACTCCTAATATTCTCATCATGACTTTTCACGAATCATCCCACCTATTAGCAGCTATACCAATTACGGTCATTCTCCCAATATTTGTTCGACAACATTCCATGTAATCCTTGTTCCTAATGGCTGAATGTTTGCTGAAAGTGTTATTAAAAAAAGTATTCTGTTAGATCTTGACGAACTAACAGAACACTCTGCTTTACAGGATATTAATACGATTTGTAAAATTTCACGTTATCCATATTGATCCAGTTATTCGCATTCGCATAAGAGATAATGCCAATCTCACATTGGCCGTTCGTTACTTGAATATTATCAATTCTGACTTTCACCCAATTCGTTGCACTTACTGGCAGAGCCTGCTGTAACTCTGTGCCGCCGTAGTTTTTGGCATAGAGATGAACATCGCTTTGTCCACCACTGTTCAGAATCCATGCTGTGAACGAATAGGTTCCGCTGGGAAGTCCCGTTACAACTTGATACGTCGAAGCTGTATAGGCTGTATCTTTCCAGTGGGTCAGCTTATTATCACCTGTAATGCCGGGCTGCTCTACCTTAATCGCAGTGTAGTCACTTGCAGCAGCTCCCCACACTCCCCAGCTCGTTGGTGTACTCGTCCATACATTGGCTTCAAAACCAGGGTTGCTGAGCAAGTTTGTTGGCGTACTTTCATTGAATACAGATAGTGAACTCAGTGCATTCCCATCGAAATCAAATAAAGTTTGATTGTCCCATGGATTAGACAATAGACCGGTATCGTCGTTGTACAGCTTCCCTGCTTCTGTACCCCAGTTAGCTCCAGTGACTGGAAGCCACGTCGGCTCCCACCAGAAGATGCCTCTTCCTCTTTCATTAGGCACATCTTGCACAATTTCTTTCAGATCGCGCATATAGGCAGCTTGTCCTGCAGGTGTAGCCGGATAGCCGCCAGTAGCCTCTTCCGCCGTATAGAAAGAGTTCCCTAGACCATCACCGTCATCTAATGTAAAGCCGTATGCGGTCTCAACAATCATCACGTCTTTGCTATACCTTTTACTTAAGTCATTCAGGTTGTTTTGCAATTCACCCATCGTGCCATGCCAGAATGGATAATACGATAAGCCGATAATATCGTAGTCTACACCTTGGGCTGTAATTTCATCAAACCACCAGCGATACAGATTATTATCTCCGCCCATATCCAGATGCAGAACAATCTCGATATCTTCTCCTGTTGCAAGCGCATCATTAACCCCGTTGATGCCAGCTGTCAACAGCTCTCCCAATTGAGTGAAATCACTAATCCCGCCTCCTACCTGTCCGTCTCCCCATAGAATGCCGCTGCTTGTTTCATTCCCCATTTGAACCATTTTCGGCATAACATTTTCGTTCTTCATAGCGATAATGACACTTTCTGTATAGTCATGTACGGCTGTTTTGAGCTGCGTATACGTTAAGCTCTGCCAAGCCTTTGGTTTAGTCTGTGTACCAGGGTCAGCCCAGAAATCACTAAGCTGGAAATCCAGCAGCACTTCCATGCCCTGCAGCTTAGCACGCTTCGCTAAGGCAATGGTTGTTGCAAGATCATTGGTGCCTCCGCCATAAGGATTGCCTAGACTGTCATACGGATCCACCCATATTCTTAATCGCGCATAGTTCATTCCATGAGAGCTTAATATCTGCAAGGCATCCTTCTGAACGCCCCCTTCAAAGAACTCACCTCCGAGCTGCTCCACCTCTTGAAGCATGGATACGTCACCACCCATGATGAAATCCCCTGCAGCCGATACGGTCTGATTGCCTACAGCAAGCGTGAGAAAGGTCACCACACACAATAGCAGAAAGCTCCATTTGATCCACTTCTTCATCATTACATCTCCTTTTCCTCTTTGAATTGTTGGAACACATTTATTGAATCGAGGGCATTTCCCTTGAAGTCGAATAACCCTTGGTTGGCCCAGTGATTCCCCATATTAGCGATGTCATTCCCATATTTCATGCCCGCATAGCTGGCCCAGCTCGTTCCTTCCACTGGCAGCCATGCGGGCTCCCAATATACAATCCCGATTCCCTTGTGCCCCGGCACCTGCTGTACGGTCATCATCAAGTCTTGCAGAAATTGGGCTTGCCCTTCGACACTAGGAGAATATCCAGCTTGATGAGACAGCTCTTCCGTGAAAATATCGCCTCCTGAGGCGCTTTGCGAAGTAAATCCGTAGGCTGTCTCTACGACAAGCACTTCTTTGTTATAGCGAGTACTAATATCCTCCATATTGAATCGCAGCTCATCTAATGTTCCATGCCATATCGGATAATAGGATAAGCCAATGACATCGAATTCCACACCTCTCGCACAGATTTCATCGAACCAAGTACGATACAGCACATTGGAACCGCCTGCATCGAGATGCAGAATAATCTTCATCGGTCCCGTTTCCCTCACAGCACGGACACCAGCATGTAGTAGACTAGCGAGGCGATCATAGGATGCTGCCCACTCTCTACTCTCTACCTCTTCGAACCTCTTCTCTTCGAATAAATACTTAGGTGTCTTGCCCTCTGGCCACAACATACCGTTGGTCGTCTCATTCCCGATCTGCACCATATCCGGCAATACATCACATGCTCTACACACCTCAATAACTTCTCTTGTGTAGTTATAGACTTGATTCTCAAGCTGCTCGCTAGATAAGGATTGCCAAGCCTTCGGCTTTATCTGCTTCTTCGGATCGGTCCAGAAATCACTGTAATGAATATTAAGCATGAATTGTAATCCATGAGCCTTCGCTCTCTTGGCTAATTCGATCGTCGTCTCCAGATCATTCGTACCACCCATATACGGGTTTCCTTCTTCATCATAAGGATTGAGCCATAGCCGAAGCCGGATGACATTCATCCCTTTTAACCTCAGAATTTCGAACAAATCTTTTTTTTCATTATTGAGGAAATATTCTCCCCCTAATGCTTCTACTTCCTTCAGCATGGATATATCCGCGCCTTTAATAAAAGTCTGATTCATTGCTACCTATCCTTCCTATCCTTTGTCTCCACCAGCCGATAATCCATTGATCAAATATTTCTGCAAAGCAATATACAAGACTGCAATTGGAATAGCTACCAATACAGAGCCCGCTGCGAACAATGTAAATTCATTCTTGGTTTGGTCACTGATCATAGAGTAGAGGCCAATGGCAACCGTCTTCTTAGTCTCACTAGAAATAAGCAATCTTGGCAATATGAAATCCATCCAAGGAGCAGCGAATTGCAGCACCGCCACGAACGTCAGCATGGGTGAGGCTAGCGGCATAATAATACGAACAAAAATTTGAGTACGTGAAGCTCCGTCAATTAATGCAGCTTCATCGAAGCTCATTGGAATATTGTCTAGATACCCCTTCAACAGCCATATGTTATAGGGCAGCTGAGCTGCTACGCCTACAACGACTAATCCGGTTAGACTGTCGAGCAGTCCAAAGTTTAAGAACAGCATATATACAGCGATAGCCGTTAAGAAGGTAGGGAACATTTGAAGAATTAGAATCGTGAGCAGGCTCGCTTTTTTACCTCTGAACTTAAATCTGGAGAACGCGTAGGCTCCTAGAGTAGACAATAGAACTCCACCTACCATGTTGGCTAGCGCTACCTTCAATGTGTTCCAATACCATATTGGAAAATTCGTATTCTGGAATAGATCCTTGTAATTCTGCAACGTGGCATTATCCGGTATGGCAGAAGCATTCGCCAGTCCCTTCGAGCTCCCGAAGGAGGAACCTACAATCCATATCAAAGGATAGACAACAATAATCGCCACGATGATCAATTCGATATAGATCAAGATTGTTTTTAATGCTCCTGCAATATTCGTACGCTTACGATTCATAGCTTAAAGCTCCTCGAACGATTTCGATTTCCGTAGATTAATTAATGAGAAACTAGCAACAATCAAGAAGACGATGATGGACATAACCGCACCCATATTGTAGAGCCTGTTATCTAGCGTCAGCTTGTACAGCCAAGTAATTAATAGATCGGTGTTGCCCGCAAAATTATAATCTGGATTCACTGGCCCTCCCTCAGTCAAGAAGTAGATGACACCGAAGTTGTTGAAGTTGCTTACAAAGGATAGCATCAGCAGAGGTGCTGTAGCTTTGTAGACAATCGGGAAGGTGATATGCCAGAACATCTGACGGGAATTCGCTCCATCGATGCGAGCTGCTTCATAGAAGCTGTCAGAGACATTCGTCAACGTCCCTCCTATTAATGCCATGAAGTAAGGAAAGCCGAGCCACAAGTTAATCAACAGAGCTAATATACGTGCAAGATTCGTCTGGCTTGGATCTGTGAACCAGTATATTCTCTCTGAAGTCAGGCCAATATCGAGCAGGAATTGACTGACTGGACCGAACTGACCATTGAACATGGATTTGAATACGAGAGCTGAGATCATAGCAGGCACAGCCCAAGGCAGGATGTATATACTTCGCCACAGTTTCTTGAACTTAATGCTCGAGTTGTTCAGTAGAACAGCTTGAAAGAAGCCTACGAAATAAGTTGTAACAGTAGCTAATATCGCCCATACGAATGTCCAGCTCAATACCCCTACAAACGTATGAACCCAGGAGAACACTTGTGTCACTGTAGCGAAATTATCCAGACCTACCCATTGGACAAGCTTGGTCGGCGGTGTATTGTTACGGCTGTAATCGGTGAAAGCAATCAATACGCCAAACACAATCGGCAATACACATATAAATAACAGCAGCACAGCCGTAGGCGACAATACGATATACGCATAGGTTGAATGCCATAGCTTTTTGAAATACTGCAGCGAGCTCTCACGTTGGCCTGAATGATTCATCACACTTCTTGCATGGGCAGCATCCTTAATGTTCCATATATAAAAGAAGAGCAGAATGACGATGAACATCAAGGCGATGATTCCATTTGCCATGAGAACGATGGAATGATCACCGGCAGTCAGCCCAGTGAGTCCCATCTTTCTTGGCTGCGTTCCTAATGTGAACAGCCCCCAAACCCCTTTTAAGAAGAAGCCTCCGTTCTCACGAAAGCGATAGCTGTCAGTCATATAGAGGTAGTTCCCAGAAGCCAGCTCTACGACAACACTGCTAGAGCCGATTAGAAAAAAGAAGAGGGCTTTCAAATACTGGCGATTCAGCCCTTGTCCAGCCCCCCATATAATCGCTGATAACAATCCTGCTATCCAGCCTGGTGTTTGCTTGTTTATTGAATCCTTCATTTCTTCACACCTTTGTCTCTATGCAATCGTTCAATCATTTTGTTTATTGACCTAGCGCTTTCAAATCTGTATATTCTTTCTCCGCTTTTTGTTGAGCGTCTGCAACAGACAGCAGGTCATCCCACACATTAACGACGAGTGCATTACCCGAAGTGTACAAATATTCTGGAATTTGCGGAGTTAAATCTGCATTCTCGGATTGTGCAATGATACCAGCGATATGCTCATTCCCATCGATGCCTGCTACATTCACAACCTGCTCTTTCTTCAATGCTGGAATAGCGCCTGTTGATTGATACAGCGCAGCAGCACCTTCATTAGATGCCATGAAGTTAGCGAACACCCTTGCAGCAGCAGGATATTCCGAATAGCCAGATACGACAGCTACTGAAATGCCTGTTAAAGAAGCAGCCACATCACCGGACGATACCGTAGGCAGGGTCGTCACGCCATATTCGAAGCTATTGTCCTTGGCAGCTTGATTGAAATCTTTGAATACCCATGGTCCAGTAATGACATAAGGTGTCTGGCCTTTGACGAATTCATTCTCTATGGAATCATAAGTAGCATCAGCAGAGTTGACATTCCAAATTTCTCTTAACGACTTGTAATACTCTAAGCCCTTCGTTAATGATTCTGAATTGAAATTAGGTTTATCCAGATCATTGTCTTCATAGAGATGCCAGCCTAAGGAAGACAGAACCGGATAAGCATAATATAGCTGCCCTGCTAGGAACCGAATCGTCCATTGGTTCGTGCTGCTATCGTTGTACTTCTTAGCAAGCTCTGATACCTCTTCCCAAGTTGTCGCGGGCTGATCGCTTCCTGTCAGCTCCTTCAACAAGGTTTTGTTATAAAAGAGTGCGATGGATTCGGTTGAGATTGGAATACCAAACATCTGATTTTCTTTGCTCGCAACCTCAATGAACGTTGCTGGAATTCTTTCTTGTAAGGCTTCTTCATATTGACCGATTGGTGCAGCTGTCGCATTCTCAAGCGCGAGGCCTAGCTTGTCGTAGTTGGTCGTGAATACATCAGCGCCTTTACCCGCTTCTCCATCCAATCCCATACGCTCTACACTTTCTACCTTCGCTACAATTTCATATTCGACTTTCACTTGCGGATATTTGACCTTAAAAGCTTCGATAAGGGCTGTAGCATAATCCTCATATTCAACCCAGATTTTCAAGGCTTTCTCACCTGAAGCGATTTCCGGCTCCATTACATATTCCTTCGCTTCTGCATCCCATTCAAGCTCACCTCTTGATTCTGAATTCGCAGAGCTATTCTCTCCAGCTCCACATGCAGATAGTATCAACATCGTTACAAGCACACAGATGAATCCTAGCATTCCTGTCTTTTTCACATTAATCCCCCCGACATGATATACGCCCACTTTTTCAGAAAGCGATTACACTGTTGCCTTGCACAATGAATTATAAAACGTTTTCAAATGGTTTTATATATAATAAACGTATGGTTGAAGTATAAGAATATTATTCCATATGGACGCCATACATTGGGAGAATGCTATATTCTACGCGGTAAAAAGCAAAAAAATAGACCTCCCGTTTACTCCTGGGAAGTCCGTTTTATAGAAGCATCATAATTCTTATACTCTAATTGAGCTTCTTGATGAATATGCCGAAGCAGCTCTACTAGATCCGACAATCGATGTTCATTGGAATGGTATATTCGCTCAGGCTGCAGTCTCTTGATATGTATAGCTTCGTATATTAACCCATGCCACTTCTGCGGAATTACAGTAAGACCGTATTGTCCCGCCTCAAGCTTACTCTTAATGTCATGCTCTCTTATCGTATACAACTGTCGTAACATTCCGAGTGTACACCACTCAACCGCTTCATCTAGCTGCTTTGAGATATTGGCATGCTCGTCTATAGAGAGTGACGTTAACTGTTGCTCTAATCGATCTATCCAGCTGACCCAATAGGTATTCAAGTTCTCAAAGACATAGCTGACCAACGATTCCATGTTTACGTCATAGGCGAAAGCTTGCTCCGCTCCATTAACCTTAATACCTCGATGCTTCAGAATCCACCAAGTAATAGGATTAATGTCAGCGCCATAACCATCAGAATGCAGCTGTTTATTATAGTAAGTAAAGCATGAGACCATTTCATGATAGGGCTTGCCTAAATCATCAGTCAGTACATATGCACCCATAATATCAGTGTCAGGTAATGCCGTCTCCAGCTTATAATGTGCTGCTGAGATAGCTTCTATAGTTAACTCCGTAGGATGATCCCGAAGAATAACGATAAAATCAATATCACTATTACCCTCCACATAATCTCCTAATGCAACAGAACCATATAGATAAACCGACTCTATATCCAAACAACTGCTTAAAGAATGACATAACAGACTCATTGTATGTTCAACTGCTTGTGGTAACATAATTCGCTCCCTTCAAGATCAAACATTCTTCATCTACCTTATTCTTTTCATAGATGCAGATATCCTGCTGCTGCTTATGTGTGATCGAGCCATGAATCAATGGCTGTTGCTAGTTCCAATGGTTCGATAGTTGGCTCGAACCTTGCCTGAACAACCCCATTCCGATCCACTAGGAACTTAGTGAAATTCCATTTCACTCCGTCACCTTCATAGATTGCCGGGTAATTCTCCTGTAGAAATTGTGACATCCATCGACCGCTCTCAGACTGCAGATCGAAGCCTTGGAATGGAGCCTGCTGCGTCAAGTAGTTGAATAGCGGATGTGAATCTTCACCTCTCACATTCAGCTTCTCAAAGATAGGGAATGTGACTCCAAATCCCATTCTACACTTGGACTCAACCTCATCGTTATGACCAGGTTCTTTATAGTTGAATTGGTTACAAGGGAAGGCTAGAATTTCGAATCCCCGTTCTGCACGAGCTTCATACAGCTTCTGAAGATCAGTGAATTGACGTGCGAATCCACACTGGCTTGCAGTGTTTACAATTAACAGAACCTTGCCTCGATAAACGGATAACTCCATTGGTGTGCCATTAATTACAGTTGCGTGATATTCGTAGATCGACATGGCATTGCTCCTCCATTTTTGTAAGAGTATTCTTACAGCAGCTATTCATGTTGAATATCTTATAGTGCTCGACCTATATAGGTCAAATATATAATGACTATTAACTATATAGGCTATGATTATAAAAGAATCCCTGAGGTTCAATCCTCCTCAGGGATTCTTTTATTTCGAGGATATTCGCGCCATTCATGCCGCCTCGCAGCACACTACATTAGATTAGGAGCTTCTCCTACCAATCAGCAGCAGGATAAAGGATATGACAATAATTGCTCCTGTCCAGGCCCATGCCATGACTGTGTTGCCGGAATCGACTGCAACGTAGATAGCCGTTGGAATCGTCTGCGTTCTTCCTGGGATATTCCCTGCAATCATTAGTGTAGCTCCGAATTCACCGAGACCACGAGCGAAGCCAAGAATATAAGCAGATACAACGGCACGCAGCGCCAGCGGAAGCGTAATATACCTGAACACTTGCCATTCATTGGCCCCGGTTGAACGGGCTGCTTCTTCTAACTTCTGATCTACGGAGGCGAATCCGAGCTTCAACGTCTGATACACAAGCGGGAATGAGACCACGATTGAAGCCACAACGGCTGCCCACCAAGTGAATACGATCGGTGCAGCGAACAGCCACTCGATCCATTCACCAATCCAGCTTCTTCTACCGAGCATAACGAGCAGCAAAAAACCGACTACCGTTGGTGGCAGCACAAGCGGCAGCATAAAGAACGTTTCTAACAGTATCTTACCTCTGAACCTTCGGCGGGACATCCACCAGGCGACAACTATTCCAATCACAATAACGATTACACTTGATAGTAGGGCAATTTGCAAAGACAGCCGAATCGGTAGCCAAAAGGTATGCCAGTCCATAGATGCCTTAATTAGTTGGAACAGTAAAGCCATATTTAATAAATACATCAAGAGCTTCTTGCGATTGCAAATACGTATAGAACGCTTCGGCTTCAATGGCATGCTTCGTTGCTTCTACAATACCGATCGGATACTCAATAGTTGGATAGCTAGCTGCATCTACGGAAAAAGCGACCTTGACTTGATCAGAGGTAAGGGCATCCGTCTTATAGACGAAGCCAACATCCGCATTCCCTGTCTCTACATATTGCAGGACCTGCCTAACATCCTTCGCCTGAACGGCTTTGGCCTGAAGCGTATCCCATAGCTTCGCATACGTTAGTGCTTCCTTCGCATAATTACCGGCAGGAACACTCTCCGGAATACCTACGGCTACGGTCTTAACATCCTCACGGGTAAGATCTGCAAGGGTGTTTATCGGCAATTCAGCATCTGTAGGAACTACTACTACAAGCTCATTCGTTAATAGGTTGATCTGCTTATTCGTATCGATTAGATCCTTGTCAACAAGCGCCGTCATATTCTTAACCGCTGCAGATAGGAAAAGATCAGCCGGTGCACCCTGCTCGATCTGCTGCTGCAGTGCACCAGATGCACCGAAGTTGAAGCTCAGCTTGATCGATGGATGAGCAGTCTCATACATTTGCTTAATATCCGTTAATGCGTCCGTCATGCTCGCTGCTGCTGAGATCGTCAGCTCTACCATTTCAGCCGGCTCCGCAGCCGATTCGACTGTGGTTTGCTCTGCAGCATTGGTACTAGCATTCGCATTCGTGCTCGTATTAGAAGCTGTACTACAGCCTGCAATTGCCAATGCTATTACAGTTAAAATAGTTAGTAATAAATAGCTTTTCATAGTCTTAACCATGTTTTCATCCTCCGTGTACCGCTCATCGCGGTTGTTATTCCATTCATCTATGACACGATATGATACAATGAGACTACTAGTAAACCAGCTAATAAGGAGGAGCATCATGTCCAGCGATGTCTCGTACACAACCGAAGAAATTGCCAAGCTGCTCAAAATATCCAAGCTCACTGTATATGACCTGATCAAGAAAGGCGAACTGCCCTCTTACCGAGTAGGCAAGCAGATGCGTATTGACCCTGCCGACCTTGAAGCCTATAAGCAGAGAGCCAAAGGCATACATAGCCATGAACGTGCAGCCAGGTCCGAACAGCCTGCAGGACCACTTACTCAAGTATCCCCTGTGGGGCAGCGCCCCATTGTTATTACTGGACAAGATCTTAGTCTAGACATTCTTGCTAAGCATATGGAGAAGAATATGAACGGTATACGTCCACTTCGCTCGTATGTCGGCAGTCTTGACAGTCTCATCTCTATGTACCGCGGCGAATCCGATATCGTCAGCACACACCTTCTCGACGGAGATACAGGCGAATACAATCTACCTTATATACGAAGGCTGCTTGTCGGCTCTTCCTACATCGTTGTCAATCTTTTATCAAGACAAGCTGGACTCTATGTACAGCGAGGCAACCCCCTATCACTGCAAGGCTGGGCTGATCTTGGCACTCCGGGCCTGCGGATCAGCAATCGTGAGAAGGGCTCTGGTGCTCGCGTGCTGCTGGATGAACAGCTCCGGCTTCATGGCTTGAAGTCCAGTCAGCTAATCGGCTATGAGCAGGAGCAGAGCAACCATCTTGGCGTGGCTTCCCAGGTAGCAACAGGTGAAGCTGATGTCGGCGTTGGCATCGAGAAAGCAGCGTCGATCGTTGGCAACATTGATTTTATCCCGTTAATCCAAGAACGCTATGATATAGTCATGCTCAAGACCGACAGTAATCAAGCATGGATTCAATCGCTGCTCTCCATTCTTCAATCAGACGAGTTCAAGAAAGAGCTTCAAGCCATTACTGGCTACGACCTGACACAAACAGGGCATATATGGCTGGAAACGTAATACATTTATAAAGCTTATAGAGCAGATAATCAAAGACCGTCATAGGCCAACTTGATTTCTATTCTTTTTTTTGTATGATTCTGCACCGCATATCTAAACCATACTAAATATATCTTATTATAATCATTTATCATGATATATCGGAATTTAGTAGAAATCAATAATATAATATAAGGTAAGTTCATAAACAGAATCTGCCTATATGGCAAAAAGAATGACTCCTCAAGAGGAGGAGCCATTCTTTCCGAATTAATGATTAGTTATTGGTGTTGATTGCGAGCTTCTTCGACCAGGATTGCCCACCATCCGTCGTGCGGTACAATGCCGGGCTAATCAAGCTAGTATCTGCCATCCAACCAATATTCTTGCTCGTGAATGCAATAACACTCTCATAGCCTTGAATACCTGTGAAGTTAGTCCATGATTCCCCCGCATTCAATGAACGTCCAACTCCGATAACCTCACCAGCTGGTGAGAAGCCTGCAAGAATAGCAGCCCCATCGACTAGAACCATATTGCTGGCATGTCCACCCGGCGATGCTGGTCCTTTGTTCACAACGCCTGCCGCTCCACCCGGTGCAGCCCCTCCCCCAGCTGTTGCCTGATTAATAACTTTACGCCAGCTTGCTCCATTATTAGAAGAAGCGTAGACCGAGTAAGATTGCTGGGACATGCCTGCACCGCCATTAAACTTAGCCCATACTTCACTGCCACTTGTATAAATGGCTCCACCGCTGACCTCTTCCGACTTAACTGTTAGTTTCATCGTCCAAGCTGCCCCGCCATTCGTTGTTCGGTATAGCTTCCAGGTACAATAACTAGCGCCCAACCGTGCAGCTCATCGGTAAACTCTGCATACCTAGTATTAGCAGGTGTCGCTATTCGTGTCCAAGATTTGCCGCTGTTCGACGTTTTGTAGCTATATGCTCTCGTATAGCCAAAGCCATGCTTAGCGTCTGTGAACTGAATGCGCTCAAGAGCGATGGACCCCATTGATATTTTCGCAAAAGTGCTTCCGCCATCCGTCGTATGAATAAGCGCATTCGTACCACTGCTAGAGGATCGAGCTAACGCCCAGCCAGTCGTATTGGATATGAAATTCAATTGTGTGAACTGCCAAGTTCCCTTATAGATAGACTGCCAGCTTGTGCCTGCATCTGAAGTTCCGATTAGAAATCCATTGCCTGCTGCTCGTCCGGTCGTGCTGTTAAGAAACTGAATATCGCTAAAATGATAGGTGGAATCGCCTGCTGGTGTGCCGCTGAATAAATCATCTCCTGTTCTATAAGCGGCTGCTTCCGTGTAAGGTGAAATGGCCGTAGTCAGCAACAGTGCCACTGACAATGCAATTGCTGATATTTTCAAATGGAATGATTTCATCATGTGAACTTGCCTCCTAGTTGTCATCTATTGGTCATAAGAGTAATTACCCTTCTCTGTCCCTAACGATTCAACTAAACAGAAGGTTGCTTGGGTATTCTGAATTCAATTCTATATACATAGGTATATAGTCTACGTTAAGCCTTTCATTCATTCCTGAGTAAACAGATGCATGAGTACATAAGAATGATTACAAAAATATTATTACAAACATTTTGTTAGTATCTTGACATTCAACATTAACTCCGATACTATTAGCTTATATTCAAAATACTTAATATTAAGACATTATGAATGAATATGAGTTTGAGCATATACCTCATAGCATATACAGCTGATTCATAAGATGCTTGAACTATAAACGGGTGGTGTATTGGATGGGATTTCTAGACAAACTTTTAGGTAGAACAACCAATGAGGAGGAACAAACAATGTCCAAATTAAACATCGGAATTATTCTAGGCAGTACTCGCCAAGGTCGCTTGAGTCCACAAGTAGGTGAATGGGTTAAGAGCGTGGCTGATCAACGTGGTGACGCTAATTATGAAATCGTAGATATCGCAGACTTCAAGCTTCCACTCCTAGGTGAAGCTGATGCAACAGCACAAGCGACTGCATGGAACGAAAAGCTTGCTACCCTTGACGGCTTCGTATTCATCGTACAAGAATACAACCACAGTATTTCTGCATCCCTCAAGAATGCTCTTGATTATGCTCGTGAAGCATGGAACAACAAAGCAGCAGGTATCGTAAGCTATGGCTCTGTTGGTGGAGCTCGTGCAGCTGAGCATCTGCGCGGTATACTTGGCGAATTGTCCGTAGCGGACGTTCGTGTACACCCTGCGTTGTCGCTGTTCACAGATTTCGAGAACGGCAGTGAGTTCAAACCAGCGGATCTGCATCTTACTAACGTGAATGGCATGCTTGACCAAGTTATCGCTTGGAGCGGCGCACTCAAAACTTTACGTTAATTCGAGTTACACCATAACAGGAAGAAAGACGTGCCAGCTGGCACGTCTTTTTGCTGCTCTTTATTTTGACTGGAGTAAGCTCTGGAATGACCCATTACAAGCACATTTCGAATAGTCTTAACGAAGTTGACCGAAGAACTTTCGGATGTCGTTAACTAATAGATCAGGTGCTTCCATTGCCGCAAAATGACCACCGCGTTCGAACTCTGACCAATGCTCGACGTTATGTTCGCGTTCGACAATACTTCTGATCGAGATGTCTTTCGGAAAAACCGCAACACCGGTAGGAACCGCAGAGCGCTGAGCAGGCATGCCCCAGGATTTCGCCTCCTCTTTATAAATCCGTGCCGATGACCCTGCCGTACCGGTGAGCCAATACAATGTGACATTAGTTAGCAAGTGGTCGAGATCAACAGCATCCTCCGGAAGATTTGCTGTAGGATCTGTCCATTCCTTGAACTTCTCAACTATCCAAGCAAGCTGACCGATGGGCGAATCAGTCAGACCATAGGCCAGCGTCTGAGGTCGTGTAGATTGTATAATTGCATAACCCGCTGTCTCGTAGCTTTGTTCAGTCAGCTTATCGTAGCGTGCTTGCTCGATTTCAGTTAAACCAACCGATTCTGCGGGATCTCCGGACGGGAATGTTGTAAGCCCGTTTGCATGTACCCCGATGACACAGTCTGGCGCAATTCTTCCAAGCGCTGGAGAGACCAATGCTCCGGTGTCTCCTCCTTGTGCGCCGTAACGTTCATAACCTAATCGGCGCATCAGTTCTGCCCAGGCTCTGGCTACTCGACCAATGTTCCAACCTACCTCAGTTGTCGGTCCAGAGAAGCCGAAGCCGGGGAGCGAGGGTATAACGACATGGAAAGCATCTTCCGGGTTACCGCCATGTGCACGAGGATTGGTAAGCGGTCCTATAATGTTCATGAACTCTACGATTGAACCCGGCCAACCATGTGTGATGATCAGTGGCATTGCTCCAGGTTCTGGTGAACGCACATGCAGAAAGTGTATGTTCTGTCCGTCTATAGTGGTAGTGAATTGCGGGAATTTGTTAAGAGATTCCTCGTGTTTGCGCCAGTCATTTTTGGATCTCCAGTATTCAGCCAGCCCCTTAAGGTAATCAACGGGAATACCATAGTCCCAGCCTACACCGGCCAAAGCATCCGGCCAACGGGTGCGGGTTAAACGGTCTCGTAATTCATCAAGGTCAGCCTGCGGAACATCGATACGGAAAGGCTTAATCTCCGTGCTCTGATGGCCACTGCGATCACTTTGTTGTTCTAAATGAGACATTTTGGAAAACCTCCTCAAATTTCTTTGTATATTCTTGTGACAGATTAATGTGCTGCCTCTATGTAAACTCATAATAAACCAAGCTTGTTGACAACTGTGTGTCAACAATCGATATAAAGTTTAGATATCTCCACAGCACTTTTCCGTACCGCTTCAGCAATATGCGGAGGTTCAAGAATGAATAAATCCGTTCTAAATTGAAGTAAAAAGCCGATTAACCAGTCGTTATCCGGGTAACGGACGCGAACGATAAGCGAACCATCAGGTTGCCGTTCAATTTCATCCGAATCAAAATGATCCTCTGCAGGAACCTTAGCCGCTCCTGTAAATCTAAGCACCAGATCGACCATTTTGGAATCGCGCTGCGGACCCCCATTTTCATTCAACTCAGACAGCGTCACCATTCGGCGCTGGAACGTATCCTCAAGAATAAGTAGCTTCCGGATCCGAGAAAGCCTGAACATACGGTAATCATCTCGGTTTAAGCAATAACCGTGAAGATACCATGTGTAGCCTTTGAGCACCAATCCCATAGGTTCAATACAACGTTCTGTTTCTCCACCTTGTCTGTTGGTGTATGTAAATTGGATCAGCCTTTTATCACTAACGGCTCTATGCAGCGTGTCATACTTGTTGCGTTCTGATGGGCTGCTTTTCCAAGGATTTAAATCTATGAGGACCTGATCAGCATCAGCCATACGACCTTGTTCTGCCTTCGAGACCAATGCGCCAACTTTATCGAGCAGTCCGTCCAAATTTTGTTTGCTGAATGCCTGTGTAGATTGAAGGCCTTGCAACGCTGTAGAGAGGGCAATAAGCTCATCGATTGACAGCATTTGCCGATCCAATCGGAAGTTTTCCATAATTTCGAATCCGCCCTCCGCTCCCGTGTACGAAACAATAGGAATTCCTGCTAGATTCAATGATTCCAAATCGCGATAAATCGTACGCAACGAAACTTCCAGACGATCAGCCAATTCTTGGGCTTGTACGCGTTTGCGATTTAATAGAAGGATAGTAATAGCCATGAGTCTTTCAAGTTTCACTGTTGTCCCTCCATTCAAAACATATTGTTACAGATGCTTTAATTTCACGATGTCAAGTATCATCTTATATGATTAAGCCCTAGTTAATAAAAAAGTATAATAAAGCTGCTCTTGATTGACTTATTCCGTTATCCCGCTCATTACTTTAATAACAAAAGGCAACCGATCGGTATGACCGGCTGCCTTGGTGTCGTAATTGAGCTAACGTGTCCCGTTTGTTTAATTCAATGGTCCCAATTTTGCTGCAATAACATATTTATCATTAACTTCGACTGCAATAACTTCATGGGGGTCTTTTCCTTTGACTTCAAATAGTGCACTTCCGGCTGTCACTTCGTTTGAGTCTCCATTTTTCTTCGGCATTGGGGTTGTTTTTCTTTCAACCTTCCCAATCTCTTTGCCGATTTCATTAACCGGAACCTCCTCTTTAGAAAATCCATACAGGATGTTATTCCAAGCAATGGAACTTGGATAGCTACTAGATGAGTTTGACCCCTTATTGTCACTACAACCTGCTGCCAGAAATGACATTAACAAAATAATAGTTATCATCCTCATACATATCCCTCTTTAAAGAAAATTTTGGAAATCCCCTCCTTTATTAGAACGCTTAAGTGTATCTGATTTGTTGCAGTAAACTTTCCGGTAGTGCAGATGAAAAAGAAAACAGCTACCTGTCGTAAGTCCGGTGCCGTTGTGTTGCATTAAGCTATCATTCCTCGTCGTAGTACCCCTCTGATTCCCATATATGGTCCACCGATTTCCAAAGTACCGCCAATTCCATCACAGACTCTCCAAGGCTTTTCCACATCTTCAGGATTATATGGGAGAAGGTGAGTTATGAATTCATCCACGTGTTTTAATGATCTTGAATCTAGCGCATAACATAATAATTGAATATTATCCGATAATAAGTTATGTCCTAAGTAAGCCGTAACATCCATACCCATTTTCTTTCCCCCCATACTATTAATTAAATTCATGAATTCCGTGTGTAAGAAGGTATACTACACTTCTTCCTCCTCGAAATTCAATTTATTTTAACACATATTGGAACTATCCTGCCTGTTCGTATAAAGAAATGGAGCAGCCGCCGTAGCTAGATTACCATTTTTAATATTCAGGATTTATATGTGGAAGATCATTTCGTATACCTCAATGATACAATGTGATTGATGCCGATTTTCTTTGCCCGTTTAATCGGTATTTGCTTGCGTTTGTATTCTTCAAAACCTAATTTAGAATAGAGTTTCATGGCTGGAATATTGGTATCCGCGATTTCTTCAATCAAGTAAACCTCATAAGGTGTATGCTCAAGGATATGACGAATCATTTGCGAACCAACACCTTGCCCTCTGAATTCGGCAGCTGTTCCTACAAATTCGATGGAGCCCATACCAGGTGATGGATTAACAAAGGGAGATTCAAATTCTTTTTTAAGGAAAATACCAGCCATACTTCCTTTATAAAAGCCTAAATGTTTACGAAGCTCCTTTTTATCAAGTTTAACCGAGTGTGAAATTCCATCTGTGCAGGCAGCCATTCCGACAACTTGCCCCTTAGATACAGCCACATAAAATTGATCCAGTACGAACATATGGGCGAATGCTGCGGCGATCATTTTCGGATTCTTGGAGAAATATCCGAGCCATTGTGTGAAGCCCTCTGCGAATATTTCAGATATCCCTTGCCTTACATCAAACTCAGCTTGATCAGCTCTCACTACGGTAATCATGACATAATCACTCCCCTTCCTTAAATAGAAATGCTGTGAGCACAGAAGGTGACGGCATGGTAAAGTTACTCTTTAGCAGCACCTTCATCTCAGCCAAACCCTGAACCGCCGCGTAAAAGAAGACCGCCATCTCATGCGCATCACCCGAGCGGAATTCTCCAAGCTGCTGACCCTTGGAAATGAGTTGCGCCGTAGCATCAATCAGTCTGGCATTGACTTGGAGAATCTCTTCATTTTGTTTAGAGGCTGTGCCAGCACCTGTTAATAGTGATTGATTGATAAGAATCAGCAGATTGGCTAGTTCCTCTCCATTCACCAAGTCGGTGTAGACTTCGTCGACAAACTGTGCCATTAACTTTTTAGGGGATTGATTGGATTCAAAGATAGCAATATTACGTTTCAATCCTACAACTGCGTAGGCCACCAATTCTTGAAATAACTGATCCTTTGTTTTGTAATGTCGATACAGCAATCCAATACTTATGCCAGCTGTATCCGCAATATTTTGAACATTCGTCGAGCCGAATCCTTGATGAACAAACAATTGCATCGCAGCCGAATGTATTTTCTCCCTAGTGGCATTACGCATTTCTTCGAACTGTTCCTTTGTACGGGGCAAATGAAATCCTCCTTTATTATGAGTGAGGTTTTACTCATTATAAAATAATTAAATCAGATTAACAACCCTGCTTCATATATATTCAACTTTCTTACCTTTAATTATAATAAGAAATGGAGCAGCTGCCGTAGCAAACTGCTCCTTGTTTAATTTAATGACTCATCGTTGATGATACACATCTTTTTCACCGGCTGTCGCTAAGTTATATATCTCAAAACCGTTATAATTACGCCAGCGGCTGCAACTAATCCGATGCGCATGTTATAGGCTTTTCGCGTTTCAGCATCTGCTTTGACATACATAGCCAGCAATAGCAACATACCTGGAATGTATACGACAATCAATATAATGACTGCGGATTGGAAGCTCACATAATCATGATCGCCGGCCAAATAGCACAATATAAGAAAAACAAACGCAAAAATACCGGTATTCCACCATACGCCGCGAAGCAGCTGCTTATCCTCCAGCGCCCGGATCCGGTTCAGCATCCCATTCACTCCCCATGTCCGAATTTAATTGCTTATTGATATTCATCTCCGTTTCAACTCCTTACATAAGAAACGTCATTGCTTTTATAAAGTTGCGTTAATCTGCCTGTTGTTTTTGCACTATCGTCTCCCGATAGCGTAGCCCTCTGTTCAATACCGCACCGTCAAAATCAAAAACAATCAGTATTCCTATTACCGTAAAAGTTGCTTTTAAACCACACCTCATTCGTTGATCTTCTTCACAGCAACATTCAAGTTTTTGATTATATGGAGTTCGACATGTTATTCCGCATAGCACTCACCGTTCTGACAACCATAGATATAAGGATCTGCTGAGTCGGGGTATCTAATATCTCTTTTCTCAAAATCAGAAGGAGTCGTCGCTGCGAGCCTTTGCATAAGCAAATAGGCCATCTCATGACTCAAATCTATCTCCTTTGTCCCACCGATTGCGAAGCCAGATGGTCCTTGATAAGCGGTTAATATCCATTTACTGCCGTCGCTTCTTTGCGCTTGAATCACATAATTAAAGGCATCTTCGGAGTTTTCCGACTCTTGAACAGGATCACCGAACAACGCAATCAAACTCCCCCGATGTAACTTAAATCATCAATCTTGGAAAAAGTAACGTCGGTTATTTGGGAAGAAGATTCTTTCACCCCATTTTCAATTGATTCCAACTCACCGTTTAAAATGTACTTTCTTGTAATTTCTCCTGTTACTGGATCCACGTGATATCCAGCTTCAGGCTGATTATTGCTTCCTTTTCTTACTCCTCCTACCATGACGTCGCCTCTCTCGTCATATCCACTCACTTCAATAATAAGATCTTTATTATCTTGGCACCATGCCGAGCAATCTTCTTTCACCATCTGGATCACCACTTCGTCCGAGAGCGTTTTTTGCACCCTCGATGTACATGAAACAAGTAACAGTCCACATACCAGAGCGACGAGTAGCCTGATATTACGTTTCCACATAATGCACCCTCGATCCTATCCCAAAGCATTATTCTGATAACAGACAATATTCACCCATTATATTACCATAATTGTAACTATCCTACGTGCGAGCATAAATATAGAAATAGAGCAGCCGCCGTAGCAAACTGTTCACCCTCCTGTCCTACACAGATAAAGTTGTGCAAGCATGCCCGATAGCGAAACGACATTAGCGGTCTATTTAGAAATAGGATGGTAGGTTGTCCACCCCCTCAGTTTATCCAGAGGTGTTGCAATAGGTCACTGCCAGGTTCAGGTATTGCCTTACTATGCTTTATGCAAAACTCAAAATATAACCTTTTAATGGTCTCCAAGTCATTTAGCAATTCCTCATGAGATTTACATTCGGCTCTTATTCATGGAAGCTCGGCTATGTGAGCGAAAAAGTGATTTCCATTTTCAGAGTTGAATTTCTCGATTATCACCTTGTAGTTCAGTTTCAATATTCTAAATCCCTCTGCATCTCCGTGAAATAGCTCATTGAATTAACGGTTAGTGTCCCATTAGCTTAGTCCCTTTAGAAATTACTATTCCAAAATGGCAAAGCTTGAAATAATAAAATACAGCCCAAAAATAAGTACAGAAAACACTACAACATTAAATACGAGCACATTAACTGACCTTCGATTCTTATTAAAAACAACTGCTATAAAACTTGCAATTAGTGATAATATTGAAAAAGCAATGCTGAGTACAGTAGATAAAATCATCGATAAGAATGCAATGATTCCCAGAATATATGAAATTCGAATTATGCCCAAGTTTTCTCCCCTTTAACCATCCATGGGTACCTCACACCTAACCTCTAGAACATATCCTTATATTACAATATTTGGAAATATCCTGCCCGTTAGCTTTATATACAAATTGGAGCCGCCGCCATAGCAAACTGCTCCTTGTTTGTTCAACTATCGTATCCCGTTAGCTTAAGCCCATAAGCGTTTAATCCATCCTCTTTATCCATTACCTAGTCCCGAAATGAAACATTTTGGGAATTGAAACAGTCTAATATTAAAAGCGAGGAGGTATGGTCACAGTGGGCAAATATGTGTACGTAATGCTATTTTGCATCAGCATAGTTATCTCTGGCTGCAGCCAATACAAAGGTGAAGAATTCACAATTTCAGGAATAGTTACTTCTATCGATGAAAGGAAAGGTTATGTTTACATTGATGAAGGCACAGAAATCAAATATAAGGACTACAAAAAATTAAAAATTGGGCAATCAGTCAAATTTGTATTATACAGCCCATATGAAGATGATGTTTGGATTACTGAGAAGATAAAAGTAAAGTCAGTTGAAATCCAGAACACTCCTTAATCAATTATGAAACTTAAATAAACTATGCTTTCTTGGTCAACTATGTTGTGTTAAACTGCCCGTTAGCTCAATAAAGAAATGGAGCAGCTGCCGCAGCAAACTGCTCCTTGTTTGTTCAACTATCGTGTCTCGTTAGTTGAATGACTAAAGGTTTCCATTTGAGACTTCCGACAGCCAAATCTCAGTCATTTCAACAATTTTTTTAATATCTTTTGAGCGAAATTCACTCAATGGTGGATTCCAATAAAGAGTATCAGCGTCTACTAAAACAAGAATATACTCACCATTTGGATTGAACTCTGGGCGCCTACCAAGATCCAATATTCGTTAAACCTTTTGGAAAAAAGATGAATAAGGATAACGCTTATTTTGTATAATTTTGATAAATAACCTGTGATGACATTGCAGTTAATTCACAGATTGTGTACCCTTTGGTGATTAAATCGTGAATTATATACATACCAATGAAATATCCGCTTAAAGGATATTCGGTAGCATCATCACCACTCCACATAAAAAACTGACTCATTTTCTCTGCGGTCAAGGGTGTCCCAAATTCGTTTACAACCGCCTTTTCTAACGAATTTTTATTATTCATGAGTTCCATTGTTTTATTTATTGGCAATCCCATTACTTCCGCCACTATCTCAATAGTTAAGTCAAAATCACAACTACCATATCTGAAAGCGACAGGACAATAAGTGCCCAAACCTTCCGATATTACCCGTTCGGTGAAGTCAAACATATCTATGTTTTGTAAAATAGCACCGCGCACCATATGATTTAGTTCATGCGGAATTAATGACTCGACGTTTGATTCACTTATATTTCGGTCAATTCCAATGTAAGCATAGGGGTTTCCGTGATTAACCGGAAGCGCAACGCCTCCGTGCATACCTAGGTCAAGCCCAATGTATAAATCAAAATCGCCATGATAATTCAACAATTTAATGGTTTTATTCACTGTATTGACAATCTTATCAACAATACCGTTATTTATATTTTCTTTCGCTTTCGCAAGACAAGAATTAAAGTCACACTGTTCTATCATTGATTGCAAATTGCTAATATCAGTCATATAAAAATACTTAAAAATACCGTCATATAAATCTGGATATTTTTCAGTATAACACTTATAAGCGTTAAATTTGCCCTGATTTTTTGTCATGTTACACATCTCATTGTAGTTGTCAATCATTTTTATTATTCTCATCTAAACAACTCCCAAAATATAATTTTTAAATTTCCGAATAGACAGCATCGTAGTCATTTCATCCCTCAAAAGATTGGATATTTCACATTAAATATTCGTGGGAAAGAAATCCATTCCTTTTTTGGAATTGTGTTAAACTGCCCGTTAGCTCAATAAAGAAATGGAGCAGCTGCCGCAGCAAACTGCTCCTTGTTTGTTCAACTATCGTTCCTCGTTAGTTCAGCTAACTTTAGCTACTCTAAAAGGACAAATGTATTTTCAAGTCCCATCATATCTTTCAGGGTTTTACCCAGTGCATAATGATTCGGTTTATCTTTCTTAATAACACAAATAATATTACCCGCCTTACCTTGGGAGAGGCTGGTTAGTTGAAGATACTCTACGTTATCATAGATAAAAGACACCAAATAATCGTAATAGTCATCAGCCTTATCAATAACATTCAAACCAACATTATAAAGCCTAACTTTTGTCCCAATCCAAATCTTTTCATCATCACTTATGTTCCGTAGTGGGATCCAGCTAGCTCTCTCCATAATACACCTCCTAAAATTTGAGCTATAGTTCACCGATAGCTTAATAATTTTTAGCAATAACAAAAATTTCAACAATCTCATTTAGAATCACTTGTTGATCATCTTCTAAAATTAAGAGGGTATTGACAAGACTCAACGCCTTCCCCCTTACTACCCTTTGATTGTTAAGAATCAAGACTACATTCCGTTGTTCCCTAACTGCATAATTCACAAATCTGAGACGCTCTTCCATGTTATAAACACACCTTTTTTTTCTAATCAATAAAAATAAGAAGAAGCCCGTTACTTCAACGAACAATGGTACATAATTCGTATGGTCGGCTCGTAATGTCATGTTTAAATCTTATTCCCCGTTTAGCTCAACAGTTTATTATCGTCTACAAGGTTTCAATCACCCTTGTTTATGCGCACAAATTTCGCAAAATTCGCACTTTCCAGTAATGTCTTGGTTAAGCTCTAGTTCTCCGTTCGTATTATGAGCTGTGCCCTACGCTTACGGGCTTTGCCACTTCACTTCCACTCTTCCAATCCCGATTTGTCCATTGTCTGGCAACACTTCTATCTCTATCACTCCAGGCACTTCATGAATCTCCGTTACAATTGGTTCAGACGAACCGAGGAATAAGATGGTAAAGCAGAGCGTACCCGTAAGAACAAGGGCGAGAGCCAGAAATAATATCCACTTGGGCGACTTCGACACGCCTTTTATCATAAGCACCTCCTATAGTAGACTAATGCATATTTATAAAACTATCCCTCTTTATGTGTTGGTCTCTTATTAGTCAATACCACTGCTTTTCATTAACACGCGAAGATATCTGGGATAAATTGTATCATATAAAAACCATAAATCCATCTAATAGTTGCGCCAACCTGCCCGTCAGCTGAACAAAAGCAGCCGATCACATGGATCAGCTGCTTTCTTAACATTATTGTGCTATCGTTCCCAGTTAGCGTAACAATGAACTACTCTTCATTAGACTTTTTGTTTTGTCTGTAACGCATTATCGCCAGAGGTAAATTCGCTACTCCAAGGATGAAACAAGATACAATAGGTATTAATTGAGGTATGGTGGGATAATTCGGTTTTCCATCTCCTACAGGTCCTATTTTGGGTTGATGGGCATCCCACAAACTATATAAAAGCCCTACCATGGGTATCAAAATACAAATTACACTGGTAATAATATGAAACACATACTTATTCAATTATTCCCCCTCCATCCGATGTCACCTGAATACGTCTCCTAATTTATACGTTCCCTATAATTGGAAGTTTCGTTAACCTGCCCGTTAGTTGAGCGAAAGGCAGTCATGCCGCAGTCCTTCGGCATTAAACTATAGTTTCCCGTTAGCCATCCATGCCGCTCACGCGACACCACAGATTATGGAAGTAATTGCGTTCTTCCATGGGAGTTTAATAACCTAGACCAAGAAAACGTGTATTGATGTTATCGGTGTTCTATCGTCCCATTCTTTTTCAGGAACGAAATGTATACCCTGCTCATCTCGTGGTTTAAAACGCCACCACATTGTGTCCTCAAGAAATGCCTCATCTAGCTCATAATTGAGGCTTCCTTTTATATCAGTTAATATTGACCCTAATCCTATAAGATTTTTATACTTCCCTTGATAATTCCCCATAGAATAAATATTATAAAGACCCTCGGTTTCATTTAAAGTAAACCAAAAATCGTCACTTGTTATGGCTATTGTTTCATTCGGGTAATGCTTAATTGTGTACTCGAAATCTATATGTTTCATAAGTTCATCCAGTCGCCAGCCTATTTGATACTTGCCTATTCTCTTCCCTGGTATGATTTCCAGTTCATATAATGTACTCAACAATATCACCACACATTGGTTTGTCGTCCATTCTTGGAGGCAGACTTGATTCATTGATTTTACCATAATCTATATTCGCAGTAGAACATTTATCACTTCGCTATACTGCCCGTTAGTTGAGAAAACGGCAGCTCATCATAAGATAAGCTGCCGTCGTGTTGTATTGAATTATCGTACCCGTTAGCTTAATCCCGAAATCCCTCGGCAGCCCGAGGGGTGGTAGCCCCAATGCTTGAATATGGTGTTATCTGAATACGCCATCTAGGAAACACTAACATTTCTTTTACTTAATTTCTTAAATACCGAGTATTCCTTATTGGACTTAATAAAACTTAATATCTTTTCGGCACATTCTATTGGATTCATCTCTTCCGTATTTACTTCAAGGTCATATTCATCAAAGCAATATACTTTGCTAAACTGTGAAGCTGCTAGTCCAATCTTTCTATCTCCTCTTGTTTGCTCTCTTCTTATGAGTTCTTCTTTCGAGCATATTACACCTATAAATAACGTAGGCTGATCGAAAAATTGATCAAGAAACTCATTAAACCTCTTGTCATTGTCGATTACGGTATCTACTATTACATTAAAACCCATTTCTGATAACAATTTAATTGTCGAATAGTACACTGAGATTATGGAATCATCAAGTATTTGTGCGACAACTTGATCATCTACTTCTCTTATAGGTTCATCTGGAAATTTATTATTAATAAATTCATTGTAATTATTAAAAAAATCATCAATTGATAAATGATAAAAAAGAATCTCTTTCTGATTTATCAGTTCAGTCGATATGGAGGTCTTTCCGGAACTTGAAGTTCCATTTAGAAAAACTAATATCCCTTGCTTCAATTTAATCATCCCTTCAAAAAATAATCATTGCGTATCTTTCAGATAACGTTATGTTCACAATGTTCATAAAATTATCCAACTCAGAGAATATTCGAGAAACGATTGAATGCTGCCCGTTAGCATAATGAAGTCTACTACATGGCAGCCCTTTCGATGTTCACTATCGTTCCTCGTTAGCGTAATGGCCAACAAGACAGTATTTTCATTATTTTTGTATCCCGAGTCAAACCCGATTACATAATTTGAGCTTGTTTCTCCAATTGAAGAACTGTCTCATCGAAAGTTTTAATAGGATGATACCCCAATTCGTTTCTAATTTTATTGAAACTATACGCCATTCTTATGGGGTTTCCATCGGGGATGCTTATAGTTTTTTTCATAGAACGAGCAATACGCATAGTAAAATCATTTTCCGCATAATTGCCGTCCACAGCGTTGTAAATCTGGTTAACTGCCGCTGGATTCGTTGCTGCCAAAACACACATCTCCGCTAAGTTATCCGAGTGTACCCATGGTGTTAAATCCTCAGGATGAATCCAAGTTACATGTTCGACTGCTTTTATTTTTTCAATAAGCCTGTCGCCCCAATGAGAGTTATTTTCAGCACAAATAATGCCAGGACGCAAAACTACACATTTTAGTCCATTGTTTATTCCATCTTGCAAGATTCTCTCCGACTCACATTTCGTTGAAGTGTACACTTCAGAGTGACCGTATGCTAATTTACTTGTTTCATCGAGTTCTACATCACCTTCCAAGTGACCATAAACAGAAACAGTGGAGATATGCACGAAGCGTTCAACTCCTGCTGATATAGCTCCCTCAACCAGATTTCGAACCCCATGAATGTTCGATTCCTCAGCAATGTGTTTATCGTTACCGAGGTACGCTGCAGTGTGAATGACGATGTTCACATTTTTTAAGGCGTCAATGATTGCTTCTTTATCAATTAAGTCCCCTATTATAGGGGTAATACCGAGATTAGTACAAATGGAAATCTGCTCTTTATTACGAACCAATCCTTTGACCCTTGCCCCCTCTCTGATACACCTTTTGGCAATTCTGTCCCCAACAGTTCCTGAAACGCCTGTAACTAGAACAACTTTATCGTGAAGTTTCATTTACACTCTCCTTATTAACAATGCCATATGCATTATATTCCATAACATTATTTCGTTATCTTGTCTGTTAGCCACCCATGACTCTTACGGGTCGCCACAGGAAAATGAAAATTGAGGGTTGTTGACTACTGATCTGAATTAGTGGGCTAGCTTAATGACAGAAGGAGCAACTGCCGCGCCGGCAAATTGCTCCCTGGATCATTAAACAAAAGTGTTGATAGAGCTATCTCTACTCATGAAGCAATGCTCGAAGCACACGGTAACAAATTTTCTGTGACGGCGTCTGATCATGATTGGACAGAACGATCACGCCGAGCCTTTCGGAGGGAACCATGCACAGATACGCGCTGACGCCTTGATAACCACCTCCATGCTCGATGATTGTATATCCCTTTTCCACGCTCGTTCCCCACCCCAGCGCGTAGCCCTCGTAAGGATCAAACTTCCATACGGGTTCGAACATCTTCTCCATTAAAGTAGGGGACATGAACGGACGATTACTCATGTAGGCATTGAGATATCGGCCCAAATCCTTCGCGGTCGAATAAAGGAAGCCCATTGGCGCCGCTAAAGGGTTGATAGGGAATGGTGACGGCAAGATGCTATTGTCGCCCGCCTCGGAACTATAGTATCTAGCATGATCCTCGTCCTGCACGACAATCTCGGCATCCAATGTCGTCCGGTTCAGCTGGAGCCCTTGGAACATGGCCTCTTTCATATAGTCATCCCAAGATTTACGGCTGACTTTCTCAAAAAGATCGGCGGCCACAATATAAGCATCAGTGCAATAATTCCAGCTGTTTCCCGGCCGATCGGCCAAAGCTACCTTGCGAATAAACCTCGTAATGTCTTCACGGCTGCGAATCGCGCGGAGCAACGAATCCGGCATCCCAACCTGTCGGGTCAGTTGATCGTAAAAAGCAAGTTCGGCGGCATTTGGCGCGACAAGATCGCCAATGCTCAGATCGCCACCAAACCCGGCTGTATGCGATAACAGTTGCTTCACAGTAATCAAGCCGCTTACTTCCGGATCGGTCGTTCTGAAATAGGGAAGATAGTGAACAAGCGGATCGTCCATATCAAGACGGCCATCCTCCACTAAGCTTAGCAAAGCAGCCACCGTAAAACTTTTCGCGATGCTCATAACGCACACGATCGTATCCGCCGTAAAGCCCCTTTCAGCCGAGCCAAGCTGCGCATGGCCAAATCCTTTTTCATAAATAACATGACTGTCTTTCACGACGACAACAGCCCCGCCTACCAAGAAATCCTGAGGATTCAAACTGTTCTCAATTAGGTTTACTAGCGATGATGGCATGTATGACGAGCTCCTTTTAATCATGAAGGTATGCGGACAGCGGCGCTTCACAGCAGCAGCCCGAAAGGCGCGGGGAACCAACCGGTCGTGCCACATTAGACCGTGTAGACGAACTCCATCTGCAACAATTTAAACGTGGCGTGGTATTGAACCCCTTCCACTCGAACTATATTTTACCAATTATATATAATACGCAAATTAATTTGGTTTTGTTGCGCTAAACTGCCCGTTCGTATTATGAGATCAACCATTTCTTTCTGGTTGATCCTTTTTGCATTTGCTTCGAGGATTAGAGTAGCCGGGTCGAACGTACCTGCCCGTGGGACTTGATCC
>NZ_JCAALS010000005.1:0-245615 GCF_059686975.1 Paenibacillus xinjiangensis | reverse complement strand
GGCTATTTTTTTGTACAGTCTTAAACAGTATTGCGAAGAAGGCGAGGGTCTTCCGTATCATAAACGGAAGTTTTAGAACCATTGAAAACACGGATGGGTGGACTAAAGTACATGATCCCGAGAACTGATTTCGGAAGTATTGGGTAAGTACGAAGAAGTTGTCACCCAAATCTTGACAAGCATTCGTTCAACTAACGGAGAACGATAGTTCAACCAAAACATTACGGCAGCCGACCACATGATCGGCTGCCGTTGTTCATTGAAGTAACGGGCATCACGCTAGAATTTTTTTGTCTACGGTTATTACAGATCCCAAGGAATTGCGAAAAGCACGTCAAGTCACCCGTAGGGTGATTTTGTTCCTCTGTTAGTGAACCTTTTATCCAAAACGAGCCAATAGTTAGTGTAACACCTGAATGGAGGCCGGTCCTATGAAGGATATTAATTGGAGCCCATGGCTTATCCGGATGAGCCGGGGCGACGAGGAGGCATTCCGAACGGTATACCAAGCAACGCGCGATCATACTTACAGGCTGATTCATTATCTCTCTCCCTGTAAGGAAGACGTTGGGGACATCATGAGCGAGGTTTATATCGAGTTGATGAGGAGCGCGGATAAGTATCGATCGGAGCAACCTTTTGCAGCATGGTTTAACGGATTAATTGTCAGGCAAGTACGTAATTGGAAGAGAAAGAGCTGGAGAATGTTCCGGATTGCAGAGAAGCTGCAAGCGTTAGCCGGGCAGTCATCGGATGAAAAAGCCGAAGCTCGGTTGTCCGCTGTAAGCGACCGTATGGATCTTCAGGCGCTCCTAGGAACGCTCCCCCACAAAGCGAGGGAGATCCTTGTGCTCAGGTACTACCAGGACTGTTCGCTGGAAGAGATTGCGGGGATGCTGAACATCCCCTTGGGAACGGTCAAATCGAGGCATCATCACGCCCTAAAGCGATTGCGTCGTCGATTCGAGTCATTCCAAGACGGAAAGGAGAGGAATGGCTATGTCTATTGAACGGAGATTGACCGAAGCGTTCAAGCACGATCAGGCTGAACTGGAGTGCCCTCCTTCACTGGATGAGCGAATCATGGCGGAATATGGACGGATGGCGATGGATAGGAGGAGAAAGAGACTTATGAGAAACAAACGAACCTTATCAAGAGTTGCCATTTTTGCAGCTATAATAGCAGTACTATGCGGATTTGCTTATGCAGGTACAAAGCTGTTGTTCTCGGACTCGCTAGGCCAGTATTCCATTCGTATGCAAACGAATGAAGCTCTTGTGATCAGCCCAGAGGCATTGGCGAGTGCCCGGGCATCACTTAAGGAAGTGCAAGATCAACTGAAGCCTGGAACTACGGCAGTTGTCTATTTGCCGGGGGTCTTCTCGGAGTATCCCGGTGATCCACTGCCGTTAGGAGTAACTAACCCCGACTGGACTGCTGGAGTTCCTGAGTGGAAGGCCATGCTGGAGGCGCAGGGTGTGACGGAATCGTTACCCGACTCCTTGCTCGGGGGTACTTACATCTTCGAGGCAGGGGCCGAGAACAGTCCGTTCCATGCCTCTATGGGAATGGATGCCATGGATCATATGAGCGAGATGATAGCCGAACATAACCATGCCGATGGTGACGGGCCGCTGTGGCGCTTGACGGAGGCGTCCGCCGATGATCCGGTGTCAAACTACACTTCGGTCTACAGGGATGCAAATAACGAAGCCCTATACTATACTTGGCAGATTATTAGCGATTCTTCCATAAAGCTCGAAGCTTTTACTTCGACGACTACAGTCTATGAAGAGCTGGATTTAGAAGGACGCAAGGCTCATTACACAAAGAGCGATCAATCATTGTTCGGCGAGAGCAATTTACTTCAAGGGATTATGTGGATGGAGGAGAAGGAAGGTCAAACCGTTATTTATCATTTGGAGTCGGATGCCGCAGGCATGACAAAGGAACGATTAATCGAGGCGGCAGCAGCCCTGCAATAACGCCAAATGGGACTTCGATCCTTACATCAGAATTGATAATGCTGCTCGACGAAAGCTGCTCTTTATAAAACAAGATGGAGGTTCGTAAATGAGGGAGGCTCGGCTAAGGTGAATAACTTAGCGAGCTTCCCTTTTGAATTATGTGGAAAGCCCAAAATACATGTTGTTGTTAGATTGTGTTTATGTGCAGCAAAATTCTTCCGCGTCCACGTCTTGCCTCGCTTTTCTCCAGTGCTTTATCAGCTTGGTTTAGCGGGAATATGGAATCAATCTCTGCTTTAATCGTGCCGTTGGCAATTAATTCCGTTAAGGTTTGCAGATCCGCGTAGGTTGGGAATTTGGTGTTGAATTTAGCTGTAACACCATGCTTTTGAGCGTTCTCTTGGGATGGATCCTGAGTCAAAGAGACAAGAATTCCGCCCATCTTCAGAACGGCCCATGATCGATTCTCGGTCTCGCCTCCAATGGAATCGACGACCAGATCCACTTCTTTGACGACGTCTTCGAAAGCCGTCATGGTATAATCGATGACTTGATCCGCACCCAAAGACTTGACGAAGTCCATGTTAGAGGTAGAAGCCGTAGCGATCACGGTCGCTCCCTTCCATTTGGCCAGCTGAACGGCAAACTGTCCAACGCCGCCTGCTGCAGCATGGATGAGAACAGTTTGGCCAGACTGGAGTTCACCTTCTGTGAACAACGCTTTCCAAGCCGTTTCGGCTCCTGCTTTAATCGTTGCTGCATCTTCAAAGGTGAGAATATCCGGAATGTTGACTAATTCATGGACTTTCGCAATGCCATATTCTGAGTAGGCTCCTCTAATACTACCAAAAATGCGATCACCGGGCTTGAAATCCGTCACACCTTGCCCCACCTCTTCGACAACTCCGGAACCATAAAATCCAGGAGTGTAGGGGAAGGATACAGGAAAAACAGTTTGAAGCCAACCGTTACGAATTTTATAGTCAAGCGGAATAATCGTAGCATATACGATACGAACGAGCACTTCATTCGTTTGGGGTTGTGGGCGTTCAACGGTTTGTACCTTTAATACATTTGGACCACCATATTCATCGACCAGAATGGCTTGCATCGACTTTTTAGACATGATTATCTCTCCTCGTATCAATCATCTTTTTTTAAAATTTATAGTTAAGTTTCTAAAGAAGCGGCTATTTTTTGTGCCAGAGCTACAAACTGTATTTTTTCTTCGTCATTGAGAACTTTCGTTGTGATCTCTTCCAGCTTGCTCCAAGCCTGAATCACTCCGGGTTCAACTCCACGCCCTGTTTGTGTGAGCGATACGATGGTTACGCGTTTATCTTCCTGGGAGCGGCTGCAGGTGACCAACCCAGCATCTTCCAAACGACGAACGGATTTAGCTATTGTCGAGTGATCAAGGCGCAGTGACCTTGAGAGACTATTCTGTGATTGGCTGTCTCGGTGCCATAACTGCATCAGTACGAGCTCCTGCCCTGGATATAGGCCTGCTTCTCGAAGCAGCTGTCCTGCAATTTTATGATGTGAACGAGCCATGCTGAATATAGAGAAGCTTACGGGAAAATGCGTTGCCGAACTGATTTCATTTTCAATGGCTTCGTTATTAATGTTTTTCTTCAATAGTTTCATCTCTCCTTCCGGTTATGTGGTCGTCAACATATTCGATTAATTCCAAGATAACATTTAAATATGTTGCCGTCAACATAAATGAAAACATTGCGTAGTAACAAGCTGAACAATATATAAAAAAAATCACTGCCTTTGTCGATTTCACCATTGTTTATTCGTCGTATTCCATAGAAGGACAATTCAAGTGGACGATGAGTCAGCAGCCAGAACGGCTTATGGGAAGCTAAGCGAGGGAGGCGAAAGCAAGTATCCTTTCGCTCTTCAGACATGGGGTGCTTATTATGGAGAAGTCGTAGATGGCGTGATAAAAGAATGAAGGATGGATCATCTGTAAAAGGAGAGATGGATAATGACAAGAACAAATTCTAAAGGTCAGCTATGGACGGCAAGAGTGATGAGTGGAATAGCCATTTTGTTTATGCTGCTTGACAGTATCATGAAATTATTTATGCCCTCATTTGTTGTTGATTCTACCGTATCACTTGGTTTCCAAGAACATCATATTTATTTGTTGGGCATACTCGGACTTCTTTCTACTATTCTTTATGCATTCCCTCGTACAACGATCTTAGGTGCAGTAGTGTTGACCGGTTATTTTGGTGGCGTGATTGCGATACATGTTCGTCTAGATGCCCCACTTTTTTCTGCGATCCTGTTTCCTGTTTATCTTGCTGTGTTGGTCTGGGGAGGCCTTTGGCTGAGGAATGAGCAAGTACGCAAATTCTTTTCTTTGCAAAAATAGATGAGTGACCTTCAGTAAAACCAAGTTGGAGCGAGACATTCGCCTTAAGAGAGCAGTCTGCTACGGCAACTGCTTTCTTTCTTTTTTAAGCTACCGGGCAATCGAAAAATACTGATGGTAATCTTCCTGTATCATTTGCTATAATTCCATAAAATGGTCATTGGAATGGAGTTGTATTTGATGAATATTTTGTTTGTATGTACCGATAATTTTACTCGAAGCGTAATAGCCGAGCTTTGTATGAAGGATTTTCTTCGTAGAAATAATAAAATCTCAATTAAGGTTGCCTCCGCTGGAATAAGAGCAAATAGTGATATTAGCAAGTAAGTATTCCAATATTCACTTTAAAATGGAGCCGCTACATAGCAAATCGAAGGTCTTCGTTTGAGTACAGTCGACAGCTATCTTCACCAACTTATTATTGGGGATTTTGGTCGAAAACTGACACATAGTCTATAGTGCAGGTCAGTTTATCATGAGCTTCAACTATAGGTGGTGAATTATGATAAAGACAGAACTCGTTCTATCGCGCCTTCCGCCTGTGGGAAGGTTGGCGCGCTGAATATTTAAATGCAAACCCGATATGAGAAGGCATAGTAAGCTAATCCGTATGGATGGTGGAATGAGTCCTACTATTTATTAATATTGTCCGAGACTGTCGCCTAACTATCGCCTCCTGAATACATCTGAAGTAAAATGATTCAAGAGGGGATGTTCGTTGTGCAACCTGTTCCTCATGATCTCGTTGAAGGATGGATCGCCTATACGTCGGATCGCGGCGGTACGTTCGACATTTGGCTGTACCGACCGCAGGACGGACGTAATGTTCAACTTACACAGGGGCTTGGTGCGGAATATTCCGTTCCTTATTGGTCCCCGAGTAGCAGGAGAATCGCTTTCATCGGCATTGGCAACGTGATTCACCTGCTGGATACCAGTAGGCTGACCGTCGCCCGGATCGACCAGATTGCACCCTATGCACTACTGGACTGGTCCCCCGACAGCCGGCATCTTAGTTTTGTCAAAAACGGGCGAATTATAATCTATGATACTTTCACCCATAACAGCTATGCGATTCCGGAGTCGACCGCAAGTGATGTCCAGTGGTTTCCTTCTGGGACAGAGCTTCTGTTCGCAGCTCTGAATTCCAGCGATAACACACAGCTCTTCCGTATCCGAACGGATGGTACAGCTCGGAAACAAATTACGCACAATACAGATGGACCGCTCCATGACGTTCGGCTTTCCCCGGACGGTACCTTCGCGCTATATACGTTCCCCGGTGCCAGCATCTCCATTATTTCGACGGTGGATCTGGCCACAGGCGCCATCTATACGTTGGATGGCGGACCGCTCGCCAAAAACTATTTTCCAGCATGGTCCCCAGATTCGCAGAGTATCGCCTATAGCACAACCGCCTATAAGGAGCCGAATTATTATTCTCACATCCAAATTGACAGCCGTACAGGTCAGAATCAGAGGACGTTATCGTTATCGGATTGTTTTGCCACTCCTGTCGACTGGTCACCGGACGGAAGCAAAGTCGTGTATTTATCGGGATGTACAGGTGTAAATCGTGCAAGTCAGCTCTGGGTTGTCGATACTAAGAAGCCGATTCCGGTGAACGTCCTTAGCGGTGGACAGATTACCGCTGTGCAGTGGTCTCCACGTAGTAGAATGGTTTGAGTACAAGTTATTTTACCACTGAGGGTGCTCCGCAGAGCACCCATTTTATTTAAATAGGAATTTACTCATCGTCCATAATGTCGTTGTACTTTTGTGTGATTTTTTGCCAGTTAGTATTGTTCATGTCACATACGTTTAATAACTCGTTAAGCCTATCATTAATTCTTTGATCTACTATTTGATCTCGTTGTAGAAGGATATCCAATGCAACTAGTAATATTTTGGACAAATCCAATGCTTCAACGTTAATCGAAAGTAGATCTTCAGGGAAAAATTTTACCAACATATTGGACGCTGAATGGATATCCTCTTTTGAGTACATTAAATCGTATAAAATCTCAAAGTTTTTGGCCCAATCCATACTTTCGACTGTTCTAAAAAATGCGGGATCGGATACTTTAGCGTTCGGTGTTCCAACAAATAGCGTATTTCCACCCATGTCTGTTATCATGAATCTCCTATCTTCTTTTAAGTCTTTTAATTTTGAAATTCGGGGTATGCCAGAACGGGGGATTTTTCCGGTATTTCTCTTTAATCCTGAAGTGAACTCCTCATATATACGACTTACATCTTCAACCTTGATATAGCACATATTCGGATTTTCATTAGGCAAAGTGCGTTTGCTTCCATAAAAATGGATCTCAAGCGCATCATAACTCACCACTGCATAAGGATTAGGACGATTGTACATTTGAATAGTCTCAAACCCCAAATGCTCATAAAAGGCAACCTGCTCCTTGATGGATGGACACGGCAATATAGGTATAATTTGATTCATTACAATTCAACTCCTGCCTTGGAATTTAGATTACCTACCAATCGTACAACATTCATGCAAATGATAAGGTTTGAATGAATCTGTAAGTGTGTTACTGTTAGGAACAGACAAAACCCGTCATATGCTTTAATAATAAATTATAGCTATTAAGGAATGGGACCTGAGATGAAAGGCATTGAGATAGCAAAAAAATTGAATATAAGCACAAGTGCACTGAGGCACTATGAATCGTGGGGACTTGTTCCTGAGATTGAGAGAGCTTCAAATGGGTATCGCATCTATACCAAAGAGCATGAGGAATATTTTCAATGTATTCGTGCCCTGATTCCTGGGTTTGGCATGAATGTGGTTCGGTCCATTATGCCGCTTATCATAAAGGGAGAGAAGCTTGATGTTCTGTGGCAAATTAATAAATCACAAGTGAACCTCCATACGGAAAAGGAAACGGTCCAAAGAGCAATTGAAATGATTGATTTGATTGAAGATGCAGAAATTCCCGAATATCTTAGTAAGAGTACATTCACAATTGGAGAAGCAGCCAGCTTAGCTAATGTATCCGCTTCTTCCATTCGACATTGGGAAAAGGAAGGTTTAATTAAGCCTGACCGCGAACAAGAGAGTGGATTTCGTATCTACTCTCGAACGGATATTCGCAAGGTGCTGATCATCCGAACCGTTCAAAGGGTAGCTTACTCCTTGGATATTGTTCGAGAAGTGTTAGTAGGGCTAGACAACAACAATATCTCACAGGCCAAAGAAATCGCTTATCAATCTCTGCAATACATTGATTATGCATTAGTTGAACAAATGCGTGGTATCGCGTATTTGCACAATCTTCTGGAGGCTGTATCAAAGAAGTAACATAATGTTTGAATGGAATGCTCAATTGAAAACAAAGTATAAAGTACAAGAACATGAAGCTATGTATATTGGGAGGAGAATAGTATTGAATCTTGTTGATTCAAAAACAAGTAAGAGGATCGTATTATTCTTGTTCCTATTGCTAGTAATAGTGGATGTCACAATGGTTTTACTTAGTGTACAGCAATATTATTTCGTTTTTTATAGATCATCTGGGTGGCTTATTCCGATTCTTTTTAATATCCTATTGTTGTTTTTAATGTTGTTTATATCCAAAAAGTGGATTTTGTTGATTCCTATAGTCATGTTAATCATTTGTATGTTCGTATATAGAATTGGTTTTTTAATTATGGACTGGGATTACGACTATATAGATTCTCCTAAAGGGACTGAAACATTAATTATCAAGCACCGAGTTGCAACCTTAGGTGAAAGTACTTATTTTTATGAATTTTATCAAAAGTCGTACTCTGTTATATTAATGAAAAAATTAACTGAACAGGACCTAGCAGTTATGGTTATGGTCAGTGATCATGGTAGATATCCAAATGCACAAAAAGCATTAGGATTCGATCATCCTGAATGGCTTAATGAAAAGAAAGTAGTCTTCGAATCAAAAGATGGTCGACAGGAAGTTATTTTAAACTAAAGGAGCAGTTTGCCAAGGCAATTGCTCCTTTAGTTGATTAAGCATGGTATTTTTAAGCTGGCCGGAATGCCTTTTTGTTTTTCAAGATGGCGTTGGTCTAATGAGTCAGCTTTTTTACCCTGTCATCAAACCGAGGTAAGAAACCGGAACAGACCTAGGACGGCGAAGGCGAACAAGACTGTGCCAGCGCCTATGCCTGTAATTGTGCTATTCGCCACCTGTAGTTTCGGAGAAATGAGGACGGCAATAATGGCAACTGCGACGAGGAGCCCAGATAATAAGTACAGACTTGGATCGTCGAAGACGTTCTTCAAGCCGATAAAATGAATGCCGACAATGAAGGCGATCCAAGGGGCTACATAATCCTTTCGATGTTTCTTAATTAGAATAAAAGCACCAATTCCAGCTAGGAAAAACTCCACGTATACGGAAATTAAATAGTCTTTGAACGCGCTTGTGTCAGACAACGCTGATGGGGAATCCCAGTGTGTTATGCTTAGATAGACGCCGAGCAAGCATAGCAGGAGAGCGATGCCGGAAGCGATGCCGAGATATATACGCCATTTCGGCCTCGGATTTTCCTGCGCCCAACCGAACCAGGCAAAGCTGAACATGCCGAAAATGGAAGCATACATGGCATAGTCTCTTAAGTATTCCATGCGGCAAATATCCTCCCTTATATTGGATAAAAGTCCTTTTGTTAATATAGCATAGTCTTGGATAAACTGGGTGGCTTTATGGAAAGTAGTATACTAACCGTATGCTCCATATTGCGATTACGATACGTGTTTTTTTGTAGAGGACCATTTTTATAAGATATTTCTTAAGCATCGATCGTGTTATATGTAGGAGGTGAATAAATGGACAACCAATCGCTAAGGCGGACAGATAGCGAGTTTGCTGAAATTTATCAACGGAATATAGATACGGTTTATAGATTATGTTTCATTCTTTTGAAAAACACAGTTGACGCTGATGATGCTGTTCAGTCTATATTTTTGAAGCTATTCAAACACAACGGCACCTTTCACGACCCTGAGCATGAGAAAGCATGGCTAATTGTGACAACCAAAAATACTTGCAAAGATGTATTAAAGAGCTGGTGGAGATCCCGACGTGTCGATATAGACGTTTTACCGGAAAAGACGTACTGGGATAACGATGAGAATCAGAGGGATGTGCTTGAGAATTTACTCCGGCTTCCCGAGAAATACAGAACGGTACTGTACCTTTATTATTATGAGGGATATTCCGTAAGGGAAATAAGCAAATTGCTAGATCGAAAAGAGAGTACGCTACAAACGCAATTATCCAAAGGGCGTGCACGCCTGAAGACTGAGTTGGGAGGGATGTATGGTGACGGAAAACCATCTCAAGGGACTATTTGAGGCATTGGAGCCCAATAAAGAACATAAAGACAAGTTATTTCAAGACATGATAGCTAAGCTCGAATCCGAATCCATAGTGCTTAGAAAGCCTGTGTTCCAGAGATATGTAAGGCCTGTGATGCTGACAACAGTGATTATGGTCTGCATGATAGCAACAACCGCTTATGCAGCCGCCTATATGGGCTTGGATTTAAAGCTATTGAACTTTCTAAACCCGGCAACTAGCGAGCAAGAGGTTTATTTGGAGAACGGTGCTTATGCAGTTAACAAGCAAGCTGCGAATGAGAATGGAACACTTGAAGTGAAGCAAATAATTGGCGACAGCCATTTAACGTATATTTTAATGGATTTCACCGCACCAGAAGGTACAATTCTCAATGCCGAGCGGTATCGTTTCCAGACACACTTGAAGTTTGATCATCCAGGCTCGTATAGTGCTGGGATTGGTTACACCTTATTGGATGATGAGAATGCTAACGATAATAAGATCAGCTTAGTAATGACTTATTTGTCGGATCAACGAAACGTAGGGAGTTCCGTTACCTTACGAGTAAGTGATTTGGAAGCGGCTGATCATTATCCCGATGTATACGAAACAGTCCTAACAGGTTCATGGGAAACTAAGTTTGAGATGAATGATATAGATATTTCGGTCAGCCATGCATTACGTCAGGAAATATCCTTATATGGATATGAAGCGGTGCTATCTTCGATTTCCATTTCACCAATTTCCATTACATTAATCGTAGATAGTTCGCATACCAGAGAGATTTCTGAAGCAGCCAGCCGTTCCTCGAAGGAAATTGGACCTAATCAGTATTCGGACAGTTATCCCATCACCATCCAGTACAAAGACGGGACATCGGAGATAACGACTGTAGATACTGGGATGTCTCAAGCAGACTTAATAAGCGACAGCATAACGATTATCAAAACCTTTACACCCATCATAAATGCTAAAGAAATAGAATGGGTTGCGTTTTTTGGTTCAGTTATCCCGGTAAAGGAAATTAATAAGTAAGGTTACTGCATCCCCTTATTGATTTTATGAGGTTTTTCCGCATAATTGTAACTAAGGGAGATGATTCCAAGTTGAAAGAACGCAATATTCGTACAACAGTATCAGGCGATTTGATTGTTACCCATTTAATTGGAAAGATTAGTACAGATGATGTTATTGAATGGTTTAGTGGGTTCGAGAAGGCTTGTCAGCTATTCATTGCCGAGGGGCGTAAGTACAAATTGTTGGTGGATAGAAAGGGATACACGCCAGATCATTTTTCTGTTCAAAAAGTATGGAAAGACAAGTTCTTCAATGAAGCGCTTTTGAATCACAGCAGGGCTATTGCTTTTCTCCTTGAAGAAGGGGAGATACTGAATTATTTGCAACAATCCAATACAAAAGAATCTGTGAAATTTTTCGATAATGATGAACAAGCATTAATGTGGTTGAATGAATATCCCATATAAAGGTTTATTGAACCAGTTACATCTCTTATTTACATGTAACAAATCCAGCTTATTTAGGAATAGCATGAGAACTTCTCGACAGCTAGAAGGGTGCTCTACGGAGCACCCTTTTTTTGCATGCTATTAAACTGAGGAAAGAAACCGGAACTGACCTAATATAGCGAAGGCGAACAAGACTGTGCCAGCGCCTATGCCTGTATAATAGCACTCTTCGCCACCTGTAGTCTCTGAGAGATAAGTACGGCAATAATAGCGACTAAGATGAGGAGGCCTGCTTTGTTTCTTGATTAGAATAACAGCACCAATTCCAGCTAGAAAAAACTCCACATTTACAGAAATCAAATAGGCTTTGAACGCACTTTTATCAGATAAAGCGGATGGGGAATTCCAATCTGTAAATTAATTTAACAAGTGAGGGGAGGTTCAATTAAGATTTTGGTTCTTTTTGCAGGCTTAGCCGCCATAGCTCTGTCGCTATCCAGATGCATCCAATAGCAATTGTCATCCCATGAGCGATTCGGATCGGTTGAGTTCCCATGAATTGTGGAAGATACATTAAGAAACCGAAAGTATAAGGGATACCGCTCCATTGTGAGATTGCTCGAGATTTCCAAATTGCGACGGAGGTCAGGAGCGAGCCGATAGCGACTATAATAAGCCCTATCAGGAACATGAAGAAGCCGGGACCAAAGCGAATAGCATTAGCTAGATCCATCAAGTCGATACGATGCTGATTGATTGCTTCTTGCCCGATTGCATACAGCCCAAAAACTTCAGCCCCATAATACGGGAGGGTTAATCCTACCCCGAACAAAGTTAATAGCAGACTACTGAGCGCAACTTTTTCTGCCATATTGTTTTGGAGTAAGACGTAAAGACCAAGCTGCCCTAGCATCAACAGCATAAATGCCAGAATTGCCATCATGTGTGAAACGATCCATTCTGTTGAAGCGAATGCCGTAGCCCCTGAGAGGGATGTTTCATCAGAAAAAGGACGAAGTGAAGGATAGAAGACAAAAAGAATTCCAGCGAGAGCTAGAGCGATGGCCGCATATCGAATAAGAGAAGTGTGCTTTGACATGAAGAGTCCCCTTCCAAATAACGAATGTAATTAGAATATTAACTAATGCTATTAGTTTTGGCAACAGGTTTATATATTTTTTACAGAAACTAAATATTCATCAAAACTTGCTCTCCAACCGAACATAACCTAAACAACATTGTAAGAAAGGGTTAAGTTTGGCCCCATAGCGGCAGAACCAAAGGCTTCGATATAGTTGAAGCGTGACCGCCATCATCCTTGTTATCGCCTGGATACTGCTGATCACCGCGGCCTGCATCATTATAGACCAGATGCTCTGCAGCATCCTCTGGTTGCGTCGCTTCGGCCAAGGTCCGGTTGAATGTTTATGGAGATGGGGAAACTACGGTGGACGGTTGGCCAAACGCTAGGTGATAGGAGTATCACTAGATAATGAATATGTATGACCAAGATTAGGCTGCTGCTCGTCAGCCTGCGCTCTTTTTTTATGGCTATGTTAAATTCTAATGTTGATTTGTGACCATAAGAAAACCGCCTTTGTGAAAAGGCGGTTAATTGAGCTATCGTTCCCCATTAGTTCAATGTTCAACATATGGTACAATGGAGCGGGTGTATATTCCATATAATCTAAATATATCTTGGAGGAAAAGGTGAATGACAATCATTGAATCAAGTTATTTTTGGCAAGGTACTAAGATTAGACTAAGGGCAACTCAAAGAAGTGATTGGGAACAATGGAAGTTAGAAAGCACCGATAGTGAAGCAATTAGGCTAATGGAATGGGGAATCGAACTTCCTAAGAATGATATAGACGTTGCCGAAATGTCGGATAAGTATGATAATTTCAAAGACAATTATAGAAAAATGTTTGCTATCGAAACGCTATCAAATAATCAATTAGTTGGACTCATTAACTTAAATTCATTGGACCACAAAAATGGCGTGTTTAGTTTTGGATTGGGGGTGAACAGAGGTTATAGGAACAACGGATACGCATCAGAAGCAACGAGAATTATTATGCGTTATGGCTTCTATGAATTACGGATGCAAAAATGCAATTCCGGCTGTGTTGAAATAAACGAAGCATCGCTTAAATTCCATAAAAATCTTGGATTTATTGAAGAAGGACGAAGAAGAAGAATTATTTATATGTATGGAAAATTTTATGATAATATATTATTGGGAATAACTAGAGAAGAATTTGATAAAATAGAAAGCGAGTATAGCACTATTAAACATCAATAAAAAAATCCAAAGAAAACCACTCCGTTATCAGGAGTGGTTTTGTCTTTATATACCAATGTATATTTTACGGTCAAACTATACCTTTTTGTTTAGATACAACACGGTGATCCGTTTCATAAATATAATGCATTGTTACACTAAACTGCCCGTTTGAATAGCGACGGATACCAAAGATGATCCGTCGCCATTACAAACTAAAAGTACCGTCGATAAAGTTCTCTCCGACGTTCGCCGCGGAGTTGTGCGTAGACTTGAGTGGTCGATGCTTTCTCATGACCGAGCATTCCTTGAATGAAATCCAATGGAGCACCATTATCAAGGAGTTGGCATGCATAAGTATGTCGAAAGCGATGCGGGTACACATTCACTTCAAGTTCTCCCCGACCTGCAAGCCGTTTTATTGCCCACCTAATTGTAGGTATAGCCATTCGTTTTGTTGGATGCGTATCGGTAACAAATAAGGCTTTGCAGGAATCCTCACGGCTGGCCAGGTACTTCTTTAACCATACTTTGCACTCTGTCGTAAAGTAAACTTCTCTTTGCTTCGATCCCTTGCCATTAACGATTGCTGAGCAGTTCTCCCAGTTTAGATCTTCGATGTTGATCTTTTCTACCTCCCCAATCCGGCAGCCGGTGCTGTAGAGAAACTCAAGCAGTGCTCTTTCCCTGAGTGACTGACATGAGATTTTCAAGTGTATGACGTCTTCCTCAATCAAAAACTTAGGAATGCGCTTATCTAATTTGGGTTCTCTCAACTTTAGAGAAGGATTTGAAGTCAGATACGTCTCTTCATAAGCATATCGGAAAAGAGAACGAATAAAACGAATCCGATGACCAAGGCTGTTTGGCTTCAAACGTACTGCTTGTTTTGCCAAGTACTCCTTCAGTATGGTTAACGTTACCTCTGTGACATCGAGATTACCTAGCTCCAGCACTAACATCTTGTGCTGTAAGGCGTATGCTTTTAATGTTTTTGGACTGAACCCTTGAATGCGTTTTTCAGCCTCATACAAACTCCACAACTCATTTAAATTCATAACAAAACCTCCCTTTAGAAGCTATTAAATCTAGTTTGGTTCTAAGGAGAGGTTTTAATCTGCCCGATGTATTAAACTAGCGTGTCCCGTTAGCGCAACGACTTACTCTGTTGAATTTCGTGTTCCTCAACATAAAGCGGCATCAGAGAAGGCGGATCGTACCTTATCGCGGCCTTTAAACGAAAAAATGGTGCCGATAGCCATAGCCCCATAGCCGCAACGAAATAATGAGCCTAATCCGACAGTGCCCGCATGATGTTGGATTTCGCCTCTGCCGCAATCGCTTCATTCCCGTCACCGACCGCTTGCATTAAGATCAGTATGGGGATGTATACCGCGATCAGCCGCGCCAGCAGCTTCGTTTCCTCGTCCGCTCCTCCGTACGTTTCGAAAAACACGCCGCGAGCGTAAGGTGGTAAAAAGCTATAAGCAACGCTCAAATCGCAAGCCGGATGGCCTACGCTCAAATCTCCCCAATCAATTATGCCGGAAACGATCCCGTTCTCATTCACAAGCATATTTTTGAAATGAAGATCGCCATGTAGCAGTGCATTCACCGCCTCGACACGGTCCTTTTGCAGCCTGCTAATATACGCTTCGATCACACCGGACTCCTCCGGCGACAAGTATTCAACCACCTTCGATAGAAAGCCCTCCAATTTCACTTTGCGCGATGCTATGTCCGTCAAGTTTCGATGATCTTGCTGAACTCCGCACTTCAGCGCCGCCTGCACCGGAAACTCATGCAATCTCCGCAAAAATTTCGCCAGCGTCTCTGCCGATAGTGCCCGGCGATCTTCCGTCAAACCGATTGGGAAATCTCCTGGCACGTAGGCATAGCCAAGAAATGGTGCCGGGTATTCGTCACTTGCTTCGCCATAAAACAACGGTTTCGGATAGGGGATGGTCATATATGCCTCCAGCTTCGGCAACAGCTTCCCTTCCATACGAATCGAGCCAACTGCAATCGTTCTTCTTGGAAACCGGAACACGTATTCGTCACCGATGAGAAAAACCGTATTGTCCCAGCCCCAGCCCAATCGCTTCACTTGCTTCGATGACAGCTGATGGAATTGTCTGCCGATCAGCGTCCGCGCCTGCTCTTCGTTAACCTCCCACTCCGCATCCCATACATTCGTTCCTCCCATGAATTGTCTGCCTCCTCGTTCCTTACGTTATTTAGATGTTTACATTCCCTGGAAGTTACGCATAACTGCCCGTTAGCTTAACAAGAATAAGCAGAAAGCCGAAGCTTTGTGTTCGTGTCGGTGACAGTAAACAGGCACGATTTGACCAACATATTTTTCTTATTCGATGAGGTATTCTCATATTCCTTGTTGTCTATATAACGGAACCAAGCCAAATAATTTTGCAAATATTTGGTTGCAACACCATTGAAGCGGTCCATCCATTTCTTCAAGCGGCTGTGACAGCTGTTTACGTTTTGGATATGGTACACGCCTTTGACACGTTGTTTTCCGTCGGACTTGAATCGGTAATGAGCCAAGCCCTTTGCATTCGCATAGAAACTGAATGCCCGCCAGGAATCCGTGCAAAGCATATTCGAATCCGATAGATGACTACCAATCGCCTCATCTAATTTCGTTGTCCGAATGCGACCACGTCCAAGAACGCTAGAGTAGGTCATTTTCTGACGGTCACGGGCAACGAGAACACACACTTGGTCCTTGCTTATGCCACGATATTTGGCTTTTCCGCCTCGTTTACGTGGCTTGCGTTCGGTGATGTTCCGCTTGCCCTTTTCCGAGTACAGAAAGTAGGTCTCGTCCATTTCAACGATACCTTGGAATGATTCGGTTGGAATCTGTTTCAGGGCAGCAAGTATCTTATGTCGCCAGTAAAACAAGGTGACATGTGTGACTTCGTCGTTTAATTGCTCGGCACATTTTCTCAGCGAATAGCCCTCAATCATGCATTCAATAAAACGAACCCACACATGAGGTCTTCTCGTTCGTTGAAGAGGTGTGTTTGTAAGGTCATTAAAGGTTTGGCGACAGGATTTACAGCGGTAACGCTGACGTTTAACCTCTCCAGCACGTGTTTTTACGGCGTACTTCCCAAAACGAACGACAGAATGGGTATTGCAATGCGGACAAACAATTGTGCTTCTGCTCTTGGATTTCGTCAATTGCTCGAACGGGAGCCGACACACCCTTGGTTCGGGATTGCAAAAAGAAGATAAGTTCCTGCTTGCCACTATCGTCTAATGTATCAGCAAGCTATTTTAGCTCCTTTAAATCATAGACAAATCATCTCCGAACCGAATTGTTACCTTTACCACAGAACATTCGTTCGTAATTATCAAATATCAACATTAAGGTTTAACAAAGCCTTTTTTATAAAAGACTTATTGACACAATCTAACAGTATGCTATAATTCATTTTGTGCTAGTTAATAGTAATTATTACTATTAAATAAACCACTCTACATAAGCAACAAAACGACATAAATAACAAATCCAATTAAAGGGGAGCTGTAGAGAACCGAGAATTTGGCTTAATCAAGCTTAGGATATAATCGTAATAATTACTATTAAATCGAATACACTCTATACAGAAAGGCCAGCGCAATGACAAATCTATGTGTGAAGGGTAGTTGCGATGAAGCAGGAAATTGAGTTCATTAAATGTAATCCCACACAGAACATGACGATTCTTGTCCGAACGAATCACCCAGCTGATGAGTATAAGCGCATAGCTGCCAGAATGATGTCTTATGACAACGTATATGCAGAGCAAGTTGGTTTTATTGAGCAGCCGATGAATAAGGAAGCTGATGCACATCTCCACATGGCAGGTGGTGAGTTCTGCGGTAATGCGTGTATGGCATTGGCAGCTTATCTAGCATCTGAGCAAGGACTACAGCATGGAGATTCCACGGAAATTCGCTTAGAGGCTTCAGGAATAGAGGATAGCATCCGGTGCCAAGTCACGAGAAATCTGGATGAATATGATTGTCAAGTGAGTATGCCCCTTCCTAAGCAGATCGAGCAGAGAATAATTCAATACGAAGGCAATGACTTGGATATTATCATAGTGAGATATGAAGAGTTTATTCATATTGTCATCGAAGTGGAGCAATTCGATCATACGGTAAGAGATAGAGCGCAGTCCTTAGCCAAGCTGCTTGGTTTAACGGCAGGAGCTAGCATGATCGGCATTTTATTATATCAATCTGGATCGGATGAAATGGCACCGCTCATCTATATACCGCAGCTGGACAGTATGACATGGGAACGGGGATGTGGCTCAGGAACAGCCTCAATGGGGGCATATCTGGCCTGGACGAATAAAGGGAAGATTGCTGCTCCAATCAGGCAGCCTGGCGGTACGATTCATGTCATTGCGGATTGTGATAAGGAGCAAATAACAAGCCTTAGCATTGAAGGCTCTGTAGGAATTGTCGCACAGGGCAAAGCTTATATCTAACAAGCACGATAGCCTACTGTAGGGGTGAAAATAATGATCGAAGTAGAAAGCTTCCAATCCTGTCTAACACAATTTGCGGAGAAGTTCGCTGAGCTGGCAGAACGCTATGATCATACCAGCAGCCATTGCTCGGAGCTAGAACGCGCACTCGATGACTATTCGGCCTTCATAACCAACAAGAGGAATATAGAAGCTTGGAACGAGCTCAAGCAGCAGCAATCCGGTCATGTGGATCAGCTTGTGGTGAACTTGAGAAGACAATCGTCCCTTTGTGTGGCCATTATGGAGAAATATCGTGCCTTTAAGCTGCTGGATGGACAGATAGAGATATCCGATTATTTCACGAACATTGAGGCCTGTATTGAAAAAGAATTTGGCAGCTTTGAAGTGACAGCTGCTTCCAAAGTATTGTTAGTCGGCTCAGGCTCCTTCCCAATGACCCCCTTGTTCATTGCTAAGCGAACAGGTGCAGAGGTTGTCGGCATTGATATTGATGAAGAAGCCATTCGGCTTGGGACGAAGGTTGTAGAGCTATTAGGGAAGGGCTTGAACATTCGCTTAGAGCCAGCTTTAGTCGAGAATCTCGATCATACGAGAGACTTCACTCATATTATTTTTAGCTCGACGGTTGAGATGAAGTATGACCTGCTTGATCAGCTGCATGCATTGACGAATGAGCATGTTGTTGTAGCTATGAGATATGGCAATCAATTGAAGTCATTGTTCAATTATCCGATGAGAGAAGTTGACGGGCATAAATGGAAGCTGATTGATCAACTATTGCGTCCAGATGATGTGTTCGATATTGCCTTATATCAAAAAGCATAGTGTGCTGCTGGTCATAAAGGGGGGCTTATATGAGTGATAGGAAGCGAATCTTAGTGCTGGGAACCGGACCAACATCCATTCAGCTTGCAGTAACATTGAAGAATCAATTAGATGGCTATGTCGGAATAGCGGGAAGAGAATCTGTTCGTTCGGAGCATGTATTCACCGCACTTAAGCAGAGCAGTCAGTTCATTCGTGCCACTGTTCAGAATGAGAAGCATCAGAGACTGGCTGGTGAATGCGTCATTGATCAGGTGTTCAGAGGGTATGGAGCCATTACAGGGGCTTGGGACACCCTCATTCTCGCAGTGACAACAGATGCGTATATCGAGGTACTGAAGCAGATTCATACTGACATTGTGAGCCAAGTGAAATGTATCGTATTAATTTCGCCAACCTTCGGCTCCAATAGCTTAATTAAGCAATATATGAACGCTAGCAATCCGAATGTGGAAGTGATCAGCTTCTCTACTTATTACGGGGATACACGCTGGCTGCAGGGCAGACCTTCTAATGAAGTGATAACGACAGCGGTCAAGAAGAAAGTATTCATAGGGTCCACGCATCGCGCTTCCAATAATGTCGACATCCTATGCCGTGTATATGACCAGTTGGGCATTGCTCTGGAGAAGATGGAAGCTCCGATTGAGGCGGAATCGCGCAATATTTCGTTGTATGTGCACCCCCCGTTGTTCATGAATGAGCTCTCATTGAGTGCGATCTTCGACAAGGCAGCCAGTAAAAAATATGTCTATAAAATGTATCCTGAAGGACCGATCACGCAATATTTAATTCGAGATATGCTGGCGCAATGGAAAGAAATTATGGCCATTCTAGAGAAACTGAGCATCGAGCGGTTGAATCTGCTTCAATTCATGACCGATGATAATTACCCGGTCAGATTGGAGAGCTTATCACGCTATGATATCGAACAGTTCGATCAATTAGAGACTATTCATCAGGAGTATTTGTTGTACATACGTTATACGTCTTTATTGATTGATCCTTTTTCAGAACCCGATGAGGAAGGAAAATATTACGATTTCTCAGCTGTTCCATTCCGAACCTTATTCGTTAATAGAGAAGGCTGCTTAGATATTCCTAGAATGCCGAAGGAAGACTATTATCGGATCAAAATCATTCAAGGCATTGCTAGATATTTGGATTCCAGCTGTCCAACGATAGATAAGTTTATTAGCACCTATGAGAGCAAGCTGGAACAGGCCGCGAAGCGGCATCAAGGCGAGCAATTGTCTAATGCCTTCGTCGTTCAATCCTATGAGGAAGAACTCAAGATGATAGGCAGTGAAATTAGAAAAAGCATCGTGTAATTGAATTTAATTAGGGGGCTTTACCTGTGAAGAGAAGAAGTGCTTTTGTATATATCGTCGTGCTTACGTTACTATTGGCTGGCTGCAGTGGTGGGAATTCTGCAAAATCAGAATCAAGCACAAGTGAGGCAACGTCAGAATTAGTGTATGCTTCAGCGAAAGATATCAATGATATGAATCCCCATCTCTATACCGGATCCATGCCGGCACAAGGAATGATATACGAATCCTTAGTTGAGAATACCGTAGATGGCATCAAGCCTTTGCTTGCCGAATCCTGGGAGGTTTCTGAGGATGGAACCGAATATACCTTTCATCTCAGACAGGACGTTAAGTTCCATGATGGGGAACCCTTCAATGCGGAAGCAGTGAAGCAGAATATAGAGGCTGTGCAAAATAATGCAGAGAAGCACTCCTGGATTAAGCTCTCGACCAAAATTGTAAGTGTCAATGTGGTAGATGAGTATACGGTCCAGCTCGTGCTGTCCGGAGCCTATTATCCGACTCTAGTAGAATTGTCGATGACTAGACCCTATGTATTCCTATCACCGAAGGATTTCGTGAATGGCGGAACCAAGGATGGCGTGAATGGCTATAACGGGACGGGGCCATATAAGCTCACCAATCATGTAATCGATGAGAATGCTACATTTGAAGCCAATGACAGCTATTGGGGCGGCGCTCCTGCCATTAAGACAATTGTAGCGAAGGTTCTTCCAGCAGGGGAGACTACTTACTTGGCGCTGCAAAAGGGAGAGATTGACTTCGTATTCACAGATGATCGAGGCGCAGACAGTATTGATATTGAAGCGATGAATCAACTCGTTGACTCCGGCCAATATCAGCTAGTGAGAAGTGAAGCGATGAATACGAAGATGATCGTAGCCAATAGCAGTCATACGGATACTCCTGTCAGTGAAACAGCTGTTCGTGAAGCGATCTGGCACGCTATCGATCGAGAAACAATTAGTAGTGATATTGTTAACGGAACGGAAACTGCTGCGAATTCCTTGTTCTCTTCCAACGTCAATTATGCAGATGTTGACTTGAAGCAGCGGGACTATGATCTAGACAAAGCGACAGAGCTATTGGCAGCAGCAGGCTGGATATTGGAAGACGGAGCCGATGTTCGTACGAAGGACGGCAAGAAGCTAGCTATGAAGCTGTATTACGACAGCAATTCCTCCTCCCAGAAGACACAGGCTGAGTTTATTCAAGCCTCAGTGAAGTCCGTCCATATAGAGCTGGAGATTATCGGTGAGGAATCGACCTCAATTGCGAATCGAAGAGCAACAGGGGATTATGATTTATTGTTCAATCAGACATGGGGACTAGCCTATGATCCACAAAGCACAATCTCTGCATTTACTTCAGAAACCTCTTATTTGCATACAACGAGCGGAATTGCGAAGGCAGATGAGCTCTATAGCAAGATTGAAGAGGTAATGGTGTCAACGGATGAGGAGGCTCGCCAAGCTTTGTATGCCGATATTATGCGAATCGTGCATGATGAAGCTGTCTTTATTCCTCTTACCAATGGCAGTGTGACGGTTGTGGCACCGAGCAATTTAGAAGGCATTTCATTCAAGCAAACCCAATTTGAGCTGCCATTCGAGCAGATGAGCTTGAAATAGATAGAACATAGGGAGGTTCATATGGGGAGCTATATGGTACGTCGGCTATTAATAACCATCCCGCTGCTTGTCATTATTTCATTTATTACTTTTGTTCTCATTAATCTGTCTCCCTTAGATCCTGCAATAGTGGTCTTACAGGCGCAGGACATTCCGAATATAACCGATGAATTGCTTGCTCAGACGCAAGAGGAGCTAGGGCTGAATAAGCCTTTTCTCCTCCAATATTTCGATTGGGCTTTGGCAAGCCTACAGCTGGACTTTGGGAATTCATACGTCACAGGAGAGCCTGTGTGGACATCGATAGCTCCAGCATTCCTGAACACCTTGAAGCTGACTTTGGTGTCGTCGGTGTGTATTATTGCGGTGTCCATTCTATTAGGTGTTGCGTGTGCGATGAGAGAAGGGACTCTGATGGATAAGTCAGTGCGGGGCATAGCATTTTTCCTAACAGCCATACCGTCCTATTTGCTTGCGTCTATCATGATCTGGTATTTCTCAGTGAAGCTGGATCTATTGCCGACAAGCGGCATGGATTCTTATAAAAGCTATATTCTACCGGTTATTGTGATCACGATCAGCTATGCAGGCATTTATTTTAGAACCGTTAGAAGCTCGATGCTGCGTAATATGAATGAGGATTATGTGCTCTATGGAAGAGCAAGCGGCTTATCCGAGAACAAGGTGACTTGGCACATTGTACGGAATTCCTTGCAGGTTGCCATTTCGATATTTTGTATGGCGATACCTATCATCCTAGGGAGCACAGTCGTGATTGAGAATGTGTTCGCATGGCCAGGACTAGGGAGACTAAGTGTGAAATCCATCCTTAGCAGAGATTTTCCCATTATTCAAGCTTATGTTCTTATACTGGCAGTGGCCTTCGTATGGTTCAACACGCTCTCTGACATTATTAATGCTGCTATGAATCCTAAGCTAAGAAAGGGTATCTAATGAGACTGTTGCGAAATTTGAGCAAAGATAAGCTAGCGGCAACCTCTGTCATCATTATTGCTATAACGATAGTTGCCGGCCTATTTGCCCCTGTATTCGCTCCACATGATCCGCATGAAGTGAATATGAAGCTTCGATATGCATCCTCATCATTGGAGTATTTATTAGGTAACGATCATTTGGGGAGATGTATACTGTCCCGATTAATTTATGGCATTCGCCCTAGCGTATTGTGGGTGCTTGTAGCATTAATTGTATCTGTCCTAATCGGTGCAATCGTCGGATTTATAGCTGGCTATTTCAGAGGCAGAGCGGATGCCTTCATTATGAGAATATGTGATATTATGCTGTCTTTCCCCGGTTATGTGATGACACTCGCGGTTGTAGGCATTCTTGGTGCTGGCCTTGAAAATATATTGATTGCGTTCGTCGTGATGAAATGGGCATGGTTCGCCCGAGTCATCCGTACGTCAGTTATGCAGTATGGTGAAATGGACTATGTGAAATTCGCCAAAGCGTCAGGCAGCAGTCATCTGACCATTATATTGAAGCACATTGTTCCTGTTACTGCCTCGGACATTGCTGTTATTGCGAGTGGATCTATTTGTTCAATGATCTTGCAAATATCGGGCTTCTCCTTCTTGGGGCTTGGCATCCAAGCACCGTATGCGGAATGGGGAATGATGCTGAATGAGGCGAGGGAAGTGATGTTCTCCAGACCAGAGCTTATGTTGGCTCCTGGTATAGCTATTATTGTGGTTGTGTCGGCATTTAATTTCTTATCGGATGCCCTCCAAGTTGCTCTTGATCCTCAATTAATGACCTCTGCTGATACACTCCCAGATAAAGAGAGGAGGCAGTCAGCTTATGAATATATTAGAAGTTAAGAATTTGAAGGTATGGGATGCGAAGACGAATAAAGCCATTATCCATAATAGCTCCTTTCACTTACAGCAAGGAAGCTGTCTGGCGATTGTAGGGGAAAGCGGAAGCGGCAAATCAGTGAGCTGCAAATCCATTATGAGGCTGAATAAAGCATGGATTCGCCAATCAGGCCATATTTTGTTCAAAGGAGAGGACCTGAACAGTCTGCCCGAACGAGCAATGAGACAGAAAAGAGGAAGAGAGCTGTGCCTGATTGTTCAGAATGGCATGCGTGCATTTGATCCTTCCTGTATGATTGGCGTTCATCTTAAGGAGACACTCAGGGGGCACTACGGCTGGAGCAATAGTGAAATAGAAGAGCGAATGAAACAAGCGATGCTTAGTGTCATGCTGAACAATCCGATAGATATTATGAATAAGTATCCTCACCAGCTATCCGGTGGAATGCTGCAGCGGGTTATGATTGCCTTGACATTAGTGTTAGAGCCCGATGTCATTATCGCGGATGAACCGACAACGGCGCTCGATACCCTTTCACAATATGAGGTGGTAGAGCAGTTGATTCAATTGCGAGAGAGAATGAACTGCTCGATGATCTTCATTTCACACGACCTGGGTATTGTCCGCAAAATAGCTGATGATGTGTTGGTTATGAAGGATGGAGAGATCATCGAACGGGGCATTACCCGCACGATCTTCACCGAAGCGAAGCATGAATACACGAACTACTTAGTTTCTACTAGACAAGCGCTGAGCAACAACTTCAAGGCCATAATGGGGGAGAAGCTATGATGCTGCAAGTTAATGAGGTCGAGAAATCCTATATAAGCGGTGGATGGTTCGCCAGAGAGAAGCAGCAGGTTCTGAGCCCTATTAGCTTCGAGGTTAGGGAAGGCGAATGTCTAGGCATTATCGGAGAAAGCGGCAGCGGCAAGTCTACATTGGGGCGTTTACTTATAGGCATTGAGAAGCCTGATCGTGGAACCGTATTATTCGAAGGGAAGAATATAACGAATAGATTAGCTAGAGTAGGTCATATTAGCGCGGTATTTCAAGATTATATGTCCTCGATTAATCCTTTCTTTACCGTTGAAGATGCCATAATGGAGCCATTGAACAATTACAATAAGGACCGGCAGAAGAATGATGACAAGATCAATCAGCTCTTGCATCAGGTTGGCTTACATCCATCCTATCGGACAAAGTATGCGCATGAGTTATCAGGTGGAGAGGCTCAGCGGGTATGTATTGCAAGAGCAATCTCAACCGAGCCGAAATGTATTCTATTAGATGAAGCGATCAGCTCGTTAGATGTATCCGTTCAGATGCAGATCCTTGAGTTATTAAGAAGTCTAAAGGAAAAGTACAAGATGAGCTATATCTTTATTACTCATGATATTCAAGCTGCTGCCTATATTTGTGATAGAGTCATTGTCGTTAGGAATGGCCGAATAGAAGAAACGGTTGATATAGACAAGCTGAAGGACGTTCAATCCGAATATGTTCAGAAGCTGTTAGGTCACATCATCACGTTGTAGGAGGAGAACAAAGTTGTGAGTGGTGCTATGTCGTGGCCTTTTCTGCGCTTGTACTTGCTGGCTCTTCTGTATTTCAGCGCGAATGCAATCCTGAATGTCATTATCCCTCTGAAAGGGGAATCATTAGGGGCGAGCAGTACGACGATTGGTTTAATCATGGGTGCTTATATGTTCACTACCATGCTCTTCCGGCCCTGGGCAGGCCGTGTTATCCAGAAGCATGGGCCGATTAAAGTACTGCGTTATATCCTAATTATTAATGGGTTTGCTTTATTGTTATATACGTTTACGGGATTAGGCGGCTATGTTATTGCTCGTACGCTGCAAGGGGTGTCTACTGCTTTTTTTTCAATGGCTTTGCAGATCGGTATCATTGATGCACTGCCAGAGAAGGATCGCTCACAAGGTATTTCCTATTATTCCTTGTTTTCACATATACCCGGTGTTATCGGTCCGATATTGGCATTAGGCATCTGGCAAAGCGGAGGGGTAGATACCTTTACGATAGTGATGATTGCATTAGCTATCTGTACAGGGGTATTCGGCTACACGATACAAATAGACAAGGGACAGAAGCCTGATACTAATCCTAATGCGCCCGAAGTAAGCATGCTTCAATCCTTCAGTCAGCTAGTAAGTAATCCCTTTCTGTTCAAATGCAGCCTGCTCATGCTGGTCTCTTCCATTATATATGGAGCGATTACGACCTTTATCCCGTTATACGCCAAGCAATTAGAGAGCGGTAATGCTGGTATCTTTCTTATGCTGCAGGCTTCTGCGGTTGTCGTTGCCCGGTTCGTTTTAAGAAAAAAAATCCCTTCTGACGGTAAATGGCATTCAGCCTTTATGATGGGGAACATGATCCTATTAGCAGCCGCGGCGGGGTGTGTAAGCATGTCTCTAACGGGCGGAGCCGTCTTGTTCTATGCGGGTGCTGTTTTGATGGGAATTGCTCAGGCTATTATCTATCCAACGTTAACCACGTATTTGTCCTTTGTACTGCCACAGGTGAACCGTAATGTGCTCATAGGTTTATTTATCGCGATGGCTGATCTGGGGATTTCCTTAGGAGGAATGATTATGGGGCCGATTGCTGATTTGTCCTCCTACTCATTCATGTATATGATCTGTGCGATCATAGGTGCTGCAATGATCTTTGTAGCTTATGAACGGAGAGAAGCAGCAGTGGGAACGAAGGCTAGTTAAACATGTTGTGCAATGGTAATCATTATTATAAGTATCAACCTCATTCTACTAATCTATATTCTATCAAAAATAAGCATGAATCTATCACCACGAATAGATGGAATGCATACTTTATATAGATTCAACAAGAAGGAGGAGATTTTTGCATGCCAGGACGAAAATCAGGAGGTAACCGAGGCCAAGACTCGCAAGGGAACCGCAGCCAAGGTGGCTCACAAGGGAACCGCAGCCAAGGCGGCTCGCCGGGCAACCGCAGTCAGGGCGGCTCGCAAGGGAACCGTAGTCAAGGTGGCTCGCCGGGCAACCGCAGTCAAGGCGGTTCGCAAGGGAACCGTAGTCAAGGCGGCTCGCCGGGTAACCGTAGTCAGGGCGGCTCGCAAGGTAACCGTAGTCAAGGCGGCCCGCAAGGGAACCGTAGTCAAGGCGGCTCGCCGGGTAACCGTAGTCAGGGCGGCTCACCGGGCAACCGTAGTCAGGGCGCAGGCCAACCTTAACCGTTAATGTAGATAGCTCCACTCTATATACGACAATCAAGCTGCTCGAGAGCTTCTCGGGCAGCTTGATTGTCGTTGTATTCATTTCGAACCCGTCAATGAATATGTGATATTAGTTGACATAATCCAGTGAACACTATTATACTGAATTCAGAAAATTCAATATTTACTCGTATAACCCTGATAATCGGTTCGGGGGCTCTACTAGGAATCCGTAAAAATCCTAACTACGAGTGCAATAGATCTTCTATTGCGCTCGTAGTTAGGATTTTTTGTTGTATTCAAACCTGGATAGGAGAGATGGATATGGCCACTCTACTCATTAAGAATGCAAGGAATATAATAACGATGGATGCTGCTCGAAGCTGTTATCCCGGTGGAAGCCTTTATGCGGATGGTCAGGAAATAATAGCAATTGGCCATGATATTCCCTATGAAACGGCAGATACGGTCATTAATGCCACTGGTAAAGTGGTATACCCTGGTCTCATTAATACCCATCATCATTTGTACCAGACCTTCACCCGCAACATTCCCTGGGCGCAGGACTGCGAGTTGTTTGATTGGCTGATTACCCTGTACGATATATGGCGCCACATGCGTCCTGAAGATGTGTATTTAAGCGCAATGGTAGGGCTTGGCGAGCTGTTGAAGACAGGCTGCACGACAGCTTCTGACCATTTCTACTGCTTCCCGAATGGAATTAGCGGGGAGCTTATCGATGAAGAGATCCGCGCTGCTGGAGAGCTGGGAATCCGGTTTTTTCCGACAAGAGGCTCGATGAATCTTGGACGTTCTAGCGGAGGACTGCCACCTGATGAAGTGACACAGACGATGGATGTCATCTTGAGGGATACTCGTAGGGTGATCGAGACTTATCATGATTCTTCTAAATTCGCTATGGTAAGAGTTGGTGTAGCACCATGCTCACCATTCTCTGTATCCGAAGATTTGCTTAGGGAGTCAGCTAATCTAGCAAGAAGCTATGGCGTTCGAATGCATACGCATTTGGCAGAGACGAAGGATGAAGAAAGTTTCTGCCTGGAGAAGCTAGGACTCAGACCGCTTGACTATATGGAGAAAACTGGATGGATCGGCAACGATGTATGGTATGCGCACGGCATTCATTTCAACGATACAGAAATTACTCGTATGAGTCATTGCAATTGTGGTGTAGCGCATTGTCCGAGCAGTAATATGAAGCTGTCCTCGGGTGTTTTTCCAATCCGAAGGATGCTTGAAGCGGGCGTCAATGTCGGTCTCGGCGTAGATGGCTCCGCTTCGAATGATGCTTCTAATCTGCTTGGTGAAGCACGGCAGGCGTACCTGCTGCATAAACTCACCTCTGGAAGTGCTGGCCCAAGCGCTCAAGAGAGCTTATGGCTCGGAACAGTGGGCTCATCGAGAGTGCTGGGCTGGCAGGATGCGATTGGAACACTTGAAGTAGGCAAAGCCGCAGATTTGTTCATGATTGATACTCGCAAGCTGGAATATGCAGGGGCATTGTTCGACGATACGTCACTGCCGGTCGTGACGGGAATTAGTCAGAATGTAGACATTACTGTGGTTGGAGGGCGTATTGTCGTTCAGGATGGAAGGCTTGCTCATATTAATGAAGAGCAGGTAGCGATTGCTGCTCAGGCTGCGGCAGGCCGAATGCTGGAGGTTGCAGCCAAGCACTCGGGTGTCGCATATAGGAAATATCGGAGCCGCAGCTAATCATTGCAGTTACTAGGTTCGTTGAATAGAGCTGATCTGAAGCTTATTCCAAGTCCTCTTCCAGTTCTTACTGATTATTCGCTGCTCATAGATTTGTACTCGCTCAATCGTTTTTTCGAAGTATGGTGTAGGTCTGAGCACTAGATTCACAACATCTTCAATTCCGCAAGGGGCTGTCAAGACAACATTGTTCTGTTCATCTAACGCAAGTCCTAGCGCAGTGGCGGTCTCTGGAAATTTGGAGATCGCGTCAACGGATGATGTATAAGGAGATATACCGTTCACGGTATGCATTCGAGCTTCATTCTTAACAGACCAGGGAATAGCAGGATTCAACAGTCTAAGCCGCTGCTCCCATTGTTTTTCTACCGCTTCCTTGAGATTGCTGTTATCGAAGTAGATGACATCAACATCGGGAAGAGGCGTTCTCTCCGTGAATCCGTGAAGATTATCCCATATTTTGGAGCGGACAAAGCCCGCGCATATCCACCAGTCAGGCAATTGTAGGGATTTGGCTTGCTGTAAGATGTCCATCATCCATTCGTCAGCTTGTACCAGTTGAATAATGTCTTGCTCACTGTTCATATTCATTGTCATCACCACCACCTCCGAACGTATATTCCCATTATAGCTAATTATTCAATAATAGGAAGCTTCATGGAAATAAGATTGCGTGAGGTGAGGCGGCGACCGGTACTATACAAATATGGTACTAGGGGGATACGCGATTCTGCGGTATAGTTGAATCAAATATACATAACAGTGAGTTGCTTGTTTCCATTAGTCGGAGCATCGTTCAATACGTATACGATATGAGAAGGTGATGGAGCTGGAGACGCTGCTCGAACAGCAGATTCGTGGCAAGAAAGCGATATTGCAGCAATACGAGACTTACGCCTACCAAATGGCGTTCTATATTCTTGAGGATGAGCCGCTAGCCGCTGAAGCGGCCACTCAAGCGCTGCTGGAGGTCATCTTGGATGAAGCGTTCTGTGAACAGACCGACCAGTTGCAAAGGCAGACGATGAAAAAAACTACGATGAAAAAATGCCTGTTAGTCAAGGCAGCCGCGTTGAGCAAATAAAGCAATATCGAAGAGGAGTATGCACCGTGCATACTCCTCAGACTGTAGAGAAACCCCTGTTTTTTATGTGGGCTTATATTCCCCGAATTTATTTGTTAAAATGTAGCTCTTAGATCGGTTTAGATCGATTTTTCTTCGACGACAGTAGAACCACCAAATAAAAAAAATGCCGAAAAGTCCCTTGGACTTCCTCGACACTCTGAGGTTGCATTACATACAAACAAATCCGTTGTTTCGGTGCATAAAAGTAAATTTCAGGAAACTGAATTGTAGTGAGTACAGTGTATAACAAGCTATTGTTGATATACCGCCATAAGGTTGTATGATATACAGTCTGCACCACGCGAGATCGACTATTAATTGTGCGCGCTGTAGCTACATTGTATTTAGTGCAATCAAATCAGTAAGGGGGCACTAGAAGTCCACTAAGGTTGCATTACATACAACCAAAACCGTTGTTTTGGCGCATAAAAGTAAATTTCAGGAAACTGAATTGTAGTGAGTACAGTGTATAGCAAGCTATTGTTTGATATACCGCCATAAGGTTGTATGAAATACAGTCTGCATCACGCGAGATCGACTATTAATTGTGCGCGCTGTAGCTACATTGTATTTCGTGCAATCCAATCAGTGGGGATGGCACTGAAATTCCGCTTAGGTTGTATTACATAAACCATAGACTGTAGAGAAACCCCCTGTTTTTTATGAGGACTTAAATTCCCCGCATTTATTCGTTAAAATGTAGCTCTCAGATTGTTTTAGATTGATTTTTCTTCGATGACACAAGAACCACCAAATAAAAAAGTGCCGAAAAGTCCCTTGGACTTTCTCGACACTCGGAGGAGTATGTACCGTGCATACCCCTCTTCCTTTTCTTATACTGCTTAGGCTCCGGCCGTTAAGCTTGCTGTTTTTGAATTTTTGCAGGGTTGTTGATTTTGTAAGGGACCGGATGCTTGGAGAGCTTCTTCGTTACGACTTTGGCATCGAACGTGATGATATCCCCGATCTCCAGCTCCAGCTTCTTAATTGTGGCGCTATGGCTTGACCAGGCTGTGCCGATCACAAGCTCAGGCTCCAGAATGGATACAGCCTCATAGATGATGACCTCGTCATCATTATCGGAGAAGTTGTTCGGCACGGTGGTGAATTCAGCTACAGTGGCTGTCATTTTCACTTTTTCCTCAGGGAGCTCCAGCTTCTGCTTCTTCTCCTTCGCAGCTTTGGCCTTGGCAGGCTTGTCCTTCGCTGCGGGAGCTTCCGCAGATTCCGTTGGAGCCTCAGGCTCAGAAGCAACAGCAGCCTTATCGAGCTCACTGGCTCCAGAATCGTTAGCAGCTGCTTCAACGGGGGCTTGAGCTTCCTGTGTTGGAGAGGCTGGAGCCTCTTCAATGACTGGGTCTGCCGTTTCCTCAGATACAGTCGTTGCTCTTGCCGCATAGTTGGCAGCTTGCATTTCCTTCAGATAAGAAGGGTGGATGCAATGCTTCTGGTCGTCGTCGAATGTGATGACGGCTGTTATTTTATCGACAAAGCCGACAATACGGCAGGGTAGATTCATGCCGTTTCCTTTATAGTAGAACGTTTTGGTGCGGGTAGCTTTATCGGATAATAAGCCCCATTCCTTGCATTGCTCGATTTGCTGGTCCTCATTGTCGAAGGCGCTATACGTGCCTGGCTCGATAATGAACGCATGTACCATATTTTCTCCGCCTTTCTGTATATACACAAGTATTTTATCATTTTTTCGCAGGTTTCGTATGCGGTTATGAATTTCTTTCTGTGCAGCAACGGTTTGACAATAATAAAATAAACATGTAAGGTAGCTGTAGACTTAATGTTTAAGTCTTTAAACATTTAAACTTATATAAATAATGCTTGGCATATGGAGGTCCCTAATGAGTGAAAAAGCGATACAAATACTTCAGCAATCCATTCCGGTATTCGATGTATTGCGTGATGAGCATAGACAGAATATTATCGTGAATCTGTGTGAGCAAGGACGACTGACCGTTAATGAAATTGCCGAGCGATCCAAGCTGTCCAGACCAGCGATTTCGCATCATCTCAAGCTGCTGCTGCAGATAGGGCTTATTACAGTCGAGCAGCAGGGAACGCAGCGCTTCTATTCGGCTTCACTGAAGCCTTCGATCGATATTCTGAAGGAATTAATCGTTGAGCTCGAGCAGCAGGAGCAAAAAAGATTAGATAAATAGCGTCTACCCAAAAGCAGAGGAGAGTGTTCCAGCATGTCAACTGAATTGCAGCCTACACATGTAGCAGCGTTATTGAGTGAACATAAGCAGTATTTTGAATCGCATCAAACCCGCAGTATCGCCTTTCGCATCACGCAGCTCAAGAAGCTTAAGGCAGCAATCCTTGCCTACGAATCCAAGCTTATGGAAGCACTCTATATTGACCTTGGGAAAAGTAAGATGGAAGCCTACTCTACTGAAATAGGCTTTGTGCAGGGCAGCTTGAATCATACGATCAAGCATCTGAACAAGTGGTCGAAGCCGAAGAGCGTAAGAACACCGCTGTCGCTCTTCCCAGCCAAGAGCCAAGTTATTACAGAGCCCTACGGTACGGTTCTCATTATCGGGCCATACAATTATCCGTTCCAGCTGCTAATCGAGCCGCTTATAGGAGCTATTGCAGCGGGAAACTGTGCTGTTCTTAAGCCCTCCGAGCTTGTGCCTCACGTCTCCACAGTAATTGTAGATATGATCGCAGAGACGTTCGACCCAGCCTATATCCGGACGGTTGAAGGTGGCGTGGAGACTAATCAATCGCTCACACATGCGCCGTTTGATTATATTTTCTTCACAGGCAGCGTCCCCGTTGGCAAAATAATCATGGAGGCCGCAGCCAAAAACCTGGTGCCCGTCACACTCGAATTAGGAGGCAAGAGCCCGGTCATCGTCGATGAAAGCGCAGATATTGAAGTAGCAGCCACGCGCATTATTTGGGGCAAAATGCTTAATGCAGGCCAGACCTGCATAGCACCTGATTACATGCTCGTTCACGAAACCGTGAAGGATCGTCTCCTTGCTGCTATGAAGAGGACGATTCAGAGCTTCTATGGCTTAGATGCCCGCAGCAGCAAGGATCTGGGCCGTATCGTCAACGATCGGCATTTTACAAGACTGCAAGCTATTCTGGAGAAGGACAAGCAGAGCATTGTATATGGGGGCTCGACAGATCCGCAGACCCGCTATATCGAGCCGACTCTTATTGAAGTGAACTCCTGGGAAGCAGCTTCGATGTCGGAAGAGATTTTCGGCCCAATCCTCCCTATTATGAGCTATACGAATCTGGATCAAGCGATAGCAGGCATTAAATCCATGTCGAAGCCCTTGGCATTGTATTTGTTCACGACGAATAAACAGGTGAAAGAGAAGGTGCTGCTGGAGGTGTCTTCAGGCGGTGTGGCTATTAACGATACGATTATGCACTTGGTGAATCCAGAGCTGCCTTTCGGCGGAGTTGGGAGCTCTGGAATTGGAGCCTATCACGGCAGCTACAGCTACCTCACCTTCTCCCATCAGAGGAGCATTCTTACCAAAGGGACTAAAGTGAAATTAACCGCTCTATTCCCTCCCTATAATGATAAGAAGCTTGCTTTTATTCGGAAAATAATGCGTTAAGCTTGTCTATTATTGAAACAGCAAAGTTAGATATGAAGTGGATGCTCTTGTGCAGCATCTGCTTTTTTGTTATAGGAATTAAGCACTAAATTTCCAACATAAGTAACTTATTGCTAATTTTAACGTCTAGATACTTGCAGCTATTCATTCATATTAAGAAGCAGGGGGAAGGACATGTCCAACAAGCGGGCCATCATAACCTCGATCATACTAACATGCCTTATACTCGTACTGCTCATCTGGCCCATGAACGCACAGACCAGATGGATATCAGGGGAGAAGGCAGTACAGCTGAGAAAGACTGTTGTTCAAGAGTCAACTGCACAGCCTGAGGGGCTTAGCGAGTCAACGGTTGGTTATCAAGAGGCTAAATATTACATGCCGGAGCTTATTGTCCAGGTGCGTACGACGGAGAAGGGGTTCCAGCTTCTATTTGATGAGGAGCAATACCCATCACAATCTGGGTTTGTAAGCATAGGGGACTATGTTGTTCATGCAATTGCCAGAGTGGATTCTCAATTAGAGGTCACACGTTATGATGCGGTCGTTGTGAATCCAGAGACATTAGAGGTCAGCATATATCCGATGTATGAGCTGAATAGGCTTCATCATAGTGGCAGCAAGCTATTCTCATTAGTTGATGATAGTCATGTCAAATTCATTAGACCAGCTGTTGTGGGACAAGAGTTGATCTATGATGTAGCTAAGCTGAACATTCACACAGGAGAGATTCAGATTGTAAATCCTAGGTTGTGGGTGATGGATAAGGATGACAAATCGCAAGTTGAAGATTTCTTCGTAAGTTCTTATGTGTCGGAAGAATCTGATGCTTCATATAGCACGCTAATGCTGTCCTCCTTCCGAGGCCGATTATGGCAGATAGAAGGAACGGAAGCTCGTATATATCCTAATCTGTATCCGGCTTATGGTGATCTGGGAAGCAAGCCGCCTCGTGAGCTTGTGTTTCCTTCACCCGATCTTAGCCGATTCGTGTATCAATCTAATGGAACTAGTATGTTCCAGCTTGTAGATACTGAACTTGGCGGACCGATCGAGAAGTTCAGCTTCGATAGTGAGCTGACGCTTATGGAGCCTGGGATCGTATGGAGCTCGGACAGCCAGATGTTTTTCATGGAATTTAGCCGAAGCAATGAAGCATTGCTAAGCTATACAGACAATCAAACACATGTATTCGCACAGGGTATCCAGTTCTACAATCGGGATGGTGAGATGATTCGAACGCTTGAGCTGCCTTCAGGCGACAATCACCGAATGAATGTATATGGCTGGGCAGAGGATGCGAAGGTATGGCTGGAGGATTTTCAGGGTCAGAGCATGAAGGAAGGGCAGCCATTGAAGACTGACATATCGTATAAGCTATATGATATTCAATTAAACAAGCACGTTGATTATGAACCAACAGAAGAGCTCAGTAAGCTGATGCAGCCGGAAGTTGTTACGAAGCATGAGGGGCTTGCCTTCCGATCGCTTCCCTTTCTTATAGTGGATAGGAAGCAGCGGCTTATTTGGCAGCCTCCGACCACCGCCCATGCGATTATAGGGGATTCGGGGCTGTATATGCAGCTAGTCTCGGACTACAGCAGTCAGCTATTCGGATGGAATCAGCGGAAGATGGCGTGGGATTGGAAGGATACGGATATGGATGACGGTAATCATGTACTTCCTACTGCCATCCTAGGCAATGAGTGGATCATCTACAATCGTGATTCATTGATGAAGATTGACTATGTTCATCTCATACCGCTAGCCGAAGAGACTAAAGCTGAAGAGCCCTTGATAATAAGCGGGAAGCTCGTGGAAGAACAGCCAGGAAGCGAGTGGTGGAAGGATGACAGACAAGCCATAGAGACGGAAGGCGGCGTGATTCGTGCAATCGGTCAGTCTCGATACGGCACTCTTCAGATTCAGTCCGAGGCTGGAGAACTTGAGCTGAGATCAGGCGGGAAGCTAGCTTACCATGGAGCTTACCAAGTGATGTTCACAGATGCAAGCGGTGACCAGCAGCAATTGCCTCCTTTAACGGAGCTATCGTTATATCAGGAAGATGCAGCTTCTATTATACGGATATTTGAATTTGAGGGTTATGACGTAATATGGTTTCAGCCGGATAGCTTCCGCTTCAGCAGAGGGTATGATGATCCTGTGAAGCACGTGATTGCTTATGCTGTAACGGAGCAGGGGGAAGCTTTTCCACTTACGTATCAATATGCTGTGCCGGATGGAATAGTTCAGGAGCCATTTATTACAATAGACGATCGTTCACAGGCAGAGCAGCGGGAAGAGCATATCGTTATTCATTCCTTGCTGGAAGATGGCCTATATGAATGGACGCTTCAGCCGAGTATGGCAAGTCGTACACTTACGGTAGCTGAGTCTGTGAATCGGACTGTAGAGAACAAGAAGCTGATGGAGATTGTAGATCGTTATTCGAACAGAATTGAGCAGGCGCTGGGACTGGAGGAAATTAATTACCCTGAAGGAAGATGGAGTGAAGAGGAGCTTCGCGATCTGTTCACCGAGAAAGCTTGGTCGAATCCGGGCTTCCAACGGCTTAAGAAGGATTTTGCAGTAAGCAAGCAGGAGGGTAATCCTTCAAGGGCTTTCGCATGGAATCCGATTGATGCAAGGTATACAGATATGGATACGATTAGCTTCACTTTTACGCTTAATTTGTGGTACGCAATCGGACTTGCAGCTCATCTGGAGGTGGAGCTTAAGCTGGTGGACAGTGATTGGCAGATTTATGATCTGGGGACGCTCGAGACGGAGAAAATGGAGGATTATCCTGAATATAATGGGCTGCTGATAGCAGATCCGATAAACAATTAGATAATAGAAGAGGATGAGAGTAATCGATGAGTAAGCCCATTTCATTAATCTTCACCATTATGATTGCTGCTCTATTAGCAGCAGGCTGCAGCAGTGCATCTGTGAAATATAGCGAGGACACGTTAGCTGTCATTCACCAAAAGGTCAATTCAGCAGAGGATGAAACATTCAAACGGTTGAATCTAGGTATGTTATTCGATTTCCAGCTGGAGCTCCTTCATGCGGATGAGAGCTGGGTTTACATTTGGGTAGAGAAATACAACAGAGGTGTGAAGGAGGACTCACCGATTATTAGCCTTTCCTACGGGATGGCTCCCTACGAGAAAAGCAAGGGTGCTATGGGATTCGGCATTATCGAAGGGAATAATGGAACCGATCAGCTGCTGCTATATTCACCTGATACAAGCTCAGGGCTTATGCAAGTAGAGGATGTAACGATCGACACTGGTGCGAATATGTGGGGTTATACGAGTGACAAGGAGATCGTGCTGCATTCCGGGGAGGAGAGGACGCTCGCCTTTTACAGGCAGGTAGAGTCATCTTCGATAGAGACTCTTGATCCGACCGATGAGAAGCAGCTGGAGCAAATGATTGAACAGGATAACATCGTGCTGTTGTTGAAAATTAAGGTGGAGAAGAAGTAGAAGTCTTGAGCAAGCAGCAATAGGGAAGGTGATGGGGAACTAAATGATGACCGAGAAAAATCAAATTCTAGCTGCACTTGATCAGGCGGGACTCAGTAAGTATAGAACGGTATTTGACCCAATGATAAAACGTTCGATACGATTGATTTCAAGCCTAGCAGAGGATGCTGACATTCCTGTTGGGAGCACGAAGCTAGCGGGCTGTCCGGATGTACCACAGCAATTTGTATGGCCTATTGGGGGAGACACCTATTTGTCATTTCTAGGGCAAGTGAATTTAAGCGAGCTGGATCAATCGGTTCTAGCTGATCATGGTTGTCCTTCTGAAGGGATGCTGTCTTTCTTCTATGATCCGGATGCGATGTTCGACATTTATGATGATGGCTCCTCGGTTCAAGTGTATTATTTTGACGCAATCGACTTTAATAGAATACCAATTCCTGAAGAGGTGCCTGAACAGTGGCGTTTCTCAGCCTGTTCACTGAATGAAAAGATAGAATGGACCGTTCCAGATTCTGAAACCTATGAGATTCAGGGGGTCTTAGGGATGGGGTGGAATGCCAATAGAGAGGACTTCTATTTGTATTGGCAGAAATTTCTGGATCAAGTACGTAAGGAATTTAAACAAGAAGTGAATCCCAAGCATAGATTGCTAGGCAATCATAACGCTATACAAAGCGGCTATGTTGCTGGAGGCTACTGCTTGCTGCTGCAGATTGATTCGGATGCTGCTGCTCATATGATGTGGGGGGATGCAGGAATGTTATATTTCTGGATAAAGCCCGAGCAATTACGCAATAAGCAATTCTCTCAGGTATTCGTTACGATGGAGTGCACATAATGACTGCTCTGCTGGTGGAATAAGCCGAAAAACAACCTAAAGACGGCTTGGACTCGTGTGAAACTGATCCATAAGCCGGAAAACAGCGTTAATCGCACTCAAACTATATATGGAACCCGAGAGTGTCTACGGGTACGAAGCCAACACGCGCTGAAGCGCATGTTGGCTTTTTTATTTAGACGGCAACGGAGCGGACGAATGATTCTGAAGAAGCGATAGCGTTCGCCTTTGTTTCCGGATGACAACTTTGGCTTATTGTTCAAGTCATCCGGAAACAACAGCGATCGTAAGAACATTCGTCTGCGCAGTGGTCTGTTTTACACTCGGCAAATTGTAATTGCCATTCCTCTTCCTTACCCCTTATATTATGTATGGTACAAAAGTAGGAACAAGCAGCCCTAGGGGGACTAAGGATGAGTCAGAATAAGCGGCCGAGGCCGTTCGATTGGTTCCGTAACCGGTTAATTCGCAATAAGATTACACTTGTCTATGTGCCTCTTATTATTATTCCGTTATTTATTCTGGGCTTTGCGCCCAACCATATTTACACGAACGCAATCGTCGAGAAGACGGTGAATAATGTGTCCGATAATTCTTCTCTGATTATTACGCAGATGAACGGCATGCTGACTAATGCAGTTAGCTCGGCGAATATGCTCACACTTAATCTGAACAAGGTGATGGTCGAGGATCAAGCGGATTCTGCAAGGCAGGTGTCGGATCTCCAGCTGTACACGAGAATTACGAATCAGCTTAGCTTTGCTCTGATTGTCTTCCCCGATGTGGAATCAATCGCATTCATCGATCAGCAGAACCAGATTTTTGGTTCTAACGTGAATATAGAGAATAATGCCGAGCTTGCGGTATCAAGCGGAATCGTGCAGCGATTGCAGCAATCTAATGGCGCTAACATATGGTTCCCTATGCAGACTAGAGATTATCTGGTTACGGATTCATCCGAGCCGGTCCTAACGCTGGGCAAGCGCATCGTGAATATTAATACAGGCGTGCCGCTTGGTTATCTCATTCTCAACATTCGTGAGAGCGCATTTTCTTCCATTTATGAGAATATCGGATCGATTGCTGAGGGCTCTTATTTCATAGCGGATCAGCAGGGAATAGTCGTATCATCCAAGCAATCCGCGGAAGTGCTGCAGCCAATTGCGGAGCCTTCTTTGCGAGGTTGGGTATTGGACGGGCAGTCCAAGACGGATATACAAGCTTCGGACGCTGGACGAATGCTGCTCGTCAGGACGGGAATTCCGAATTTCGAGTGGAAGCTCATTTCTATGGTCCGCTACGATCAGTTAACAGAGGACACGAGGAAAATTACGCTGCTGATCGTCCTAATTGGATTTGTCTGCTTCGTCAGTTCATTGTTGGCAGCAAGGCTGCTCTCTAATGTCATCGCCCGGCCGATTATCCATTTATCCCGTCATATGAAGCGGGTGAAGGAAGGCAATCTCGATCAGCAGATCGAGGTGAGCTCCGGCGACGAGATCGGATTGCTGGCCTCAGGCTTCAATACGATGATGGGCAGAGTGAAGGAGCTGCTCGTTAATATTAGCGCAGAGCAGAGGAAGAAGCGGGAATATGAGCTGGCGCTCATGCAGGAGCAGATCAAGCCGCATTTTTTATACAATACACTTGATGTCATCTATACCTTGTCAGAGATGGGACGTACCCGAGATGTCCAGCGGACGACCAAGGCATTAGCCGACTTCTACCGAGTGACGCTTAGTCAAGGGAAGGATCAGATCAGGCTTGAAGAGGAGCTGCGAAGCGTTAAGGATTATTTATCCATTCAGCGTATCCGTTATTCGGATGTATTCGATTTCAGTATGGACATTGATTCTGATATTCTAGGCAGCATCATTCCGAAGCTGACCATTCAGCCATTAGTGGAGAATGCAATCTATCACGGGCTTAAGAACAAAGGCAGCTTCGGTCATCTCACCATTACAGGCAGGCTGGAAGAGAATAAGGTTATTCTGGTTGTGAGAGATGATGGAGCGGGCATATCTGCTGAGAGGTTGCGGGCGATCTTAGTAAGCATGAAAGATCCGCAGCAGCAGGTCGGTTATGGCCTTCGTAGTGTGAATGAGAGAATTAAGCTGTATTTCGGGGAGCCATTCGGCGTTCACATTCAGAGTGAGAGTGGTACTAGCACGATCGTTACCGTAGAGCTTCCTTATCAAACCTATTAGGAGAGACTATACCTATGCAGAGAGTAATGATCGTGGACGATGAGGTCATATTTCGTGATTATTTGAAAGCCGTATTGGATTGGGAGACGCTTGGCTTCACCATTAGCCAGGAAGCAAAGAATGGGCTTGAAGCTCTCGAATTAGTCAGTCAACAGCAGCCTGATATTGCACTTGTCGATATTACGATGCCCTTCATGGATGGCTTGCAGCTGGCAGACAAGCTGAAGGAGGAGTATCCCGCTATTAGCGTAGTGCTGATTACTGGTCACAATGAGTTCGAATATGCGCGTAAGGCAGTGAAAATCGGTGTTGAGGATTATATTCTGAAGCCCTTCTCCAAGGATGAGCTGCTGCTCACACTCTTGAAGCTGCGGCAGCAGCATCAGAAAGCGCAGGAAGAGAAGCTGACGCTGCGGGAGAACACGGAGCTGATGAAGGAAAGCCTGCTCGGTCAGCTCATTAGCCGAGAGTATGCCTTGTCCGACGATGAGATGAGCAAGCGACTGCAGCAGTTCGGTATTCACACAGACGCAAGCTGCTATGTCGTTGCCTGTATAGAGATCGATCACATGGATCGCAAATGGGCGAAGGTGAGCGACAGGCTGCTCATGAAATATGCGGTGACCAATGTGCTCAATGAAGCGATGGAGGAGAGCGGGAATCATCTGATTTTCAACGGTCCAGAGGGTCGTATTATAGGTCTGATCCAGCATACAAGCGGGAATGTGGACGAGATACCGAGCCTGGAAGCCTACAAAAAGCTCATCTCGCTCATCAAAAAATATTTGAAATTCACGATTACGGTCGGAGTTGGCCGCAGTAAGCTGGGGTTCAAAGGGGTGGCAGTCTCTTATAGCGAGGCGCTCGAAGCGCTGCAAAACAAATTTGTTATCGGAAGCGATCGTGTCATTGCTTATGGGGAGCAGTTGCCGAGCAGCGGCAATCAGCCATTTTACCCAACGGAGGTGAATGAGGAGCTGCTTATTCTGCTTCGGCTGAACAATTGGGAGGAAATTGAGCACAAGCTGGACGAGGTATTCCAAATGATACATGAGCGTCGTCTCTCGATGGATTATATCTATGTTATTTGCATGGGACTCGTCTCGGTTAATCTATCCTACTTCGAGGAATCAGGGCATCCGATTGAGGATTGCTTCGGTGATGATTTCTTCCCTTATAACGAAATCCGCAAGCTCGAGACGGCAGAGCTCACCTTCAGCTGGATTAAGGAGCTGTTCCGCACGGCAGTTACGTATAACAGCAAGCATCGCAATACCCGATCATCCCAAATCGCTAAGGCAGCGAAGGCCTATATGGAGCTCAATTATGCTGATCCGAGCCTGCAGCTGGAGCGGATTGCCCAGCATGTGTACATTAACGCAAGCTACTTGCGTGCGGTGTTCAAGAAGGAGGTTGGCATTACGGTCAGCGATTATCTCACCCAATATCGGATGCAGCAGGCGAAGGAGCTCCTGAGCCGCAACACAATCCGATTGGCCGATATTGCTGAGAAGGTTGGGTATAATGATTCAGGCTATTTCAGCAAAAGCTTCAAAAAGTTCTACGGATACTCTCCAAGTGAATACGAGAAGAGTCGCGGATAGCGGCTCTTTCGTTGTATATAACGGAGTTCGACAATAGGTAGATGGAAAAACTGCGGATTTTACCAAAAGCACGCAGTTTTTTCATTATCAAACGCCAAGTAGTTCTTTATACTCGGTATTGTACAGAGAAAGCACACAGGAGTCAGACTTAAGGGCTAACAAAGAGATTGCTGCTTCACAAAAATTGTAGGGGGTCATTCCATGAAAAAGCTTGCTATCGCACTAATGGGCCTATGTTTATTATTCGTAGCTGCCTGCGGTTCCAATGGCAATAACACGAGCAACACAGCTAATGAAGGCAATACAGCAACGACAGAAGCTGCGCCAGATGCAACGAAGACAGAGGAAGCGAAGCCAGTCAAGCTGCGTATTTATGCGCAATATGCGGATGATGATACGAAGCTTCCGTATGATTACGCGGTTGCAGAATTGAAGAAGGAAATGCCAAATGTGGAGCTGGAGCTTGAGGTTCAGGCTCAAGATGATGGTCAGAAGCTGAAGACTTATGCGGCAACAGGCAATCTTCCGGATATTTTCCAAGCGGGACTTGATATTATTACAACATTCAAGAAATCCGGCAACATTCTGGAGCTGGATAAATATGTAGATGACTTAGGCTTCCGGGATAAAATGTACCCAAGCACAATGAACACGCTCGTAACAGATGATGGACATACTTACGCTTTCCCATATGCTGGGAATGAATTCATGCTTCTCTACTATAACAAAGAGCTGTTCGAGAGCAATGGCGTGAAGGTTCCAACGACTTATGATGAGCTGATGACAGCTGTCACTACCTTCAATGCAGCAGGCATTACACCGTTGTCCATCTTCGCCAAAGAGAAATGGCCGACAGTTGCACTATTCGATATGTTCGTTACTCGTCAAGAGCCGCAAGGCATCTTGAAGCTGGATAAAGGTCTAGCGAGCGCAAGTGATCCTGCTTACAAGGATGCAGCGACGAAAATTATTGAGCTAGTGAAAGCTGGCATGCTTCCTAAAGGCGCAACGAACCTGAACTATGATCAAGCAGCAGCACTGTTCCACCAAGGTAAAGCAGCTATGTTCTTGAACGGTCAATGGGAAATTGCAGAATCCACGAAGCAGCTGGGCGATAAAGTAGGCTGGATGTACATCCCAGGCATCGATGCAGCTAATTATGAGGCTAGCAAATATGCATTCAGCGGCGGCGGCGGCCCTGGCGGCTATGCGGTTAACCCGGATACGAAGGATAAAGATATAGCAGCGAAGGTCGCGGCATTCATCTCCTTGAAATATGCAGAATACAAGTATACGGAGCGCGGCAACCCGCTCGTATCGACTAAGGTTGATAAAGCAATCGTAACGGAATATCCTCCGATGATGCAGCAGCTGTCTGATGATATTGCTAAAATCACGAGCACAACTTCATTCGCTTGGGGCTTGTCTGACGCGAAGTTCAAAGCTGCTATTGAAGATGCATCACAAAGCTTACTGACAGGTGCTTACAGCGTAGAGCAATTCATTGAAGATGTGAACAAAGCGATTCCAGCAGCACAATAATCAGAACAGCACAATAGTTGTGATAAGAGGCAGAACTCACTTACGGATCACGGGGTGAGTTCTCGCTCTCTCTAGCCGCCATATGAGAATCGCGTCAAGCCAGATCAGCAGAGGAAGTGATGAAATGAACAAATATTTGGGGAATAAGACAGCTATTCTTTTGTTTATACTGCCTGCCCTTCTCTTATATTCCGTAATGGTGTTTTATCCGATTGTACAGACGTTCATTCGCAGTATGTATGAGTGGGACGGCTTGTCAGAGGGGACCTTCATCTGGTTCGACAATTATACGAGATTGTTTCAAGACAGCTTATTCTTTACCTCGCTATACAATGGACTGATTTTTGCAGCTATCATTACCATTACTCAAATCGGTATAGGCACGATTCTGGCATTCGCGGTCGCGGATGCGAAGTTCAAAGGACGCAAAATATTGCGGATCAGCTTTTTTATACCTGTCGTACTATCGATCACGGTTGTCTGTCAGCTATGGCTGTCCATCTACAACGGTGAGTATGGACTAATGAATAAGCTATTCGAATTATTAGGGATGGAATATAAGCAGGACTGGCTATCTAGCAGCAAGTCAGCTATTGTCGCGATTGCATTCGTGAATGCTTGGCAGTATATGGGCTATCATTTTGCTCTGCTGCTCGCTGGTGTGAAGTCTGTTCCTGAACAATATATGGAGGCCGCTCGGATCGATGGAGCTACGAAGCTGCAGGCCATTATGAAGATCAACATTCCGATGATGGCGGAAACCTACAAGTTCTGTCTCGTGTTCGCCATTACAGGAGGACTGAACGCTTTTGCCAACATGTACATTATGACGAGCGGAGGTCCGGGCACCTCGACATATACGCTCACTTATCTCATGTATCGTTCTGCATTCCGTGTTGGAGAGTTCGGTTATGGCAGCGCCGCAGCAGCGATTCTTGTTATTGAATGCTTGATTGCGACATTAATTATTAACCGACTGATCGCTAGAGAACGGATTTCTTACTAGAGGGAGTGAACGGTCTTGACCTGGATGATGAAGCTTAGAAAAAATAACCCAGGCATGCAGATATTTTTGTGGCTGTATGCGGTTCTGTCGGTATATCCGCTTGTATGGATGATATTCTATTCCTTGAAGAACAACGATGAAATATTCGTCACGAATCCCTTCGGGCCTCCGACGAAGCTGCGATTCGAGAATTACGTAGAAGCATGGTCCAAATATGATGTGCCCGTCTACTTCATGAACAGCCTTCTTGTAGCTGTTGTAACTGTCGGGGGCTCCATTCTGCTGGCCGTCCTATTCTCTTATGCGGCTGCCCGGATGCGCTGGCGTCTGAGCAAGATCGCACATACCTACATTCTTGTAGGAATGTTCATCCCGATACAAGTCATCATGATACCGCTTGCGATTCTTGTGCGGGACTTGAATCTGGCGAACACCTATGGTGCGCTGATGGTGCCGTATATCGCATTTAACATTTCATTCGCTTCGATGGTATTCTACGGCTTCTTCCGCAGCATTCCAGTTGAGCTGGAGGAATCGGCATGTATTGATGGGGCGAGCATTTATCGGACCTTCTTCAGCATTATGCTGCCGATCATTAAGCCTGCGCTGGCAACGATGGTCATCTTTATTTTCCTCAACTCGTGGAATGAATTTACGATGGCGGTTATTCTCATCACGAAGGAAAGCCTTAAGACGCTGCCGCTTGGCCTATTGTTCTTCCAGGGACAATTCACGACCGACTGGGGAGCGATGGGGGCAGCGATGACGATTGCCAGTCTTCCAACTGTACTCATCTACATGCTGTTCAGTGAACAGGTAGAGAACGCACTTACGGTTGGATCGGCAGTGAAGTAATAGGAGAAGAGCTCTGCAAGTCTATAATAGTGAGGCACTCTGGAAGGTTATCTGAATGGATGACCAGAAGGTGTGCTTTTTTATTTGGCGGAGGGAACGTTCCTTCATTAGAGCAGTGAACTAATCAAACCTTAGTTAACATTTGTGCACATAGAAGGACGCTGAAGCCAGCAGCGGCGCGAGTTCACAACCGTTCCTATTGTTCAGTTGAGAAATCTACCCAGTTTCGTTAATATACGGTTTAACGCTCTAGACGCTAGTTGTTGTAAGCGTATACATAATAGAGTGAATATTAGTATTGGGGAGGAATACGATTGTTGAAAAAGAAGAAATGGTTGTCTCTGGCTCTATGCTTCTCTATGCTAGCTTCCGTACTAGCCTCAGTAGTGCCTGCGTATGCAGAGAGCGATTGGACCGGGGCAGCGGCTGCAGTCAGCGACGAATTCACTGAACAGGAGCTGAAGGATAACGATTATATGGTTTATTTCGTCAATGCGGGAGATACGTCTCCTGGGGCGGTAGAAGGCACTGATAAGCTTGGGCTGTACAGCTCGGTTACGGAGCAGGTATACGGGGTCGACCCGATTACTCAGAAATCATGGGGACTTGTAACGCCAACAAGTGGAACAAGCGTTAGTGATGCATCAACGAAGTCAGGATCCTTACGTTATTATAACGGTGCACAAGTGAGAGACAAGGCGCTTGAGTATAGGTTCGAGCTTCCTGATGGTGAATACGATGTGACCTTCGGCTTCAAGAACCCTTGGAGCGGCAGAAGCGTTAATCTGCTGCTTAACGGTACTAATGTTTCTGGAGGCGATCTCGCTATCGGCGCAGACGGCGCGGAGAAGGAGGTTACTTATCGGAAGCTTAGTGTAACCGGTGGGATGCTCGATGTCCGCATTCAAGGGCCCTCGACTGGAACCTTAACGAACTATAATGATCCGCTGATCAATTATTTGGTCATTAGAGTGAATACGACGATTCCACTCTCAGATCTGGAGGATCGGATCATCGCTGCCCAGGCAGAGGCTGGCAATGCGGCATACACTCCTTACAGCATTGAGCAATTGAACAAGGTTATTGGTGAGAGCGAGGCTCTAGTGCAATCATTAGAAGAGAGCGGCGCAGACATCTCAGAGCTTGCTGTCCAAGAGCAGATTAGAGCTGCGATTGCAGCTTTATCACAAGCGATAGCCGAGCTTGCAGTTAGTGAGCATTACGATTCATTCAAGCCAGGAGCGGTATGGAGAGATACGAACGGAGCTCTTATCCAAGCTCATGGTGCTGGCATTATATATGACGATAATACCGAAACCTATTACTGGTATGGTGAGGACAAAACGAATGGATATTTGCCGGCAAGAGGCGTCAGAGTCTATTCGTCGCAGGATCTCTATAACTGGGAGGATCACGGACTCGCGCTTACAGCCATTGGGTCTATGGATGACTTCACGAATGACCCTCTTATCTCAGAGCTGTATGGAGATAGAGATGATCAAGCCGCTATTCTGAATGATATCGGCATAGACCGGATTATTGAGCGTCCCAAAGTTATCTACAATGATAAGACAGGGAAATATGTGATGTGGATGCACACGGATGGCCCAAGTGAGACGTCCCAGGCTAATTATGCGAAGGCTGAAGCTGGATATGCTCTTAGCGATTCGCCAACTGGACCCTTCGTCTATCAAGAGAGCCACCGCATGGATCGGGCTCCTGAGGGTGCAACGGACGATGGCCAGCCAAGTCAGCCTGGTATGGCACGCGATATGACTCTGTTCAAGGATGATGATGGTACCGCTTATCTGATCTACTCAAGTGAGGAGAACTTAACGATCTATATCTCTAAGCTGAATGATTCCTACACGGACGTTGTAGGCTGGCACCGGGATGGCAACGAAGAGCGCGATACGGAATACAAGGCGGTATATGGAGAGGATTATGTCCGCGTCTTCCCGCTTGCACAGCGTGAAGCGCCTGCGTTATTCAAATACCAAGGCAAATATTACATGATTACTTCAGGTGCAACAGGCTGGGACCCGAATGTCGGCAAATATACCGTTGCGGACGACTTATTCGGAGAATGGAAGCCAATGCGTGATGTAGCACCTGGCAGCTCGACGACATTCGGCTCGCAGAGCACGCATGTCATCCCCATTGATGCAGCTGCCGGCAAATTCCTCTACATGGGAGATCGGTGGAACAAGAATGATCTGACCAATTCCCGCTACATCTGGCTGCCGATTGAATTCGGCCAGGATGATGAGATTGCGCTTCGTTGGTATGATGAATGGTCACTCGAGCTGCTGGATCAGATGGGCAAGGTGACAATGAATACTGTGCTTCCCGGCAGTACAACCATTGGGGTAGACCCTGTGCTGCCTGACACGGTGAATGTAACGCTGCCTGATGGAACGCTCAAGGATACGGCAATGGAATGGACGGTTGCCCCGGATGCCTTCGATAAGCCGGGCACGCTGCGAATAAGCGGGATACTGCCAGAGCTCTCGAATAAAAGGATAGAGCATCAGATGTATGTTATTCCGAAGGGAAGCGCGTATTTCGTTCATGCTGGAGGGGCAGCTACCGGGGACTACAACGATATGATTGCCCTTATGGGCGAGGATAACGTTCTGAACAGCAGTGTCATTGACCAGCAATATGATCTGGATAACAACCAGACATGGGGTTATGTGGGCGACAACACTGCAGCATCTGGTACGAATGGCGACAACATATTCAGTGCACTTAGATATTTGAAGAGCAATTCAGGCGATGATCTGAGCTACCGCTTCGATCTCGACAATGGCAGCTACGATGTATATGTTGGCTTGTATGACCCTTGGCATCAATATTCCAATGGCCGGCGAATCGCTGATATTATGGTGAATGGGGAGACCCGAACGAGCGGATACGTGTTCACATCTGCAAGTGACGTTCTTAGCTACGGAGAGGTAGCTGTGGAGGATGGCAAGCTTGAGCTGACCGTTCATCGCTCAGCCAATGCGGGAGCATCGAGCTCTGATCCTCAGATCAGCTGGATCATTATTACGGACAGCACTGGCGAGGTTATTGAACCTCCAACCTCATCAGGTGCGGAGCTGCTCCTTCATTATGATATGGGTGATATGGACGGTTCTACCGTGAATGATCAGGTAGGAGCGATGGATGGCCACTGGGTTAATCCTGACCAGGCAGAATGGATCAAGACGGCAGCGGCAGCGGCTATCGACTTCGATGGCGGTGAAGCCAGCTCTTATATCGAATTGCCGCAAGGGGTATTGGATGGTTTAACAGATGTAACCGTGTCAGCTCTTGTGAATTGGAGCGGAGCTGACAGAGCGGAATGGTTGTTCGCTCTAGGCAGCAATGACAGCCAATATCTGTATATGACTCCGAGATATAACGGCGACGACAACACAGCTCGTCTAGGCATGGCGACAGATGGCTGGCGCAACGAAGTATCAGCGAAAGGAGCAGAGCTTGCTTCAGCGGATTGGAAGCTGGTAACAGCTGTCATGTCTGGAACAGAGGGCAAGCTGACGCTGTACATTGACGGAGTCATCGTCTCATCGAATACAACAAGCTATACGCTCGAGCAGATTAATCAGACAAGTGGGATCAGCGGCTTTATTGGCAAATCCTTCTATGGATCTGATCCATATTTCGGCGGCATGATTGCAGACTTCCAGATTTATGATGGAGCTCTTCTTGCTTCGGAAGTAAGCGAACTGAAGACAGGCCTCGATGGGAAGCTGGCTAGCCTCGCGTTGCTAGTGCCCCAGCATGCTGCGGATCAGCTAGCTGCTGTTGATTTATTGGGAGACAATACGAATCAGCAGTCTATTGTGACAGACTTGACTCTGCCAACGGCAGGAGCCAATGGAACGACGATCATGTGGCAGTCCTCGAATGAATCGATTGTCAGCAAGAGTGGTGCGGTTACAAGGCCAGCGTACTCATCAGGAGATCAGGCTATTGAGCTGACAGCTACTGTGTCCGATGGCACAGCATCGGTGACGAGAGCCTTTACCTTCACCGTGTTGAGAAAAGCATCCAATGGCAGCACGAACCCAGGCTCCAATAACGGAACAGATCCTGATAATGGAGGAGGAACCGAGCCAGGCAATGGAGGAGTTACAGAGCCCGAGCAGCCGTCGGCATTCAATGATACTATAGGTCATTGGGCGGCTGCTTCCATCGAGCGTCTGGTAACGAAGGGCATATTGGGAGGGTTCCCGGATGGCAGCTTCAAGCCGGATAAGCAGATCAGCAGAGCAGAGTTTATCGCTGTCGTCTATCGAGTTCTGGGAATGAATACAGCCAGTGGCTCATCGGCATTCTCAGATATTTCCTCTGACGCCTGGTACAGCAATTATGTGAAGGGTCTACATGAAGCTGGCATCATAACGGGATTTGCAGATGGCACATTCAAGCCGAATAATGACATGACCCGTGAGGAAGCTTTCGTTATTTTGTACAGAGCAGTTAAAGGACAATTACAGGGCTTGGCTGGTGAAGCTGGCAGCGCAGCCTTTACTGATCAATCGAGCGTATCCAGCTGGGCGCAGGAAGCCGTTGCCGCTCTAACAGCAGCGGGCATTATTACAGGCTATGAGGATGGTACGGTACGGCCGCAGGATCGAATCACACGAGCGGAGATTGCCGCCATCGTAGCAGGGTTCGTCCAATAATAATAGGAGCCGGGCAGAATATGTATTCTGCTCGGCTTTTTTATGCGTGACAGCACGCGCGATCTATTACAGCTCCGTCCCCCTAGCTAACATTCCTTTTCCACGGATTCTGACAACGAATAGCATTCTTGTACATGATTTAGTACACTTTGTAGATGGGAGGTGAATGATGATGCAGTTGAGAACATTTACGATTCAGGAAGCCAACGAGCTGCTGCCAGAGCTGCAAGAGGATTTGCGCAAGCTGCAGCAATTCATACAGGAGATCGAGGATCAGAGTCTGGAGCTGGAGATGAATAAAGTAAAGCATGAGCAGCTGTCTGCCACTCTTCTTGGCACCCAGGATCCATTCTTCGAGGACGAGGGTCGAATTGATTTTTTGCGAATGGAAGCGGAGCTCCTAATTACCAATTTCTCGTTAAAAGGAGTATTCCTCAAGATGATCAACCCTGGTCTGATTGATTTCCCCGCAGAGCTGGATGGGCAGAGCGTGCTGATCTGCTGGAGGCAGGGTGAGGAATCGGCTTCTCATTATCATGGCTGGGAGGAAGGCTTCATCGGGCGCAAGCCGTTCCCTGGGTTTTAGAATGGAATAAGGTCATTGGCAATTATTTGATTAGGATAGGTACATAGGTGGGCATTACGAGCAAACAACACAATAAATTAGCAATATTCACTCCAGTTGTATCTTGCGGCGTGAAATGGATATCCAGTATGATAGTTGCAAAATGGAATAAGGGGATAAGCAAATGACAACAGTTACATTTAGTAAGCCTGAAGCGGTTATTTTTGATATGGATGGTACATTGTTCGAGACAGAAACACTGCTTGTGTCTGTACATAGACGGTTATTCGAGACGCTGAAGGAGGAAGGTCTCTACTTGCATGAGACACCTCCAGTAGAAGGTCTGCTCGCCTGCTTGGGAATGGTGCTGGAGGACATTTGGCGCAAAATCATGCCGGATAGCTCAGAGGAAGCGCGCAAACGGGCTGATGAATTGATGCTGCAGTATGAGATTGAGGACTTGGAGGCAGGCAAGGGCAATCTATACCCACAGACTGCGGAGACACTTAGACGGTTGAAGGAGCAGGGGATTAAGCTATTCGTAGCCAGCAATGGGCTTGAGGATTATGTGAAGGAAGTTGCCCGTCTCAAAGGCATTGCTGAGCTGTTCGATGGTTTATACAGCGCTGGGGAGTTCCAGACGACAAGTAAGGTGGATCTCGTTGCCAAGCTGCTTGCTGATCATGGTATCCAAGATGCTTGGATGGTAGGTGACCGTTCCTCTGATGTTGAAGCTGGCAAAAGCAACGGATTAGTTGTCATTGGCTGCGCATATGCGAACTATGGGCGTGAGTCTGAGCTGGATGGCTCAGATGCGCTCATTGCCAGCATGCCAGAGCTGGTTGAGTTAATGCAATAGTAAGGCTGACTGCACATGAAGCAGCAGAATGAGCCCGGGGAGTGCTACTCCTCGGGCTTATATTTTATTTGTAAGACAGGCCGCGAGAGGGCCTAGGCCAAATGCTGCACAAAAGTCATCATTATTAGCCGGATCAGGCTGCAAGAGGGCGGAATGTTGCATAAAAGTCATCATTACTGGCCGAATCAGGCTACAAGAGGGCGGAATGTTGCACAAAAGTCATCATTATTGGCCGAATCAGGCTGCGAGAGGGCGGAATGCAGCACAAAAGTCAGCATCACACAACAAGAGCAGCTCCCGAGCCATACAGATGTCGGCTGGGGAGCTGCTCTATTAGGTTGTAGGCTTTGCGTTCGACTGCGTGTTTTCAGCAGGCGGCTGGGTTGGAGAGTTGGCGACGGTAGCGGAGGGCTGCTTCGACTTCCGTTTCTTCTTCTGGGCATGCAGCCAGAGCGCATATTCCAGCGGCCGAATGATGGCCTTGCGGTAAGTTTCCTTCTCTCCTGCCTGAGCGAACACCTCTCTAGCAGGCTTCGGATTGACCTCCAGCATCCAGATACGGCCTTTACGGTCAATCGCTAGATCGAGAGCCAGCTCACACAGACGTCCATAGCTGAGCTCCAGATATTCCGCGATGTTGACACTGAATTGTTCGGCCTCCGCTGTAATGGAAGCAACCTTCTCCTCGCTGCCGATCCACTCCTTAAGAAGGCTGCTCATCGCCTTCGCATGACCGCCGCCGTGGAGGTTGGAGGTCACGCTGCCAACAGCACCAACACGGCCAGCACAGCCGGTCACCTTCCATTCGCCGCTGTCATCTTTTTGGACGAGCATGCGATAATCATGAACACGTCCGCTTGGCAGCTTCAGGCGAATACCCTGCTGCACCAGATAACGAATGCCTTTCAGATCCCAGCCGGACAAATAATTGCTTAATGCCGCAGCGGAGATTTTTCGCGGATGAATGATTTTGCGGGATTGATCTCGGCCTTGAATATATAACAAACCGTCTCGTCTGCGCTCGATCTGCAGTATGCCGCGGCCACCAGTACCGTTAATCGGCTTGAGGTAGATGAGCGAATGCTTGCGCAGCATGTCGGTTACATCGGAATGGCTGTCAATCATATGTGTAGCAGGCAGGTAAGTTTTGAAGCGGGTATCCTTGCTCAGAATGCGGTGAATCGTCCATTTGTTGCGAAGCGGGCGGTTCAGAAAGGTAAGATTGCTGTAGCGCTTGCGGAACTGTCTTAGCTGTTCGAATCGATAAGAGTGCTGAATCCGGCAGCGATCGTAGATCATATGGGGGAAAGACGTCCATTTCCTCGACCACTTCTTGGTTTCAGGGTTATACATCATCACATGGATGCGATTCAACTTATAATTAACATCCTGCGGGGTGAAAACAACGATATCGAGTCCAAGCTTTCGACCCTCGAGAGTCATTTTCTGATAAATATCACGTTCTTCAAGCCTGCCATTATCATTGAGATAAAGCGTTAATATTCCTAAGATGGGCTGCGTCATCTTCGGGTCTCCTTTCGAAGCGGAGCGTAGGCTTACCCGTTGGGCCGGTATGCATGGAGACAGCATTCATGCCTAGCCGAAAACATAATGCCATGCTGGGTACATTATCTATAGCGACATGGCAGGACAGCCGTCCTAGACGATTAATCATCGCCTGAACGACTGCTGCGCCAATGCCAATTCCTCGTGTATCGGGATGAGTGACCACGAAGCAGCCTTGCTCGCCGCCATCCGCTGCAAAGCCGAGTCCAACGATCCGATTGCCTAGCTTAGCAACGGCTATTACGGCTCCGTATTGTGCGAGACTATCCGCGGCCAGCAGGGAGGGGTCAAGCAGGCGAAGCGCGTGAATGGCAGCACCCGTTAGCCGCTTTTCCCCGAAGCGGACGGCAAAGCCGAGAAGTCTTTTTCGCTCCGATAGCCATTGCTCGGGGGTAAGCAGCTGAAGCTCCATTTGTTATACGCCTCCGGTTTTCTCTGTCTTCGTTCTGGTCAGATACGAGCCGTATTGAAAAATACGCTCAAGTGATTTCTGTCGAATATGCGGTTCGTCGAATTTCATCGGCTTGGAGTTGGCTTCGAAGAACCAGATGCCTCCCGTACCGTCTATGCCAAGGTCCATTGACATTTCGCCAAGGAGCTGTCCTGAGCCCCGCTCGATTTGCCTTGCGATAATCAGAACGGTTTGCTTTGCTTTTATGAGTATTCTACGCGCTTGATCAGGATTAAATGAACTAATTAACAGCTTCTCCGGATCTTCGATCATTCCCCCGCGCGGAACATGGGTTGTAATGCTGGAGGAACCTGCGACCCGAGCTCCAATGCCAGTTAAATCCCATTTGCCCCGCTCATTCTTCTGAACAAGAGCACGCAGATCGAATCTTCGATCATTATAGGAAGCGAGCTGGATACCCTGCTGTGCGATATAAGGCTCTCCTGCGCTTTGCTTCTGAATACGGGTCCAGAGCTTGGAGATGGTAGCACAATTGTAAGTGGCGCTTTTTTTGTCCTCTTGAATCTTCAGACGGTAGGGAAGCTGCTTCTCGGAATGAACCTTGATTGTCATGATCCCCTTGCCCGCTTTGCCGCTCTCCGGCTTCAAATATAGATACGGATGCTTCTGCATCAACTTGCTGAGGCCGTTCACGCTTATTAGCTTCCGTGTCGTCGGAATATAAGGTTTGGTAGTCTTGGATTGCCGCAGCCATTCGAACAGATACCATTTGTTGAAAAAAGAAGGATTGAACAATTGGACCCGGGAATCCTTGGCACAGGCCGCGATTTTATTTCTAACGGAAGGCTGCATCTCATCCTCGCGCAGCGGGATCCGATTATAGATAATGTCCGGAGCCGGCAGCAGCCGCTGCTGCCAGCTCTCTGTCTGTTCATTAAATACGAAGCCCTTCAGGCTTGAACGGCCTAGAAATAAGTTTTTTACAGTCAGTACATATACGATAAAGCCCTTTTCACGGCCTATTCGGATGAGATCTGCGAAGTTGCTGCGATTGCCCCGGAAAAGCTGTATATCATCTTCAATGGTCAAAATCGCGAGCACCGGTCGCCCAGACCGGGTTTCTGCAAGCTCCTCTTGATCCGGCAGCAAGCTCTCCATCAGCTGTTCCCTCCTTGAAACTTACTCAAGTACAGGCAGTGCTCGATGATGTAATCAATCGAAGCGCGCCCTTCTGATTTAAGCGAGGGGTGTTTGAATATAGAGCGCCCGGGCTTGGCGTTCGCTTCGAACATCCAGACTTCACGGTCTTTATCAATACCGATATCGATGCCAAGCTCACCCAGGCGATGCGGGTAGTTGCGCTCAATCGCCTCAGACAGCTTGATGGCTGCTTTCTTCGCTTTATCAAGCACCTCCTTGGCTTCATCGCCGAAAGTGCTTCGGAGCGCCTGCTCTGGAGTCATCAAGGAGCCGCCGTTCTTGACATGAGTCGTAACGCTGCCGCGTCCAGCTTTTTTGGCACCAATGCCAGCAGGAACCCACTCATTCTTGCCGTTCTTGTGCATATGAAAGCGGAAGTCCAAGGGACACCCATCGATCTCAACGAGGCGAATGCCCTGCTGCACCACGTAGTTGCCAAGGGAGCTGCCATGACGGGCATGGAGCATGCGGATCAGACTTTGGAAATTAGAGAAGCGGAGAAGAACGTTGCGGTCTCCCTTGCGGTAACGGGCAAAATAGCCGCGCTTCGGATGATAGGTTAGTCTGTAGATACCAATCCCTAGACTGCCTGCCGTTGGTTTGAAGTATAGAAAATGATGCTTCTCCAGCATTTCCTTGATTTTCTCGGATGAAGGGCCAGAGACGGATTCCGGCAAATGCTGGAGCGCTTCAGGATCATTGTCGAGCAGCTTATAGACATCGGATTTATTGAAGAAGCTCCAATTGAAGAACGGAATTTTTTTGCGAACGAACCGTTCCCTAAGCGAGCTTATTGATGCGGAGGTATCGGCTTTGCGACTTGACAGTCGATTGTAGATAACGTCTGGCAATGGAACGATTTTACGATACCAGCCGCCTTGGGAATTGAGGAAATACCCATTCACCGTTTCCTGCTGCCAGTTAATATCACTAGGTGTGAAGCCGAACAGATAAGCCGTACGATCTCCTGATTTAATGACCTGCTTAATAAATCCGGTCCTTGCTCCGAATGGCGTACTGTCGGTGGACGGGGAGTTGGAGTCGCTTAATATGCCCACTAGCGGCCCCAATTGCAATTCATTGTCGCCGGAGGCCAGCAGATAAATAGTGCCTGCCTTCGGCACCCGGATAGATTGGCGGATGCTTGCCGACAAATAGATATGATTGCCCTGACGTTTAACTGGTCTGACAGCCGCGGTGATGACCTCTTTGCCCAGCTTCAGCTGAATGGTTTTTTTGCCTGATAGCTTAAGCTCCTTCAGAAGCGTGTTAGACAAGTAGATGACTTTATTGGATTGTTGCGAGAAATGCACGTTACAAGTTGTCAAACTCATGGATGAACCTCCTGAACGTTGTCAGACCGTAACCCTCTGTCTTAGTTAGGTGTGGAAGACGGCCTATTGCAGATTCGTTGGAAATGTAGGGCGGAACAAACGTCGTGACAGCAATCGCGCATAATAGAGAGGCTGTTCAATGGACAGCCTAGCAGCTTCCTTGTTCCCAAGCTGACGGAATGATGATCTTCCTGGCTTGGAATTGACCTCAAGCAGCCATATTCGCCCATCTTGATCGACTCCATAGTCGAAGCCAAATTCAGCGAAGCGGCCGAAGCTGTTCTCCAGCTTGTCGGCGGCATAGAGACTGAGTTCGCTTATTTCCTTAAGCATCTGGCTTGCTCTGCTTAGACCGAACTGGGAAGCAAGCTGTTCTGTCGCGTCTTGGGCAATCCCTCCGCCATGCAGGTTCGACGTAAGGGAACCGCTCTGGCCCGTGCGGACTGCGGTACCTGTAAGAGACCAGCGTCCTCGTTCGTTTTTTTGAATAAGCGCCCTGAGATCGAACGGTCTGTCGTCTCTATCTTTAAGCGCCAAGTAGGGCTGGACGATGTACGCAGCGTTTCCTATGAAACGATTGACCCACTCTTCTAGAGAGGTACTGTTGTCAAAAGAATGCCGGAACATCCGGTTCTGGCGTGTTCTTCCCGAAGCCTGCCATCGCTGCTCAAGGAGGCTGCGTCTCACATGCATGACGCCTTTTCCCTGCATGCCAGATGCCGGCTTCAAGAACAGTCCTCCTGCCGGATAACGCTCCAGCAATCTGCTAAGGCTGATGCTGCCGTTATACCTATTCGTTGGAGGCAAATAAGGGAGCACTACTGGCGAATTGGCTAAGCAGGCGTGGACATCCCATTTGGAAGGAAGATTGCTGCTTATCGTTATACAAGGCTTGCGGGCTGCTATCTCTTCTAGAGCTCTGCGGCAAGCGTCTCTTTGTTCAGCGCTTCTATAATAGCAGCGGTCATAAATGAGGTCTGGAAGGGGACATGGCCCTTGCACCCACCGTTCCTCGCGGTAACGATAGCCTGTTAATCTGTGCTTGCTCAGTTCCCTTGGAGAGAACACGAATAGATCGATGCCTAGCGGCGCGGCAGCCAAGCTTAATTCTTGGTAGAATTGCGGCTCGGGAAGGCCAGTCATGCTGGAAGCCCGATCAGCCGCCGGCATATCAATAGCAGCTACGAGAATACCAAGCGTGATAAGTGCGGGTACCATAGGCACCTCCCATTAGAAGCCCGACAGAAAGCGAGAATACTGAATGACCATTCTGACTGACGGACGAATTTTATTGTCGTTCAGCGGCGTATTATCGTTCTTGGAAGGCTTAGAATTCACTTCGATCAGCCATACTTTACCGCTGGAATCAATGGCTAGATCGATACCAAGCTCGCCGAAATGAGCGGGTATATGGGTATCTATTCCTTTGGCAATAAGAAGGGCAGCTGCTCGCAGCCTGCTGGATGCATCGGCCCTGCCGACGGTCAAGTTGGATTTGGCAACGGCCTCCGAGACGGTGCTGAGCGTCCCGCCGCGAGCGAGATTCGATACAAAATGATGGCTTCCGGCCGTGCGTGCGACGATCGATGTTATCGTCCACTTGCCTGTTGTGTTCTTCTGTACAAGAGCACGGAAATCAACAGGACGCTTCTGGATTTCAATTAGCTGCAGCCCCTGTTGGATTTGGTAGCGGACGGTTTTCATTTTGGCTGAGATGGTGGAGAACAGCTTCAATAGGTTCGGATACTGCTGCTTGCGGGAGCCAGCTGCTGTTGCGAACGAGGCTTGATAGGCTCCGCTCTCGAGCTTGGATACTCGGATGATGCCTTTCCCGAGACTGCCTCTAACCGGCTTCAGAAACACGTTGTTATACTTGGTGCTCATTGACTTCAGTGTCGTGAAGCTGCGGAGTGAATGAGACTCCGGCAAGTAACGTCCTAGTGTTTCATCCTTTTTGAGCGCTTCGAACACTTCGGATTTGTCTAGGAACTTTTCGTTGAAAACGACGGTCTTGTGCTTCAGTTTTACTTCCTTCAGAAAATGTTGTACGCTGGATTTGTTCTCCAGTTTGCGAGAAGTCAGGCGGTTATTAATGACATCCGGTACTGGCATTGACGTCCGTCGCCAGCCATCCGAATAGATCCAGCCTTCTACAGAGTTGAAGTTATTACCGATATGATTCGGTGTGAAGAAATACACGTGAGCTCCTTGTGCGGCACAGCCGTCAACAAGCTCCTTGCAGAACATGGTGATCGATCCGAATGGCTTATCAGGTGTATTCGGATAATCACGGCTGACAAGAACGCCGATCAGTGGACCCAGTACAAGCATGAAGGAGCCAGCCTTATATTGGATTCTAAGCGTGGAGTTACCTAGAATGCCCATCTGTCTAGCAAGAGTCTGGCTGATTCGCATGCCGTCGTATTTGGCTACCGGAAGGACCTTGACGTGTCGCCCGAAGGCTCCGAATTTCAACACGACCGGCTGGCCTTGAGGAATTTTCCACTGCTTCAGGTAGCTTTCGCCTAACATGAGCGTATCTTCCGGAAGCATGCCTGAGCTGATCACCTGAACGGCTACTTTTGATTTGAGCATCGTAGAGCTCCTTCCAAGCAGGAGGATGACGGTATAGGCCTCTAGGTGTTTTGCACGAATTACCTCATCATATGAGGACATCTATCCCTTGGTGATTGGCCAATAAACTGAAATCTGGAGGAAATTGAATGAATGTTTATGACAAAGCGTATGATTTAGCAAAGGCACTGAAAGAAAGCATTGAAGCTAAGCAGCTGAAGGAAGCGAAAGAGGCGGCAGAAGCAGACGCCGATGCCAAAAGAATGCTGGATGATTTCCGTACTCGCCAGAATGAGCTGCAGCAGCAAATGATGTCCGGAGAAGAGCCATCAGCAAGCGATATGGAATCGTTGAACAAGCTATACGAAGTCATTTCACTTAATCCCCTTATTAGCCGTCTGCTGGATGCGGAACGCCGCTTCTCTGTCGTGTATGAAGATGTCAACCGCATCATGTCGGACGTGTTAAGATCCATCGTTGATTACTAGAATGATTTCATAGAGGCATATCTGCATGTATTCACTCATAGAATGGTAGCGTGGACAAGAGGGTGCTGTGTCTTAAGCTTACGTAGTGAGCTTCTGCTGCGATAATTTCTAAGGAGTGAATAACATGCTGAAGGGTAAACGCCGCCATGTATTATATTTGCTAGCTGCTCTGGCGATGCTAGTCTACGGGCTTCCTAGGCTGGAATTAGGCGCACCATGGAACGGGACGAGTATATTTGCAGCCGTATGGATTGGCCTTGCACTGGTCGTTGTAGCCGCACATTTGGGTGTGCTGCTGTTTATCGACGAGGAGAAGAGCAAGGAGCTTGAGCGCATTAAACGAGCGAAGAGAAGAGCGTGGGAGCGCCGCTTGCAGCAGGCCGCGACAGGCCGTTCTAATCGCGGTGAGAGAGGGTAACAGAGGAATGGAAGAAGGCTTGGCGAGTTAATCGCCAAGCCTTCTTTGCTTTGTGTTGCAGACAGATGAAACGTATTGATGGGAATACTTGGCGGAAGCCTAATCCAAATCTCTAAATTGAACGATCTGCTTGACGAATTTGTATACAGCTTCTTGTTCCTTGAGCGACAGGCCATGCAGCTGATTGGCGATTTTGTCCGCATAGCTGTTGTCTGGTTCCTCGTGTGGAGTCGTTGGCTCGATATTCACAATTTGCTCAAGCGGGCTGTTAAGCGCACTGGCAATTTTGGCTAATACGTCGATAGTTGGACTTTTTTCGCCACGCTCTACCTGACCCATATAAGAGGCATTGATTTCGGCTCGAAGCGCGAGTTGCTCCTGACTTAGCCCTTTCGATTTGCGCAATGTACGGATATTTTCTCCTATGTATCGGGCGAATTTATTCACAATCGTCACCTCAGCCTAAAGATAGAGGTTTCACAGTCCTGCAACAACTCTCTATAGTATGGATTAAAAATAGTGACTATAGTCATTGACTATATGTCAGGGTTTTTATTATAATTGTGTAAAAAGGTAGAACCAAATAACATAATTTCCTTAATAGGAACTTTTTGCAAGGAGTAATCCAATATGGTTGATGAGTTTGAGTTTTTCAGAAAAGTACAAACTTATTATCAGCATGTCCAATTTCAAGTTCATTTCACGTTTAAGCTGTTACATAAGAAGGAAAAAGCTGTGCAGGCAATAGGAAACTTCAAGTGTCGGGTAGATCCCCACTCCCAATTCGTAGAATATATTATTGATCTGAAATCGGATGTGATCTCCAGGCCCTTCAGCGAGAAGGTTACCTTTCTCTTCTCCAGCCAGTATGAAGAAATTCCGCCTCAAGAATTGATTATTGAGCAATTATCGATCTATCATCAGAGATATCCTGTGCCTATTCATTATGACTGGAAGTCTTTCGTTGTTAAAGGTGCTTCAGAAGCAATCAACACGCAGACGCTGCAGCATATATTGGACAAGTACAGATTCCATGGCGTGAATGGTGAAGAGGTAGATGCCAAACTGAAAGTCGCCTCCGTTAAGCTGGATTGGTATAATGAAACCAGATGATACAATCCGGACATGGTTTAGGGCTGCTGGTTTTGCTCCGCAAAACCTAAGCATATGCTCTAGATGCCGGTTTTGCTCCGCAAAACCAAAGCATATGCTTCCGAAGCCGGTTTTGCTCCGCAAAACCTTTAGGAGGGGACACTCATAGACACAACAGGCACGGGAACAGAGACGGGAACGAAGCGGGAACAAATTCTGCTGCATATCCAAGAGCTGACGATCGGCACTCGAATATCGGTACGAGCTATAGCGAAGACGCTTGGTGTAAGCGAAGGCACGGCATACAAGGCGATTAAGGAGGCTGAAGCCTCCGGACTTGTCACAACGAAAGAACGAATAGGAACGGTCCGGGTTGATCGCAAAAGGCGAGAGGCGCTGGATCAATTGACGTTCGGCGAGGTAGCCGAGATCGTAGAGGGGCATCTGTTCGGAGGTGCTTCTGGGCTCGATAAAACGCTGCATAAGCTGGTAATCGGTGCGATGGAGCTCGATGCAATGCTTCGTTATATTGATGAGGGAAGCCTGCTTATTGTAGGGAACCGAGCAGGAGCGCACAAATGTGCTCTAGAGCAGGGGGCGGGAGTGCTCATTACGGGAGGATTCGAGCCTAGTGATGAAGTAAAGGCGCTGGCAGACGAGAATGGTCTGCCGATTATCGCCTCCCGTTATGATACGTTTACAGTCGCATCCATGATTAACCGTGCGATGTATGACCGCCTGATCAAACGCAAGATTTTGTTAATAGAAGATTTGATGACCTTCAGTAAACCAGCCGATGTGCTAAGGACAGGCAATACGATACTTGATTTTCACAATCTATGCCGCGAGACTGGACAAAGGCGCTTTCCTGTTCTTGATGACAGGGGAAAAGTGGTTGGTATGATGACTGCGAAGGATGCGGTCGGCTCACCTGAGGATCAGACCGTGGATAAGCATATGACCCGTCATCCGATAACAGCTGCACTTAATATTACCGTGACCTCTGCCGCACATACAATGGCTGTCGAAGGTATTGATCTATTGCCGATTGTCGATCGCCATCGTAAGCTGCTAGGTGTTATTAGCCGGCAGGAGGTATTAGATGCGCTACGATATGCGGGCAAGCAGCAGGAGTCTGGGGAAACCTTCGATGATCTGATGTGGACAGGCTTCCTGGCATCTGAGGAGCCAGACGGTACTCCTGTATACAAAGGTGCGATAACTCCTCAGATGTCCGGCTATCTTGGCATGGTATCAGAGGGGGTTCTAGTAACTCTTATGACACAGGCGGGCAGGCGAATGATCCGCGAGACTGGGAAGCGGGATTATTTGCTGGACAGTATGACCGCTTATTTCGTTAAGCCGGTGCAGATCGACAGTGAGATCAAGATTGTGCCAAGAGCTCTGGAGATGAGCCGCAAAGCGACTAAGCTGGAGATTGAGGTGCTGGATCATAACGGTCTTGCCGCCAAAGCGATGATGACGGCACAGATGATTGATCCTTATTAGGCAAAATAAAAGCCTCGTGATAGGTTACGGACCTATTACGAGGCTTTTATTTCAATGGACAACAGAAACGTTATTGCTGCATCGTGCGATAGATGCTGTGGTTGCGTAGTCCAGCGAATAGATTGAACAGCCCGATGACGAGGAAGACAGCTCCGATCACGATGCGTGCGGTTGATTCATTGGACAGCAGCAGCTGGACGCCGGCAATGAATAGCAGCATAACGCCCATACTGATGTTCATTCTTGATGCATGTAAGCCGCGCAGCCTCTGATCGGAGGAGCGGCGAGATTTGTAGCTGAACAGCACAGTAAGCACTAGAGTGATAATAATGCCGGGTGCGAACAGCGATTGAATTAGCGAATCCATGTGAACTGACAGCTCCTTTTTTTCGAAAAGCAGACGCAGTTATTGTAACATGAATCGGAACCGAAGCGGAAATATTTGAGAGTTAAGTGGGCGGCCGTTCATACAAGCGCACCTTCACCCACACTTGAAGGACGTTGTCTACAACAAGCATCGTAGTAATCTCGACCGTATAATCCTTACGCAGAACGTTGGCATACACTTTTTTGCTAAGCAGCTTCCTGGCGAACATCGCATCGGAGTCGATCTCATAGATGCTCTGACCAATGAACACCGATAGATCCTCTTTAATCCGCTTAATCAGCTCTGCTTCTGTGACTAAGTCCAGCTTCGGCTTGCTTGTGCTCCCGCTATTCTCTGTCTCAATCCGAGGATGAATGCTCTTGATGACCGTATGCTGATCCTTGAATTTCGTTAAATTCTCGATATCCTCTTCATATTGGTCAAGCTTCATCTCAAGCTCGCTTTTGAGGCTGATAAGGGCGTTGAACTGCTCCTGATAGAGGGAATTATAGATGATCGCCCCGATTACTATGCCCAGCAGCAGCACGCCGAACGACTGCATTCCTCGTACATATCTCTCAAACGGCGGGACACGCATAGTCAGGACGCTCCCTTGCAGATGAGCTTGACCATCTCCGTTCCCATATGCGCTCCGAGAAAAGCGGCTGCTATATATCCTATCTGCAGGACGGCCGGGGATAGATGACCTTCCACAATATTGCTCTCAATGACTCTCATCGGATCGATCGAACCTCCGACTGCGGCGACGATCGCCCATATTTTCAAATTCGCCGCGGTGTTGATCATCATGAGAGTGGGCGGCATGAGCATAAATACGGAGCCGATGCCAGCTAGCATCGATCCACCTAATACGACCCCGAATGCAATGAAGAAATCGAGTCCGGCTTTCGATAAAAAATAGCTCAATTCCGTACACCTGCCTTTTTCGCTTTTTTCGAGCCTGTCCGGCTCCGTACTACCATTCTATGGGCGGTGCTGCCTCTATTATGATAAAATAGAAGAACAGAAAGATTGAACCGGAAAGGGAAGAGTCAGGATGAACGGTATCGGATCCTCATTCGTGCATTTGCACGTTCATAGTGAATACAGCTTGCTCGACGGTGCCGCTCGTATCCGTGACTTGGCTGCAAGGGCCGCTGAGCTCGGAATGAAGGCACTTGCTCTAACGGATCATGGCGTGATGTATGGCGCTATTCCTTTCTATCGGGCTTGCAAGGAGCAAGGGATTAAGCCGATTATCGGCTGCGAGATGTATTATACGGCAGGCTCGAGATTCGAGAAGGGAACAAGAAAAGACAATCCTACGTATCACCTTATCCTTCTGGCGAAGAATGAGACAGGCTATCGAAATTTAATGAAGCTATGCTCTATCGGCCATTTGGAAGGGTTCCATTATAAACCGCGCATTGATGCGGAGGTGCTGGCTGCACATGCAGAAGGCCTCATATGCTTAAGCTCCTGCTTGCACGGGGAGATCTCACAGCATTTGGTCTATGACCGGCGAGAAGAGGCGCTGGCAGCAGCCCTGCGTTACCAACAAATATTCCAAGAGGACTTCTACCTGGAGCTTCAGGATCACGGAATCCTCGATCAGAAAAAAGTCATTGCAGGGATGATCGAGCTTTCTCAGCAGACGGGAATTAAGCTTGCTGCGACCAATGATGTCCACTATTTGACAACGTCTGATGCTGCCGTGCAGGATGTACTGCTCTGTATCGGAACAGGCAAGTCTGTTGATGATGAAGATAGAATGCGAATGCTGACGGATCAGCTGTATATGAAAAATGAAGAAGAGATGGCTATGCTGTTCAGGCATGTGCCCGAGGCTATCGCTCATACGGTAGAGATTGCTGACAAATGCCAGCTTGAGCTGACGTTCGGCCGAGCAGCATTGCCTGTATTTCGTCCGGTACCGGAGGCGATGTCCTCGGCAGCGTATTTGGCAGAGCTGTGCCGGAACGGATTAATCGCTCGTTATGCGGGGCTCCCGCAGTGGACCGAGGATGCAGCATTCAGGCAGCGCGCAGAGGAGCGTCTCCACTATGAATTGTCGGTCATTGAGAAAATGGGCTTCAGCGATTATTTTCTAATTGTGTGGGATTTCATCCGTTTCGCTCATGAGCGCAGCATTCGAACCGGCCCAGGACGTGGCTCCTCAGCGGGCAGCTTAGTTGCTTATACGCTTCGCATTACAGATGTCGATCCGCTCAAATATAAGCTGTTGTTCGAGAGGTTCCTGAACCCTGAGCGGATAACGATGCCCGATATCGATATCGATTTCAACGATGAGCGCAGAGACGAGGTTATCGCCTATGTTGCTGCCAAATACGGTGAAGAGCATGTTGCTCAGATCATTACGTTCGGTACGATGGCAGCGAAGGCTGCTGTGCGGGATGTAGGACGCGCTATGAATGTGCCCTTCAATGAGGTGGATCGGGCTGCGAAGCTGATTCCGAATCAGCTGGGTATTACGCTTGCTGAAGCGATCCGTCAGAGTGATGGGCTTCGCGAGGCGAGCGAGCGTCAGCCGAAGACAGCGGCCATGCTTGAGATGGCGCTCAAGGTAGAAGGCATGCCAAGGCATGCTTCAACGCATGCGGCTGGTGTAGTTATCTCAAGTAGGCCGCTAACCCACTATGTGCCGCTTCAGGCTGGCGGAGAGCGCTCTGTGCTGACCCAGTATTCGATGGAGCATCTGGAAGCTATCGGCCTTCTTAAGATGGATTTCCTTGGGCTGCGGACGCTCTCGATTCTCGAGAGGGCGCTTGGCTGGGTGAAGGAACTGTATGGCAAGGATATTGATTTCCATAAGGTTCCGGATAATGACCCGCAGACATACGCGATGCTGGGACGCGGTGAGACGACAGGAATATTCCAGCTGGAGTCGGCAGGAGTAAGGCGTGTGCTGAAGGAGCTGAAGCCGACCGAATTCGAGGATATCGTATCTGTATTGGCGCTGTACCGGCCAGGCCCGATGGAATTCATCTCGAAGTATATTCAAGGGAAATATGGCCTCGTGGAGGTTGAATACCCTCATCCGTCGTTAGAGCCCATCTTGGCGGATACATATGGAATTATCGTCTATCAGGAGCAGATCATGCAGATTGCCTCAGCTATGGCGGGCTTCTCCCTCGGAGAAGCGGATCTGCTGCGCCGTGCGGTTTCGAAGAAAAAACGCGAGGTGCTGGATGAGCAGCGCTCCCATTTTGTCCAAGGCAGTGTAGGAGAGGGCTATACGAGCGAAGAGGCTAATCATGTGTATGACATGATCGTTCGCTTCGCGGATTACGGATTCCCGCGGGCGCATGCTGCCGCTTATGGCGTGCTTGCCTTCCAGACAGCATGGCTGAAGGCAACATACCCTGTGCCGTTCATGGCATCCATGCTGGCATCGGTTATGGGCAATCAGCGCAAGACTGCTGAATATGTCGATGAATGCCGCAGAATGGGCATAGAGGTGCTTCCACCAGATGTCAACGAGAGCGGAGTGACCTTTACGCCAGTTGAAGGTGCTGTGCGGTTCGGACTCGCTGCCGTCAAGAATGTCGGCACACAAGCCATTGAAGCGCTGCGCAAGGAACGGGCGGTTCGTCCGTTCGACAGCTTGCTCGATTTGTGTCAGCGGGTTGATCTGAGGGTTGTGAACAAGCGGGTGCTGGAGTCGCTCATTCAAGCTGGTGCATGCGATTCTTTGCCGGGACATCGGGCGCAGCAGCTCGGTGCGCTTGAAGAAACGGTAGAAACCGCGACCAAATGGCGCAAGGAGCGCGAAGAGCTTCAGATTGAGCTGTTCGGCTTCGACGAGGTGCAGAATTGGGATGTGGAGCTGCCAGATGTTCGGCCCTATACGACGGGAGAGCAGCTGGAGCTGGAACGGGAACTCTTGGGCCTGTATTTGTCCGGACATCCACTTGATGCTGCACAAGAGCTGCTCGAGCCGCTCGAGCTTGATCAGCTTGTTGAGCTAAGCGATGCAGAGGATGGCACAGCCGCTATTGTGGGCGTTCGTATCGTCTCTCTGAAGCCGTTCACGAACAAGAAGGGCAATCAGATGGGCTTTCTGGAGCTGGAGGATCGGATTATGCGGGTGGAAGCCGTCGTATTCCCGGCGGTATGGAAGCGATGCTCTGATCTAATCGAGAATGGCGGGCTTGCGGTCATTCAAGCCACAGTGCAGCAGCAGGACGATGATTACAAGCTGCTAGTAGAGGATGTTGTTCCGCTGGGACGCGCGGATATGAATCTAGCGCAGCAGGTTCGGCGGCTGCAGAGCCAAGCTCGCGCCCGAGCAGCGAGAGCAGCAGGGCGGCAGGCTGGGCAAGGCGGGGCCACGCAGCAGGCGGGAGCCGCGCCGGATGCAGGTAGCCGGCAGCGAGCCGGAGCCGGGCAAGGCAGGGCAGAGCGGTCGCCAGCCCAAGGCGCACGGCCGCAGGGGACAGGCGGCGCAGCTCCTGCCGAGGCAGCGCAGCCAAGAGCTGTGCCTGCTGAGCGCAAGCGCCAGCGGGTATATATCAAGATCGCGACAGACTACGAGCAATCTGCCGTACTGGAGCAGCTTAAGAAGCTGCTGGCCAGTCATGCCGGCCAGCTCGACACCGTGCTGTTCTACGAACGTGAACAGAAATCCAGGGCGCTTAGCGACAGCTATCGCGTTAAGCCTTCGCCCCAGCTGTTCACCGCGATCGAGCAGCTGCTCGGTCAGGGCACGGTAGTGGTGAGATAACAGCAGGCCTCGCATCCTTAGGTTTGGATGAGCGAATTCCAGTTAACACTTTGTAATAAGGAATTGTAATAACAAATGGTAATAAGTAACGCTGCTGCAGCACTTGTCCAACAAATTTTCGTCTATCGGCACATACTATGCACAACCGGGGGCCCTCCCGCATACATTTAGAGATACAAGCGGAAAAAAGCCTAAGCAGCAAGCAGCTGGCGAGTTTTCCAAGCTACGTTGCGTCATGACGTACAAGCATACGCGGGAGGGATGGACATGACGTCCGGAATCGAGAAATGGCTGTTGAAGCGCGGAGTTAGCATCGATGATATTACGGAGATTGTGTATTCTTTGCAAAGGCCTTACAATCCTGACCTGAATTTGACAGAATGTGAGGAGAGCGTGCGCGCCGTGCTTGCTAAGCGTGAGGTCCAGTACGTTCTGTTTACTGGAATTGCCCTAGATGAATTGGCCGAGAGAAGGCTTCTGCCGGAGCCGCTGCAATCGATTATGGAGACGGATGAGTCGCTGTACGGAGTCGATGAGACGTTAGCACTTGGTATTACCAATGTTTATGGCATGATTGGCTTGACGAGCTTCGGTTATTTAGATAAAGTAAAGCCCGGAATTATTCGGCAACTCAACATAAAAGGCGAGAAAATCCATGTGTTTCTCGATGATCTCGTTGCTGGGCTGGCCGCTGCTGCGTCGGCAAGAATTGCGCATCAGGACCCAAAAGCGCTCCGATATGATTTGCCGGATTCCCCATGACTATGGTATGATGATGAGATCATATGGCCTGTTAACGGGACTTAGCTATGCTTAAGATGCGAACTTTGCCCTAGGCAAAGTTTTCAGGAGGTACCATAATGTGGACGGTCATTTACATCGCTCCAACCGCTAGAATCGCGGATAACATCAAGAAGCGGCTTACGGAAGAAGGATTTTTAGTTAAAGTCCGTCCTGTTAATCTGTCTAAACAGCAATACGAGATATTGGTTCCTTCAGGTGAGTTAGAGGAAGTACAGGAAGTATTCAATTCCATCATTCAGCCCTGAAGAGAGCCTTATACTATTGCGCCTTGAGAGGTGTCACACGTGCAAATAAAGGACTTATTTTCGAAGAAGAAGTATGCAACGATCCCTTCGGAGCGTACGAAGCGCGACATTCCGGAAGGTCTAATGAATAAGTGCTCCAAATGCGGCACCATTCAGTACAGCAAAGAACTAGATAAAAACTTGAAGGTGTGCTCGTCATGCGGGCATCATTTCCGTCTGAATGCTTGGGATCGGATTGGGATGACGCTTGATGACGGGCGTTTGTGTGAGTACGATGCTGATATGGTTTCTGTCGATCCGCTCGGATTCCCAGGCTATGCAGGCAAGCTTGAACAGCAGCATCAGAAGAATCCGAACCTGAACGACGCTGTCGTAACTGGCGATGGTACAATTGGCGGATATCCTGTCGTTGTAGCCGTTATGAGCTTTGATTTCTTCAGCGGAAGCATGGGATCTGTTGTTGGGGAGAAAATAACGAGGGCAATCGAGGCGGCTCATGCCAAACAGCTTCCACTCCTTATTTTCTCAACCTCAGGCGGAGCCAGAATGCAGGAGAGTATACTTAGTCTTATGCAGATGGCGAAGACCAGTGCTGCGCTTGCGAAGTTCCAAGGAGCGGGAGGCCTCTTCATATCGGTATTTACTGATCCGACGATGGGCGGCGTATCTGCGAGCTTTGCAAGTCTTGGCGACTACAATTTGGCCGAGCCTGGTGCACTTGTTGGCTTTGCAGGCCGCATTGTAATCGAACAGACGATCAGACAGAAGCTGCCGGATAACTTCCAAACGGCTGAATTCAATATGCAGCATGGACAGCTCGATATGGTTGTACATCGCAAAGATATGAAGCAAACGCTAGCCAAGCTGCTTGATATGCATACCGTAAGGGAGGGATTGTCCCATGGCGGGTGATCATAAGCTTCCGTTCGAGAAGCCGATCAGTGAACTACGCGATAAGATTACGACGCTGAAGACGCTTGCGGAGAATAACGGAATGGATTTCTCTGAGGAAATTATCCGGCTTGAGGAACGCTGCAAGCAGCTCGAGGAAGAGCTGTACAGCGAACTGACGCCAGCTCAGAAGATGCACATGGCTCGTCACCATCAGCGTCCTACCTCGCTTGATTTCATTCAAGCTGTATTCACCGATTTCATGGAGATCCATGGCGATCGATTATATGCCGATGATCTTGCTATCGTTGGTGGTTTAGCGAAGCTTAACGGCATTCCAGTGACTGTAATCGGTCATCAGCGCGGCAAAGATACTCGGGATAATATTGCCCGTTTCTTCGGCAGTCCGCATCCTGAAGGATTCCGCAAAGCGCTTCGCCTCATGCAGCAGGCTAACAAGTTCAATCGCCCCATTATTACTTTTATTGATACGAAGGGCGCTTATCCAGGCAACACGGCAGAAGAGCGCGGTCAGTCTGAGGCTATTGCAAGAAACCTTAGAGAAATGGCTGGGTTTGGCGTGCCAATTATTTGTATCGTCATTGGAGAAGGCGGCAGCGGAGGCGCTCTTGCGCTCGGTGTCGGCAACCGTGTACTTATGATGGAGAATGCGATTTATTCCGTTATATCTCCGAACGGAGCCGCTTCGATTCTGTGGAAGGATGCTTCCAAGGCAGATCAAGCGGCAGAAGCAATGAAAATTACGGCGGATGATTTGCTCGAATTCGAAGTTATTGAAGATATTATTGCAGAGCCTCAAGGCGGTGCCCATCGCGATCTGGAATTCACAGCAGAGCAGCTTAAGGAAAAGCTGTGGAAGCATCTGCAGGAACTTCTGCCAATGACCTCGGAGCAGCTCATTGAAGACCGTTACAATAAATTCCGCAAGATCGGACAATTCCGTATCGCCGAGAAACCTGCGGTATCGGTCGAAGCGATTAACGAAACGGACAAGCAGTCCGAGGAATCTTCGGAGGGCGAGAAGTCAGCCCAAGAAACCGAGTCTGCACAGGTATAGAGGTTTCCCTGTAACTTCTACTGTACAAGCCGCTCGGAATCGTGTAATTTTAAATGTTGGAATAACAAGAAGGCCATTAACGGAGGAAAACTAACAATGCGCAAAACTAAAATTGTTTGTACGATTGGACCATCCAGTGAATCACTGGAAAATACAAAGAAACTGATCCAAGCCGGTATGAATGTCGGCCGTCTTAACTTCTCCCACGGAGATTTCGAAGAGCATGGCAACCGTATCAAAAATATTCGCCTCGCTAACGCTGAGCTTGGCACATCTGTTGCAATTCTGCTTGACACGAAGGGTCCTGAGATCCGTCTTGGCAAACTGAAAGAAGAGCCAATTGAGCTTGTTCAAGGTGAAGTTATTGCTCTGACAACAGAAGAGATTCTCGGTGATGTTACACGTATTCCAATTACGTATGATAACCTTCCGCATGATGTTAAGATCGGCTCGACGATCCTTATCGATGACGGCTTGATCGGATTGACGGTTGAAGAGATTAAAGGCACAGAAATCGTATGCCGTATCTTGAACAATGGTCAAATCAAGAGCAAGAAGGGCGTTAACGTTCCTGGCGTTAACATCTCGCTCCCAGGTATTACTGAGAAAGATGCTAACGATATCGTATTCGGTATCGAGCAAGGCGTTGACTTCATCGCTGCGTCGTTCGTACGTAAAGCAAGCGACGTTCTCGAAATTCGTGAACTGCTTGAGCGCCACAACGCAAGCCATATCCAAATCATCTCCAAAATCGAGAACCAACAAGGCGTTGACAACCTGGATGAAATTCTTGAAGTGTCTGACGGTCTGATGGTAGCTCGTGGTGACCTCGGCGTGGAAATTCCAGCTGAAGAAGTGCCATTGGTACAAAAATCGATGATTGCTAAATGTAATCGCGCGGGCAAACCCGTTATTACAGCAACTCAAATGCTTGACTCCATGCAGCGCAACCCACGCCCAACGCGTGCGGAAGCATCTGACGTAGCTAACGCGATCTTTGATGGCACTGACGCAATCATGCTATCTGGCGAGACAGCTGCAGGGAAATATCCTGTAGAATCCGTACAGACGATGGCTCGTATTGCTGAGCGCGCAGAAGCTGCTCTTGAATATCGTGAAATCTTCACGAAGCAAGCTAATGCACAACAAACGACTGTAACTGAAGCCATCAGCCAAGCTGTTGCGAATTCAGCACTAGACCTCAACGCAAAAGCGATTGTAACGTCTACTCAATCTGGATTCACAGCTCGTATGATCTCCAAATACCGTCCGAAATCACCAATCATTGCAGTAACGACTGATGATAAAGTTATGCGTCGTCTTGCTCTGATCTGGGGTGTAACGCCGGTTCTTGGCGAGAACGCTGAAACAACTGACGCTATGGTTGAGAATGCTGTTGCAGGCGCTAGAAGCACTGGCTTCATCAGCTTGGGCGATACGATCGTTATTACAGCAGGCGTACCAGTAGGCCGCGCTGGAACGACTAACCTGATCAAAATTCACCATATCGGTGAGCTTTTGGCTAAAGGTCAAGGTATCGGCAGCCAAACAGCAACAGGTAAAGTGGTTATTGCCCGTACGCCAGAAGAAGCAATCGCGAAGACGACTGCAGGTTCTATTCTTGTAACAGTGTCAACAGACAAAGAATATATGCCTGCATTCGAGAAAGCAGCAGCAGTTATTACAGAGCAAGGCGGCATTACAAGCCATGCAGCTGTATGCGGAATTAACTTGGGTATTCCAGTTATTCTGGGCATTGCTAACGCAACAAGCTTGCTTCAAGACGGTATGGAAGTAACGCTCTACGGTGAGACTGGTGTTATCTACTCCGGCCAATCCAAAGTCATGTAATTCAATCAATCCAATTTCATATACTCTACGAAGTAGAGAAGACAAAAGCGATGGTGATCTCTATTCACCGTCGCTTTTGTTGAACCTGGGTATTAATGAGGCTGAAGAATGGAAGGAGGATTCCGTATTGTCTACGAAGAAATCTAGGTGGTATATACACCCGCTGCGTGTGCGCTATCAGGAGACGGATCAGATGAGAGTCGTATTCCACGGGAATTATGTGACCTGGTTCGAGATAGGGCGCACAGAGCTCATTCGCTCAGCGGGCTCCGACTATAAAACAATTGAGCAAAGCGGGCTGCTGCTGCCTGTCATTGATTTGAAATGTCAGTACGAGCTGCCTGCTCATTATGATGATACACTGCTCATCTATACACGGATTTCAGAGTTTTCTCCAGTCAGGCTTTCCTTCGAGTCCGAGATCAGAAGAGTGGATACGAATGACTATCTTAATCATCGGGCAATCTGCCGAGCGGATGAGCAGCTGCTAGGACAAAGGCTTGTCACAGGTGGGACACGTCATGTCTGGGTGAATGAGAAGTGGCGCCCTGCTCGCTTGGACAAAGCTCTGCCTGCGTTGTATGATCTTCTTAAGGAAATGACGCAGGAGGATACGAATGGCTAAGTGGATAATTGCAGCAATTATTGTTATACCAGCTATTGAGCTATGGGGAATTGTGCAGATGGGGGATTGGATTGGCGGCTGGAATACATTCAGTCTTATCTTGCTGATCTCGATCGTTGGCGCCTATTTGGCACAGGCAGAAGGACGCAAAGTATGGATGAAGGCACAGCATCAAATGCAGCAAGGCCAAATACCCGGCAGAACACTGCTTGATGGTCTATGCGTGCTGGCTGGCGGCGTATTATTGTTCATCCCCGGATTTTTCAGTGACATCTTAGGTATAACGATGCTGATACCCTTCACGCGAACGTTCTATCGGACGATTTTGCTGAATTGGCTGGAAAAACGGATGAGAAACGGTTCGTTTACTATACGCAAATACTAACGTTTACGTCAGATTTACAATTGTTTAACATAACTATAATAGTCATCCTTCATAATGGGGACATATTAGGGGAGGCGTAAATATATGACGAAACAATTGTCCCACTATGTGAACCGGGATTTAAGCTGGATTGAATTTAATCGCAGAGTGCTGCAGGAAGCACAGGAATTGGACAATCCACTCCTGGAGCGCGCCAAGTTTTTGTCAATTGTATCGAGCAATCTGGATGAATTTATGAGCGTGCGAGTAGCAGGCATTCAAGAGCAGATTAAAGCCGGAATTACCAAAACCGATTTTACCGGCTATACGCCTGCTGGTTTATGGAAAAGAATTATTAAGCGGACGACCCAAATGGTGTCCGATCAGTATAAAACATACCGAGAAGTTTTCCGCGCTTTAGGCAAAGAGGGGATTTCTATCCGTTCCCTTGATGAGCTCAATGCGGCACAGACTAGAGCGGTATCCGAATATTTTCACGAAATTGTATTCCCCGTCCTTACGCCCATGGCTGTCGATCAGAGCAGACCTTTTCCGCTTGTACATACAAAAGAATTATATTTGGCTGTTCTGCTGAAGCGTGAGGATGACCTGATGATTGATGAAGAGCCGTTATTCGCCATCGTTCAGGTGCCGTCCATTCTAGCTCGCTGCGTCCCTGTTCCAGGTCGTATTAACAGTAAGAAAACCGAATTCGTGCTGCTTGAGGATATAATAGAGCAATTCATTCATACGTTGTTCAACGGTTACACGCCCTATGCCGTGCATGCATTCCGCTTAACGCGTAATTCGGATTTGATTCTGAATGAAGATGAAGCAGAGGATCTGCTCGAGGAGATTGAGAAGGAGCTGCGGAAGCGGCGCTGGGGCATCTCGGTTCGGCTCGAGGTGGCCAAAGGGATGCATCCTTATGCCTTAGAGCTGCTTAAGGATGAGCTGGAGATTGTAGATAATCTGATTGAGATAGATGGTCCTCTGGATCTTAGCTTCCTGATGAAGTTCGCCTTGACGATTCCTGGCTATGACAACTTGCGCTATGATCGACTAGAGCCTGCATATCCGAAGGAATTCGATGAGACGGATGATATGTTCGAGATCATTCGTCAGCGGGATGTTCTTCTGTATCATCCCTATGAATCTTTTGATGCAGTGAATGATTTCGTTATGCAGGCTGCGTATGATCCAGATGTACTCGCGATCAAGATGACATTGTACCGCGTAAGCGGTGATTCTGCACTTGTCCAAGCTCTGGTCAAAGCTGGGGAAGCCGGCAAGCAAGTAACCGTCGTCGTTGAACTGAAAGCAAGGTTCGACGAAGAGAGGAATATTGCCTGGGCACGTCAGCTGGAGAAATCAGGCTGTCATGTTGTCTACGGGCTTGTCGGTCTTAAGACACATGCCAAAATTTTGCTGGTCGTTCGACGTGAGCAAGGGACGCTTCGCCGCTATGTTCACGTCGGGACAGGCAACTATAATGATAATACGGCCATGCTGTATACGGATATAGGGCTATTCACTTCCCATCCTATTATTGGAGGGGACGCGTCAGCACTCTTCAATGAGGTGACGGGTTACTCAACGCCATATGATTGGAAAGCGTTCGGTGTCGCTCCAAGCGATCTGAAGGAGAAGCTGTACCTTCTAATTGATAGGGAAATGAGCCATGCAAGGGAAGGGAAGCCTGCACGCATAGTAGCTAAGATGAACTCTCTGTCTCATCAAGAGATGATTGATAAGCTGTACGAGGCATCACAGGCAGGAGTGAAGATTGAGCTGATTGTTCGCGGTGTATGCTGCTTGCGGCCCGGCGTTGAAGGGCGCAGTGACAACATACGGGTCATCAGTATTGTGGACCGGTATTTGGAGCATGCGAGGGTGATCTATTTCCATAATGACGGCAATGAGGAAGTGTACTTGTCCAGCGCAGATTGGATGACACGGAACTTGACGAGAAGAATTGAGCTCATGTGTCCGGTATTCGATGCCAAGCTTAGGAAATCGCTGATTAATATGCTTCAGCTTAACTTGGATGATAATGTGAAGTCGCGTGAGCTGCAGCCAAACGGCGCATATGTTCATGTTCAGAACGATATGCTGCCGTTCCGCAGTCAATTCGAAGCTAGATCGATTCCGCAGTGGAAAAGCTAAGGATGGATGGCGGCATCTAACGTAGGAACAAGCCCCCACAGCTTTTTAAAGTCAGAGGCAAGCTCATCCACCTCCAAGCGTTCTACTGTTAACAGTCCGCTTGCGCGGACGGGACGAAGCAGCAGCGCAGCTCCGGCCTTACAGTCCACCTCTAGCCTGCCAATGGCTTGAGTCTCGCTGCGGTCTAGTGCAGCGGCGAGCTGCAGCAGACTCCCTAGCTTATAGATTAGATCGAAGTCGGATTCGCCAAGCAGCTCCTTATACTCGGAGAGCTGCTGCCGGACCCGGCTTTTGCTTTTGTAAGAAGCTATCGCTGCAATGATTAGTATCTCTCGATGCGACACGCCGTTCAGATGCGAGTTCACGATGAGATAGAAGGTATGCTTAGCGTACTCGTAATAATCGATAGAGGCGCCAACACGAAATAAGCTGGAGGCTGAGTCCAGCAGCACTCTAGCTCGATTCTCCAGCAGATGGACAGGGCGCAGTTCATCATAGAGCTGTATGGCGAGCCGATTCACCTGCATGACATGCTGCTCAGGGGCTGCTGGATGCAGAGCGATAACATTCTGCAGACTGAAGGCGAGCACATCGTCATGCTTAGGGCGCCCTGGGAAGCGAGTGGCATGGAATAGACCATCGCGCAGTCCGGAGCCGCAGATACGGTAATGTGTCGCTCTGACGGTGCGGAACAATAAACGCAGTACAGCGAGCCCGGGCACGATCACGTCTACGCGATCCTTGGACATTCCGGGGAATTTGCGACGTTTATCAAGAGGTGTCTTATATAGCTCCTCGAACAGCGAGTCTGCGGCTGCTCCTGTAATTGGATAGTTGTGATTCTGGGTAAAAGGATATTTGGTTACGGCCTGATGAATTTTCCCCATTGCCCGTGCTGTACCGCCAACACCAATGAGTGGCAGCATCGGATATTTTCTCAGCCAAGGCGCCGCCTTCATCGCCTCTATGACAGCCGTCTCAAGCGCCTTTAACCCATCCTCTGTCAGGGAGCCATTCATTGCAAATCTTTTGTTCAGACTGACGCAGCCGAAGGGGAACGAGATCGAGTGAACAAGCTCACGGTTCTGGAATAGAGATACCTCTGTGCTGCCGCCTCCGATATCGATCAGGAATCCATCCTGTACGTCCATCGCATTAATCATGCCTAAGAAGCCATAAGCCGCTTCCTCTTCTCCGCTCAGCAGCTCAATAACAAGTCCAGTCTCCGCTTCAATAGCTGCCCGAACTTCATCTCGGTTAGCCGCGTTGCGAATAGCTGCTGTTGCAACCGCTCGAATGATACCAGTCCGATTGTGGGCGCAGATCATGCTGAAATGGTTCAGCGTGCCTATCAGCTCATGAAGCGCGGAGAGTGACAGATTGCCTTTCTCGTCCATTTGCTCACTCAGCCTTGCAGGGCGTTTGCTGCCGTCAATAACACGATGTGCACCGTTAGCAGTCCGCTCATACACGACTAGTCGCACGGAGTTAGAGCCAATGTCAATAATGCCGATTCGATGCTCTGTCATCTTCATCCTCCGTTTGTGTAGGTTATAAGTGTTGTCTATAATGTGACAAGCTTAGTTCAGTATTTTTCTACAGAATGATATCCATCCATTCTATCACATTCGAGGGGAATATCCGCAAGCCGATTGGGATATGGCATTTACCTATGAAATGATCCAATATCGTACCTGATAAATCCAGTTAGCTTGGTTAAAAGTGGACTTCCATGGGAAAAATGGGTCTGGAGTGAAAAGCGGATAATGCCATGACTTGGAAGGATAAAAAATCATTTATGACGTCGATAAAGCAATTTTATGTCTAGATTTGTTCACATTGCTGTCAAAATCATTTATGATTAGAAGCGATGATATTGCATGAAATTGTATTTTCGGAGAAAATTTCTTAGTAAAAGGAGAGATTACGATGACAGCAACTAAAGGCCTTGAAGGAATTGTCGCCGCATCTTCATCCATCAGCTCAATTATAGATGGAGTATTAACATATCGTGGTATTGATATCGATGATCTTGCACAGAATGCTATTTTTGAAGAGGTAGCCTATCTGTTATGGTATGGCAAGCTGCCTAATCACTCCGAACTTGAAGGATTGCAGAAGCAATTGGATCAATACGCCGCAATTCCTGCCCAAGTGATTGAACAAATCAAATTGTACCCTAAGAACACCAATTCAATGGCAGCGCTTCGCACAGCCATTTCAAGCCTGGCATTGTATGATGAATCAGCTAATGATATGTCTCCTGAAGCGAATCAGATCAAAGCCATCAAGCTGCAGGCTCAATTGCCAACAGTAGTGGCAGCATTCGCTCGTATCCGCGAAGGTAAAGAGCCAGTAGCTCATAAACAAGGCGTCTCCATTGCTTATAACTTCTTATATATGCTTACTGGTGAAGAGCCGGCAGAGGTAGCTGTAAAAGCGCTTGATCAAGCTCTTGTCCTGCACGCTGACCATGAACTGAATGCGTCTACATTCGCTGCCCGCGTAACCGTTGCAACACTGTCGGACATTTACTCCGGTGTGACTTCTGCAATCGGCGCGCTGAAAGGTCCTCTGCATGGCGGTGCGAATGAAGCGGTAATGGTTATGCTTGAAGATATTGGCTCTCCAGCTAATGTTGAGAGCTATATTACTAAAGCGCTTGCGAACAAGCAGAAGATTATGGGCTTTGGCCACCGTGTATACAAAGACGGCGATCCTCGTGCGAAGCATCTGCAGCATATGTCCCAGGAGCTGGGCAAGCTGACAGGCAGCATGGATCTGTATGAAATGTCGATCAAAATCGAAGAAATGGTTACGGGCCAAAAAGGTCTGAAGCCTAACGTTGATTTCTACTCGGCATCGGTATATACAAACCTGCAAATTCCACGTGATTTGTTCACGCCGATCTTCGCGATCAGCCGTGTATCTGGATGGAGTGCACATATTCTTGAGCAGTATCAAGACAATCGTCTGATTCGCCCGCGTGCTGATTATGTTGGCCCGGTTAATGCGAAATACATTCCGATCGAGCAGCGCTAGATTAACTTTTTAATAGAGCGAGCTAATGTTCGTTCTCGCTTTCTTGAAGTGTTATAATACTTAAGATGCAGTATGATTACTTACGTTAGGCTCACGCTTAAAAACAAGGCTCATGCTTACGAAGTAAGTTTTTACTTCGTAAAAACTAAAGGAGGAAATATATTAATGGCACAGTTCGAGAAATTCGCGCTTCCAACAGAAGGCGACAAAATTACGATTGACAATGGTGTTCTTCAAGTACCTAACAACCCGATCATCCCTTTCATCGAAGGTGACGGTACTGGCCGTGACATCTGGAAAGCTTCCAAACGCGTTCTTGACGCAGCAGTAGAAAAAGCATACAACGGCGAGAAAAAAGTAGCATGGTACGAAGTGTTTGCAGGCGAGAAAGCATTCAACGCATACGGCGAATGGCTTCCTGCTGATACTTTGACTGCTATTCGTGAATATATTGTAGCGATCAAAGGACCACTTACTACACCAATCGGCGGCGGCATTCGTTCCCTGAACGTTGCACTTCGTCAAGAGCTTGACCTGTATACTTGCTTGCGTCCAGTTCGTTATTTCGATGGTGTTCCATCCCCAGTTAAACGCCCTGAACTTGTAGATATGGTTATTTTCCGTGAAAATACAGAAGACATCTATGCAGGAATCGAGTACCAAGAAGGTTCTGCAGAAGTGAAAAAAGTAATTGCCTTCCTACAAGACGAAATGGGCGTTAACAAAATCCGTTTCCCAGAAACTTCTGGTATCGGCATCAAGCCAGTATCCAAAGAAGGTTCGCAGCGTCTTGCTCGCGCAGCAATCGAATATGCAATCAAGCACGGCAAAAAAACCGTTACTCTGGTTCACAAAGGCAACATCATGAAATTCACTGAAGGAGCCTTCAAAAACTGGGGCTACGAAGTGGCTGAGCAAGAATTCGCAGAGCAAACCTTCACTTGGGGTCAATACGACCGCATCAAAGAAGCAGAAGGCACTGACGCTGCTAACAAAGCACAGCAAGAAGCAGAAGCAGCTGGCAAAATCGTCGTTAAAGACGCGATTGCTGACATCGCTCTACAACAAGTACTTACTCGTCCAACAGACTTCGACGTTATTGCAACGCTGAACCTGAACGGTGACTACCTGTCCGATGCACTTGCTGCACAAGTTGGCGGTATTGGTATCGCACCAGGCGCTAACATCAACTACCTAACTGGACATGCTATCTTCGAAGCAACGCACGGTACAGCTCCTAAATATGCTGACAAAGACGTTGTTAACCCAGGCTCGGTTATCCTCTCCGGCGTAATGCTGCTTGAGCACCTTGGCTGGCAGGAAGCTGCTGACCTGATCTACAAAGGACTGGAAGCTTCGATCAACAACAAAACAGTAACTTACGACTTCGCTCGTCTGATGGATGGCGCAACAGAAGTGAAATGCTCGGAGTTCGCTGATCACGTTATCAACAATATGTAATTTCTTACACATAGCCGCTCCTAACTAGGGGCGGTTTCATTATGGTATCGTCTATGCCAGACATTAGATCAACTTAAATGGAGGTTATATTCAATGGCTATTACACGCAGAAAAATTACAGTTGTAGGAGCTGGCTTCACAGGTGCTACTACTGCCCTGATGGCTGCTCAAAAAGAGCTCGGAGACGTTGTGCTTGTCGACATTCCGCAGCTTGAGAACCCAACTAAAGGCAAAGCGCTCGATATGCTTGAATCGACTCCAGTTCAAGGTCTTGACGTGAGCATTATCGGAACGTCCAATTATGAAGATACGAAGGATTCCGATGTTGTTATTATTACTGCGGGTATTGCTCGCAAGCCAGGTATGAGTCGTGATGATCTGGTGAACACCAATGCAGGAATCGTGAAATCGGTCTGCGAGAGTGTAAAAGCGACTAGTCCGAATGCGTACGTCATTATCCTAAGCAACCCTGTTGATGCTATGACTTATGTGGCTTACCAGGCGCTTGGTTTCCCTAAAAACCGCGTTATCGGTCAATCAGGCGTACTCGATACTGCTCGATACTGCACGTTCATCGCTCAAGAGCTGAACGTATCAGTGGAGGATGTTCGCGGCTTCGTGCTTGGCGGGCATGGCGATGATATGGTGCCGCTTGTTCGTTATTCTAACGTTGGCGGTATTCCAATCGAGAAGCTAATACCGGTCGATCGCATTGAAGCAATCGTTCAGCGAGCTCGTGTAGGCGGCGGTGAGATTGTTAACCTGCTTGGCAACGGCAGTGCCTATTACGCACCGGCAGCATCGCTCGTTCAGATGACAGAAGCGATACTGAAGGATAAGAAGCGCATTCTCCCCGTTATTGCCCTGCTTGAAGGCGAGTATGGCTATGATAACCTCTTCATGAGTGTACCTGCCATTATTGGCGGCGACGGCATCGAGAAAGTATTCGAGCTTGATCTGACTGCAGAAGAGAAAGCTGCGCTTGATAAATCTGCACAATCGGTTCGCAATGTGATCGAAATCGTACAGGGCTAATAGCTAAGATCGGCTGATCATAGTACAATTTGTTTCATAGGTAAGTTTGGGAGGACCCTGACACTTCGCTGGCAGGGTCCTCCTATATTCACTTCGACAAGCAATAGGGAAGAACGGGGGGATATAGGTTGCTGCAAGAAGCAAGAAATGAGCTTAAGAGAATATACGGCTATGATACATTCCGGCCAGGTCAGGAAGATATTATAGCGGGTATCTTAGAAGGGCGGGATACACTTGCGATTTTGCCTACGGGAGGAGGGAAATCGATCTGTTATCAAATTCCGTCCTTACTCCTTCCGGGTACTTCACTTGTCATTTCACCACTTATTTCGTTGATGAAGGATCAGGTGGATTCGCTGAACAGACTTGGTGTTCCAGCAGCTTTTCTGAACAGCTCTTTGGGCGCGGCTGAGTATCGGGATGTACTTCGAAGCGCAATGCTCGGAGAGTATAAGCTGCTCTATGTAGCACCGGAGAGACTGGATGCGCCAATGTTCGCTACGCTGTCTGAACAGATGAATATCCCGCTTATCGCCATAGATGAAGCACACTGTGTCTCGCAATGGGGACATGACTTCCGTCCGAGCTATCGTCAGCTGGCTGGCTGGATCGCTAATCTGCCGAATAGACCGCTAGTTGCAGGGTTCACAGCAACTGCGACGAATGAAGTGGCGAGTGACATCTCCAGCATGCTAGGTCTGCGCAGCCCGAACATTTTTGTGACTGGCTTTGCGAGGCCTAATCTGTCGTTATCTGTTGTAAGCGGCGCTGATAAGAAGCAGTTCCTCCATAAATTCATTGCGGAACGAGAGGATCAGTCGGGAATTATTTATACAGCGACCCGCAAGGAAGCAGAGCAAGTGCAGGAGCTGCTGGTCCGCAAAGGAATTCCAGCTGGCAAGTACCATGGCGGATTAACGGATACCGAGCGAGCTTCCACGCAAGAGCGGTTCCGCTTCGATGAGCTGCGGGTCATGGTCGCAACGAATGCATTCGGCATGGGGATCGACAAGCCCAATGTCCGTTATGTGCTTCACTGGCAAATGCCGGGCGACATAGAATCCTATTATCAAGAAGCTGGCAGGGCCGGGCGGGACGGCGAGGAGAGCGAATGTATTCTTCTGTTCGAGCCGCAGGATGTACAGGTGCAGCGCTTCTTGATCGAGCAGGGTGTCGGCGATTTGGATCGGAAGACCATTCAGCTGTCGAAGCTGAATACGATGATGAATTACAGTCGGACACAGCGATGTCTGCAGCAGTTCATCGTGGATTATTTTGGCGAGAAGGGCGTGGAGGCCTGCGGCAAATGCAGTAATTGCCTGGATAAGAGTGAGCTTGTGGATCGTACCCCTGAGGCACAGAAGGCGTTATCCTGTGTAGGAAGAATGAGAGGGCGGTTCGGCGTAACGATGGTTGCGAAGGTGCTCAAAGGCTCACGGGACAAGCGTCTGTTGGAATCAGGCCTCGACCGCTTGACGACCTATGGCTTGTTCAGCAATTGGCCAGAGAAAGAAATCGCAGATTGGCTATATTGGTTAGTGGCGGAAGGTCATCTGCGTATGAGTGAAGGACAATATCCTACTGTTACTCTAGCAGCAAGCGCACTGCCAATTCTAGAAGGTAAGGAAACGGTTATGCAGCGTCTTCGGACGACAGTGAAACGGAGTGCATCGGCAGGTAGTGTTGCAGCATCACCGCTGTTCGAAGCACTGAAGCAGTGGCGCAAAGAAGCGGCTGCACGAGAGAATGTTCCTCCGTTTATGTTATTTTTCGATGCTACACTTAAAGAATTGGCAGACGTACAGCCACAGACGCAAGAGGAGCTGCTGCAGACGAAAGGCATTGGCGCAGCGAAGGCAGGCAAATATGGTGAAGAGGTATTGAAGATCATAGGTGAGCATGCAGGTTCAACAGATCGTCAGAGCTCCACTGGATCACCAACGGCTATGCCAAGAGCAGCAGCTCGAACAGCCTCTGTCTCGGATGAGACACCCAGCTATGTCGTTTCATTAGAACTCTTCAATTCAGGCAAATCAACGAAAGAGGTAGCCGAAGAACGAGGTCTGAGCAAGGTTACCGTTGAAGGCCATATTATTCGAAGTGCGGAGGAAGGGTATGAGCTGGATTGGGAACGTATCATTCCACCCGAGCATGAGGGGCTTATTGTAGACACGATAAGAGAGCTCAGCGCAGAGAAGCTAAGACCGATTAAGGATGCATTGCCAGATGATATCGACTATTTCGCCATTCATGGCGTAATCTGTAAATACGGGTTCAAAGCTCAGGACTGAAAGCGACATCAATGCTGAGAAGACGCAGTTGATGAGACATTGGCTGGATTACCGGCCTTTGTGTTTACTGCGCTAATTTAGTATACTAATTGGTAGAATAATGATATTGATGGAGGTTAAGTAATGACAAATGTTATGTTGTTTTTGCACGTGCTAGGGGCTGTTGGGATGGGCTTCTATATCGTGCTGCCGGTTATGGTCGGCCGAGCTTCGAAGCTTGCTGGAGCTGGGCAGGAGGGGCTAGCTGACGGATTGGTGTCGGCTAACCGGATTGCTCAGTATTTTCTGATTGTTCAATTGCTTACAGGCGGTTACCTGATTTCTCAGGCTGATTACACCCTTACTTGGATGATTCTCGTTGTTCTGCTGTTCCTTGCTATTGCAGCTATCTCGGGAATTATGACGAAGCCGCTCAAACGAATTGTTTCTTCCATTCAGCAGAAGCAGAGCGCTACTGCACATATTAACAAGACGCGTACATTCAGCTTGATCGTTCTTGTACTGTATATTGTCGTTATTTACTTGATGAAGTTCCCGATGTATCAATAATTAAGTAGTAATCATTCAAGTATAGAGCCTTATGGGGGGAAATAACGTGTTGCAGAAATCACCGGACGTTATAACATTTGGAGAAACGATGGCTTTGTTCATGCCTCCGGAGCATAAAGCGCTTGAACGTGCGACTATGCTTGAACAGGGCTTCGGCGGTGCGGAGAGCAACGTGGCGATCGGCCTTGCAAGACTAGGCTGCTCGGTTGGCTGGTTCGGTGTTCTTGGAGATGATCCATTCGGCAAAATGATCGTTAAGACGCTTCGAGGCGAGGGTGTAGATGTATCGCGTGCGACGCTAAGCGGCGAAGCGCCAACGGGCATGATGTTCCGGGAGAGCGTTGCCGGCAGGCTGGCCGTTCATTATTACCGCAAGCATTCTGCAGCGAGCAGGATGGAGCCCGAGCAATTGGATGAGGAATATATCAGGGGTGCTAAGCTGCTTCATATTACAGGTATTACAGCAGCCTTGAGCGATAGCAGCCGACGGACGCTTCGTCGTGCCATCGAGATCGCCAAAGACGCTGGTGTGAAGGTGTGCTTCGATCCGAATCTGCGGCTTAAGCTGTGGACCATTGAGGAAGCTCGTGAAGTGCTGCTGCCATTCGCTGAAGCAGCTGATTATTTCCTTCCAGGCTGGGACGAGCTGAAGCTGCTCTATGAGACAGATGATTATGAAGAGGTCAAAGCCAAGCTGCTGCAATTAAATGCGGTCACTGTTATTAAAGGGCTTGGAGATACGACTATCGTATTGGATAACGGGGTAGAGACGATCGTACCCTTCTATCCCGCTGATAAAGTGATAGATACTGTTGGTGCGGGGGATGGCTTCTGTGCAGGCTTCCTAGCAGGCATGATGAAAGGCATGACACCTGTGCAAGCGGTCGGTGTCGCTAGCATTAACGGCTCACTGGTCGTTCAGATGCGTGGAGATTGGGAGGCACTTCCGGAATGGAGTGCCGTCGAGCAGCGAATGTCCGCTAAAGCTTGGGTGGAGAGGTAATAATGGCTGATTTGAATGTATCCGCATCGAAGGGGCAGCGTCGCCGAGATGCTATACTCCAGCTGCTCAAGCAGCAGGGGCGGATTACCATACAAGAGATGGTAGAGCGCTTCGACTGCTCGGAGGCGACAGCCAGAAGAGATCTGGAGCAGATGGAGGCGCTGTATCCGATCATTCGTACGATCGGCGGAGCTATGTATGATGGTATGAATGCGGTACGCGATATGGGCTTCGCTGAGCGCGAAGGACTCTCTTATCTGGAGAAGGAACGAATTGCTGCTAAGGCCGCCTCCCTCATCGAGGAGGGAGACGTCATCGGCTTGTCTGGCGGTACGACGAACTATCTGATAGCGAAGCTGCTGAAGTTCCGCACTGGCATAACGGTCGTAACGAATGCGGTTAACATTGCGATGGAGCTTGCAGGAAGTGCTATCCAAGTCGTTGTTACGGGCGGCATCATGCGACATAACAGCTTTGAGCTCTGCGGGCCTCTAGGAGAAGGTATGGTCGCACATTTGAATATCGGCAAGATGTTCATTGGTGTGGACGGTATTTCCCCGGCAGGCGGTATTACTACCTATTCGGAGCAGGAAGCGCAGATTGCTAAGGCGCTTATCAAGCGCTCGAATACAACCTATGCGGTATTCGATCAGACTAAGGTCGGTAAGACGTCTTTATTTTCTATTGTATCGATAGAAGAGCTTCAAGCATTAATTACAGATATCCCTCTCACAGGAGAGCTGAAAGCTGCAGCTGGTCAGCATGGCATACAAGTGTATGTTGCTGAAACAGATGCTTAGCAATAACGAATAGAGAAGGAAGCCCATGCAATGAGGGCTTCCTTCTTTTTATACAACAGAAGGGGTTGTCTTAGAAGTCATTTGACCTCTGAGACAACCCCTTCTTGGCAATCGTTTAGTAGTTCTGTTCGAAAACAAGTCTTCCGTCAACCCACGTGCTGCGAACCTCGCTGAATGTCGCATCTGTCAGTACGAGATCACCGCGTTTGCCGACGGTTATAGAGCCTGTGCTGTCGAATATGCCGAGCTGTCTAGCTGGGTTGCCGCTGGCGTATCTGCTCACATCTACGACTGTCGAATCCGTGTGCTCCATCATATAGCGGAATGCGTTAATCATTGTCAGGCTGCTTCCCGCTAGATTGCCTTCCTTCAGACGCGCTACTCCCTCGTTGACGTACACAGGAAGTCCTCCTAGGTCATAGACGCCATCGGGCATGCCAGCTGCCGACATGGCATCGGTAATGAGTATAAGCTTGTCCGCAGGCTTAGACGCAGCGAGCAATCGAATCGCGCCTGGATGGACATGATGCCCATCAGCAATGATCTCTGCGCTTATTCGTCTGTCTGTCAGCACTGCCCCTACAGTACCCGGCTCTCGATGATGGAGCGGGCGCATGGCATTGAACGTGTGCACGGCGTGTGTAAGGCCAGCGTCAGCGGCTTGCTCCATTCTCTCGAACGTTGCATCGGTGTGACCGCATGCTGCAACGATACCATGCTCGGCAAGCCAGCTAATAGCCTCCAGCGCGCCTTCAGTCTCTGCGGCAAGTGTGACGATTTTGATTAAATCAGGGTATTCCGCTGACCACTTCTCCAGCCAATCAATGCGTGGTGCTGACAGGAAGGCGGGATTCTGTGCCCCTATCCATTTCCTACTTAGGAAGGGGCCCTCCAGATGTACGCCATAAAGCGCCGTATAAGGCATTGCTCCTGCCATGTATGCTGATGATGCCTGCAGTACGGAATGAATCGCCTCAGGTGAAGCCGTTACGGTCGTTGCAAGCATGCCAGTTGTGCCCTGTGTAGCATGGAATTGTGTAATCGTATCATAGCTTGCACGGCTGGCATCCATGAAGTCACCGCCGAAGCCTCCATGTACATGGACATCAATGAATCCGGGAAGAAGCCAGCCGCCTTGGCCGTCAATCGTCGGGAGCTCTTCGAAGCCAGTACCCAGAGGAGCAACATCCTCCAGTATGCGCGAGATCTTGCCATGGCTGTCGATAACGACGCTGCCTTCCAAGGTGCGGTCCTCTAGTACAAGGTTAACTCTAGTGATGACAAAGGACTGATTATTCATATTCCGCTAGCATCCTTCCTGCTTCGCGGTCGAGCAGCACGATAACGCGAGGATGCGTCTGGAGCAAGGATGCCGGCACTTCCGTAGTAATGGGGCCGGTCAGCGCTTGCTTGACGATGTCTGCTTTATCTGCGCCGCGTACCGCTAATAATATCGTGTTTGCTTTTAAGATCGATCCGACACCCATCGTAATCGCCAGCTCAGGCACTTCATCCATCGAAGCGAAGAAGCGTGCGTTCGCCTCGCGTGTCTCTTCCTTGAGCTTGACAACATGAGTGCCACCGGACAATGAATGATCCGGCTCATTGAAGCCGATATGACCATTATGACCAAGGCCAAGCAATTGAACATCGACAGGCTGCTCTAACATCCTCTTGTCGTATTGCGCACATTCTGCTTCAAGATCTGCGGCCATCCCGTTAGGGAGGAAGGTCTGAGCCTCTGGAATATCGATATGGGAGAATAAGTGCTGATTCATATAATACGCGTAGCTCTGATCATTGTCAGGCTGCAGCCCAACGTATTCGTCCAGATTATAAGTCGTTACTTGCTCATAAGATAGCTCTTTATTCTGGTACATGTCTACCATTTTGGCATAAATACCAAGTGGTGTCGATCCAGTAGCAAGACCTAATACAGCGTTCGGTTTATGGAGTATAGTTTGTTTGAAATAATCAGCGGCAAAAGCATCCAGCTGCTGGGAGTTCTCGAATATTTTGATTTCCATGAGTGGTGTCCTCCTAAAAGTTTTTGCGAAGGTTAACTAATTCCATTTTAATTCATAATCATCATTATAACAATAAAAATGATTGTAAAGATCATATTAATGATTTTTACAATCAATTAGTTCCTCATCGAGTCGAGAAATGTAGTTAGCTTGCCCACTTCTTGCTCCCCGCCCGAAAACTGCGTTATGATGGACAATACATACTTATTCGAAGAGTTTTGCTGCCGAGCAAAACCTGAATGGAATAGTCTTGCTTCACCTAATTAAGGAGGAACTAGAATGACGTTAGAGCAACCAACTGAGGTGAACGGAAGCGCCTCCACAGCCAAAAGAAAGGGTGAGCATATCCGAATCTGCCTGGAGGAAGAGGTGAACGGGGCAGGAATTACGACGGGTCTGGAGCGGCTCCGATTTCGTCATAATGCGCTGCCTGAGCTTACATTCGATGAGATCGATCTAAGCACGGAGTGGCTCAGCCGCAAGCTGAAGACTCCTCTTCTGGTAAGCTCGATGACTGGAGGGACGAATGAAGCAGGCTCGATTAACCGGCGTCTGGCTGAAGTGGCTGAGCAGCGGGGCTGGGCCATTGGACTCGGTTCCATGCGTGCAGCGATTGAGGAAGAAGAGCTGGCCGCATCGTTTCGTATCCGCAGTATAGCGCCCTCTGTTCCTGTCATTGCGAATCTTGGTGCGGTACAGCTGAATTATGGATTCGGTGTAGAAGCTTGCCGCAGAGCAGTTGATATCGCACAAGCAGATGCATTGGTTCTGCATTTGAACAGCATGCAGGAAGTATTCCAGCCGGAAGGCAATACAGACTTCAGAGGCTTGCTGTCACGTATTGAGCAGGTATGCCGAGAGCTAGCAGTTCCTGTCGGAGTGAAAGAGGTTGGCTGGGGCATAGACACGGATACAGCAGCTTCTCTAGCTTCAGCTGGTGTTGCCTTTATTGATGTGGCAGGAGCTGGCGGCACATCTTGGAGCCAAGTGGAGAAGCATCGTTCCAATGACAGCCTGCGCCGTGCGGCAGCAGATGCCTTTGCCGGCTGGGGAATACCGACGGCTGAGAGCATTACCGAAGTCAGAGGCAGACTTCCTGATATGACTGTGATCGCAAGCGGAGGGCTGCAGAGCGGCGTCGATGCTGCCAAGTCCATTGCTCTTGGAGCAGATTTAGCAGGCTTTGGCCGCGTATTGCTCCCTAGAGCAGCACAGGACGAGGGCCAGCTGACCATACAGCAGCTAACCGAGCAGTTCGAGCGAATTGAATTCGAGCTGCGGACCGTCATGTTCGGAATAGGAGCAGTCGATATCAAGCAGCTTCAGCATACAGATCGGCTTGTAAACTTGAGGAGAGAGGGATAGTGATGGGTGTTATAGTCGTTGCAGGAAGCATTAATATGGATTTGGTAAGTAAGGTTGAGCAATTCCCACAGCCAGGAGAAACCATTCACAGCAAGGGGGTAGCGTTTCATCCAGGGGGCAAGGGAGCCAATCAAGCCGTTGCCGTTGCACGTGCAGGTGCGGATTCCGTAATGATTGGAGCCGTGGGAGAGGATGCCTTCGGTACTCCTCTTGTTGAATCGCTTGCGGAGTATGGCGTTAATACCTCAGGTGTACACGTCGTTCCGGGAACTTCCGGGTTGGCCTTCATCACTGTAGCGGAGAGCGGAGAGAACAATATCGTACTGGCAGAAGGCGCCAATGGCCAGCTGGAATGGCAGGCAGTAGAACAGCAGCTGGAGAAGCTAAGACCCGTTCAAACTATTCTTCTACAGAATGAAATTCCATGGTCTATTAATCGTCGTATCATGGATTATGCCTCAGAACATAGTATACAGCTGCTGTATAACCCTGCTCCTGCTGCTTCTGTACCGCCTGACGCGTTAGCACTTGTGCATACATTAATTCTGAATGAGACAGAAACAGAGACGGTTACCGGTATTTCACCTGCTACTGCGGATGAATGTGAAGAGGCTGCTCAGCAGCTGCTGAAGCATGGTGTGAAGGCGGTTATTATAACACTCGGAGAAGAAGGGTGCTATTATCGCGACCATACCGGAAGCAGCTTCTTGCAGCCTGCATTCTCGGTCAAGCCTAAGGACACAACGGCTGCAGGGGACACCTTTATTGGAGCCTATGCTGCGGCTTCAGCTTCTGGAGAGGAGCCGAGAGGAAGTATACGCTTCGCTTCAGCTGCTGCAGCCATTGCAGTTACCCGTGACGGTGCTCAGACCTCTATTCCAAGCAGAGAAGAAATTATAGCATTCCTGAAAGAGAGGGACGGACAGCCTATTTAATTAGGCCCGTCCCTTCTATTGTAATGGAGGCATCAACAGCGAATTCAAGCTCAGGGTAGATAGCTTGCCAATTGCTTCACGCCTGGCTTCTTTTCTATAGGGCTCCAATTTTTGTGAAAAAAATCCGGTGGTGCTTACTCAAGCAGGGATTTGATCCGAACATTCGTCGTTAGCAGCGGCTTCCCATTAGGATTCGTTATGCAGTACTTGCTCGAGACAGCAGTAATGGCACCGCTTGAATGACGGGGAGCAGAGGGTCCATCCCAAGCTCAGATACACGATGGAAGAAATCAGATTTCAAGTACAATACGGTAAAGATACAGCAACGAGTAGTCAAGCATGGGGAGGCCATTGCGATATGATAGACAATCAAGAGGTTGTAACGACCATATGGAACGGTGAATGGATTCAAGTGAAGCTGCCGCTGCCATTTTCTTTAAAATGGGTGAACAGTTATGTTATACCTGAAGAAGACGGCTATACCATTATTGATCCTGGGCTTCGTACGGAGCAAGCCATTGCGGCTTGGACAGCGGTTATGAACAGGCACTCGATAAGCATAGAGCAGATTACAAGAATCGTAGTTACCCATCAGCATCCAGATCATTATGGCTTGGCTGGTTATTTTCAAGAGAAATCTGGTGCGCCTGTATATATGTCTAGGAGATCCCATCACTATGCGGTGAAGCTATGGGCTGAGGGCAGTACGTTCGATGTTGAGCTGACAGCCTTGTTCGCAGAGCATGGTATGCCTGGGGATCTGACACAAGCGATCAAGCATAATTTAGAGGGCTTTGTGGAGCGGGTATCTCCGCAGCCTGTTGTGACCTATATCGAGGCAGGAGAAACGATGCGTATCGGGGGATGGGATTGGCAGCTTATAGATACGCCGGGGCATGCTGCGGGACACTTAAGCTTCTATGAGCCAATCAACGGCTGGATGCTCTGCGGCGATCAGGTTCTGCCTCGGATTACACCTAACGTGAGTGTGGTGCCAGGTGAAGAGGAAGACCCGCTGGAGCTGTTCTTGAACAGCTTAGAGGAGCTGTCGACATACAATGTCACAATGGCTTTTCCAGGACACCGTGATCCTTTTGCTGCATTCACTGCTCGAATTGAAGAGCTTAAGGCGCATCATGTCCGTCGGTTGGATAAGATGTGTGTCATGCTAGCGAAGCCATTATCCTCATTCGAGCTGTGTGAGCTGTCCTTCGGCAATCATCTGAGGGATAATCCTCATAATCTACGATTCGCGATGGCAGAGACGCTGGCTCATCTCTATTACCTGGAACGGCGAGGGAAAATAACAAGGTCGGTGAAGGCTGGCGTTGTTCATTATCAGAGCAGTTAAACTGCGCAATCGAATGTTCTTACGATTGCTGTTGTTTCCGGATGTCTTGAACAATCTTAGAATACCGCAAATAAACATATAGAATCTTAATGAATTACCTTATTTTAGTTAATAGTTTCTTTTTATAGTTATAGAGATCACTGCTTCGAACAAGCAGCAGTGATCGATAACTATAAAAGGAGTGTTCTTAATTGAAAGTCTGCCAAAAGATTTTGCTCAGCTCGCTCGTTGTTCTAATGGTTATTGGTTTGCTTAAAGGTTCTTTACCTGTCATTGCTGCAACAACCGCACCAGAGAAGACCGTACTGGTAGCTGGAGGCTCTACCTGGCATTATCTCGATAACGGGACGGATGAAGGTTCGCTTTGGCGAGCTGAATTTAAAGATAGTTGGAAGTCTGGAGCTGCTCCGTTAGGCTATCCATCAACCAAAAGGACCGACAGCTTCGGTCAAATCAAGACGACAGTAAGCTTCGGCCCAGATTCCAGCAAGAAATATATAACGACCTATCTTCAACAGCAAATAGAATTGACGGATACGGAGAGCTACGATAGGATTATCGCACAGTTCGCAATGGACGATGGTTTTATTCTATATGTTAATGGAGAAGAGGTTTGGCGCGAGAATTTGCCAGAGGGCGAAATCACATATACCACGGGAACGCCAGTGGCAACGACTAAGGAATTCGAAGTCGATCTCACCAGCGCCATTCTGGATAAGCTTCATGACGGCAGCAATCTGATTGCTGTTGAAGTTCATCAAGAGAGCGGCTCAAGCTCTGATGTTTATTTCGATATGAGTCTTGTTGCGGAAACAGGCTTAATGCAAGATACTCCTACTTCAGTTGCACTTACCTTTAACGGTGACCCCCGTACAAGCTTGGGGTTCGCCTGGTATACATCGAATGTGACTTCAGACACTCAACTGGAAGTAATTAGAGCGGACCAATTGGTTAACGGTCAATTCCCAGAGACGGGGTTTGCTTCCTTCACCGGCACATCTGAAGAAGTGGGCGTATACATGAATGAGGCAGATAAAGCTGCAGATGTGCAATCAACGTACAGAAGCCATAAGGTTAAGGCTGAAGGGTTGTCTCCAGGAACTGCCTATGCCTACCGGGCTGGGAATGGCAATGAGATGAACTGGACCGATATCGGTTATTTCACAACGGAAGGCAATTCTGCCGATGAGGAGTTCACCTTTCTGTACACGACAGATTCACAGGGAACAACAGAAGCGGATTATGACATATGGAATGACACATTGGTCAAAGGAGTCAATACGTTCCCGGGATCTTCGTTTATTGTCAACTCTGGGGATCTCGTAGATAACGGTGATCTGGAGGAGCAATGGCACTGGTTCTTTAATAAAGCGGACTCCATTCTCAAAGATTATCCGTTAGTTCCAGCAGTAGGAAATCACGAGAGTAGAACCAATAACAATTACAATTATCACTTCAATTTGCCGAATGAGTCTCAAACCGGCGCAAAGCCAGATGGATCTGTCTATTCGTTTGATTACGGCAATGCTCATTTCATGGTATTGAACACCGAATATTCGGATGATGCTGTCTACCAGAAGCAAGTGGAATGGCTGCGAAAAGAAGCTTCAAAGACCGATGCAAAATGGAAAATCGTTATTATGCACAAATCGGTCTATTCAGTAGCCAACCATTCAAGTGACAGCGATGTTGTTTTCTTCCGGAATAATCTGACCAAGGTATTCGATGAAATTGGCGCTGATCTGGTCATTGGCGGACATGACCATTCCTACACCCGAAGCTTCCATATGTATAATAACGAGGTCCAATCCGTCGAAACCGATCAAGATGGCAATGCGGTTGATCCGAAGGGAACATTGTATCTGATCACCAACGCGGCGGGCAACAAAATGTATGAACCAATTGATGGCATTCCTTATGCTGACAAATACGGCCAACCAGGCGAGCCCATGTTCACGGGAATAACCGTGACAGAGGATAAACTATCCTTTCAGACGTATACGTCAGGCTCAGGGCAGCTGTATGACCAATATGGCATTGTGAAGACAGACAACAAGCCTGCTCCCGTGCAAAACGCACAAGCCGAATATAATAGCGAAGACAGTATTAAGGTCAGTTGGTCAGCTGTGAATGCGGGTGAAGCGGCAGATAGCTATCAGCTTTATGAAAAAAACGATTCGTTAGGTGCATCTTGGAGTGTAACAGTCAATCATAATGAAGCCGTAGAAAATTACAGCTATGTCATTGAGAAGGTCGACACTAAGCAATCGTACGATTTTGTTGTTAAAGCCGTGAAGGGGAAGAGCTATTCAGATGGGGCGGATGCCACGTACGCACCTGATATTCCAACAACTATTGCTCTTACCTTCAACGGTGATCCTCGCACAAGCATAGGCTTTTCTTGGTATACATCGCGTGCCACAGCAGGAACCCAAGTCGATATCATTGAAGCTGATAAACTTGTGGACGGAAAATTTCCGGTGACAGGCGTACAATCATTCAGAGGCACTTCTGAAGAAGTGAATGTATTTATTAATCATGAAGATAGAGATAATGCCAGAACCTCTCCTTTCATGAGCCACAAAGTCACTGCCTCCCAATTGAAGCCAGGGACAAGCTACGCTTACCGGCTTGGAGACGGAAGTGATTTTAACTCTAGCGAGATTCGTATGTTCACAACCGAAAGCGATACGTCAGATGATACGTTTACATTCCTGTTCACAACTGATTCGCAAGGCTCATCGGAAGCAGATTTTGAGACTTGGAATGATACCGTTGAAGAAGGCATTCGAACGTTTCCGGAATCATCCTTCATCATTAATGCCGGAGATTTGGTGAATGATGGCGGGTTAGAGGAGCAGTGGTTCTGGTTCTTCAATAAAGCGAGGAATACGTTATCTGAACATCCATTAATTCCTGCAGTTGGAAATCATGAAGGCAATGAATACAGCAATTACGGGCACCATTTTAATTTGCCGAATACGTCTGATACCGGAGCCAAGCCAGACGGTTCTGTCTATTCCTACGACTATGGCGATGCGCATTTCATGGTTATTAATACGGAATATTGGAATAAAAATGGTTCGCAAGAAATTTATGATAAGCAAGTCGAATGGCTTTATAGCGAAGTGGCAAAAACAGATAAAAAGTGGAAAATCGTCATCATGCATAAATCGATCTATTCGGTAGCCAAGCATTCCTTTGATGGGGATGTCGTCTTTTTCAGAGAGCATTTAACGACGGTATTCGATGAGCTTGGCATTGATCTCGTCCTTGGCGGTCATGACCATTCGTTCGCCCGAAGCTATCAGATGAAAGGGAATGTACCTCAAGCTGTTGAAACGGATGATGAAGGCCATGTCGTCAATCCGCAAGGAACGCTTTATTACACCACGAATGCGGCGGGAGATAAGGTCTACCCTCCGAATGACCGTATCTATGAAGCCGTAGCCAAGCTTGGTCAGCCTAACAAACCAATGTTCACCGGAATTAACATTACGACAGATACACTTACGCTTGATGCCCGCACGCTTGAAAGTATTGGCGAGTCAGCAGCTTATGACTATTACAGCATTAAGAGAACGGACATCAATCCTAATCCCGTTACTAGTACAAATGTAGCCAAGAGCGAAAGTGATAAATTAACGATTAGTTGGAAATCTCCAGCAGCAGGCTCGACAGTAGATCGTTATCGGATTTATGAAAAGAATGGTGCTATGGGCGCTAACTGGAACACGGTTGTGGAGCATGTTGAAGGAACGACACAATATAGCTACGATCTGGACAACGTTGCTGCAGATAAAAGCTATCAGTTTGTTATTAAAGCGGTGAGCGGCAGAAACAACTCCGAGGGTACAGTAGCAGCGTATAACTCTGACGGAGGTACGACACCAACGCCAACACCGACACCGACACCGACACCAACACCAACACCGAAGCCAACGCCGACGCCGAAGCCAACGCCAACACCAACGCCAACACCGACGCCAACACCGACGCCGACGCCGACGCCAACACCAACACCAACACCAACACCAACACCAACACCAACACCATCACCCAACGCTGCTTTTCAAGATACGGCTGGTCATTGGGCAAAAGCTAGCATTGATGAGGCTATTGCATTGGGGTTTGTAAACGGATATAGCGACGGAACCTTTAGGCCTAATGCAGAAATTAATCGGATTGAGTTCGTGACGATGCTGTCCCGAGTTTTGAAATTGTCTAGCACGAATAAGTCCATAATGTTTAAGGATGAGGCCCAAATACCGGAGTGGGGAGCATCAGCTGTTGGAGCTGTCCTGGAAGCAGGCATCATACAAGGATTCTCCGACAATACTTTCCGTCCTGAACAGAAGATCACACGTGCCGAATTGGCCGTAATCGCAGTCAGATCATTAAATCTTGAAGTTAATAATCAAGCAGCCTTATCCTTCGATGATGCTGAAGACGTGCCGCATTGGGCGGTTTCCTCTGTTGCAGCAGCTGCAGATGCTGGCCTTCTGAAGGGAGTCGGCAATAATCGCTTTGCTCCGAACAAATCAACGACTCGGGCAGAAGCGGTTGTATTATTGCTCTCATTATTGAAACAGCAATAAGCGTACGCAGTAGGTATTGAAAAAGGGGCTGTCTCAAAAGGTCGTAAAGTGACCTGAGAGACAGCCTGTTCTTATGACAAAAGCTATGAGGAAATAGGTAAATAAATAGGTATCGTGCTCTCTTCTCGTTCAAGTGAATCAACATCCGTCCAATGCTCGAAGTCAAAAGGCCGATTAGCCTCGAGCCCTTGTCACATATGCTAGCATATGTTTCTCCTATTTGGGATTCTGGTCCCATATGCGTAACCAGCACTTAGGTGCCAGCAGGTATCGTATGCTGAGTTAATCCTTCAGGAATATGGGCGAATTCACTAACTTGAACCGCAACAATACCTACAAATGGAACATCTGGCGTCCATTCACCGTCTGGGTAAACTTGGACTAAGTAAATCCCGTTATTGTCCGATAACTCCCGTTTCCAAATCTTCGTTCAACGACACCGTTACAGAGTAAACCAGCTTCGTTTCATGACGTTCCACGGTTTGCTTGTGCTTCATGTCATCGCTACCACAACTCCTTATTAGGTATAAAAAAGCGGTGCAGGAATGTTTCCTGCACCGCCATTTTTGTAGTACCCCTTCAGTGATGCCCCTTGCCTGAGCCTTATTCTACGTTAAGCCTGCTGCGGCTTCCCGTTCTGCTTGCTTGCGGTGGGCAATCCGGCTGGCTGCCGCAGCTGCTATTGCGCCTACGATATCATCGAGAAAAGTATGGATTTCCCCGCTGTTCTTATCATTTAATTTCTTAAGCACTCCTGGCTTCAGCTTATCGATGTAGCCGAAGTTGGTAAAGCCGATGCTCCCATACACATTAACGATGGATAAAGCCAATATCTCATCGCAGCCATACAGTCCTTCATCATTGCTAATCATATCTTGAAGCGGCGCCATAAGCTTGCCTTCCTCAGCCAGCATATCGAGCTGGATACCAGTCAGCACCGCATTTTGCACCTCGCGTTTGGATAATACGGCCTCTACATTTACGATGCATTCATCAAGTGTCAGGTCTGGAAAATAGTCTTTTTGCAAAAAATGAACAAGCTGGCCGATCTGTGTCCTGGTCACATTCCGCTTAGCAAGCCATTCATCTGTCGCCTCAGCAACTTTGCGACTATTCAAGCTGTAAGGATTCGGTGTAAACATTTCAAATACCCCCTCATGATTTTGTGGACAAAACTGGTCTAAAACGGGGAAGGGCTCGTATACATAGTACTACAAATAAACAATTGTACAAAGCCGTAACGGCAATAAGCGACTAGGAGGAAAGGTTATTATGATTCAAACAAGATGGATTCGCCGTGCTGCAATTGGGGGCGTTCTGGTTCTACCCATCCTCACGGCTGGCTGTGGGCTGTTCTCCAAGGAGACAAGCAAGGAAATTGATCCGCCTCAGCAGGTGGAGCAGACGAATAGCGTTGACGGAACCAATACCGGACAGGCTGTTCAGACCGAGCAAGGGGGAGAAACCCAGCTCACGGTTTACTTGGAGGATAACAAAGGTTATTTGGCACCAGTAGCGCTGCAGACAACACTTGGCAAGAATGAAGCGGCAGGCCAAAAAGCTTTGGAAATTATGGTTGATGGAGGCACGTATGCAAGTCAGCTCCCAGAAGATTTCCGAGCCGTAATCCCTCAAGGAACACAAGTGAAATCCTTCCAGATTAACAAGGAGCAAAAGCTCGCGATTGTTGATTTCTCAACACCGTTCGTCGATTATGTTGCTACGGACGAGCGGGCAATCGTGGAGGCCATCACATGGACATTGACCGCAATGCCTGGCATTGAAGGCGTAGAGCTCCTGTATGAAGGCAAAAAGCTTCAAGAGATGCCTGTAGATGGCTTCCCGCTGGATGAGCCGCTTAATCGTTCGGTCGGTATCAATCTGGAAGCTGCCGATGGCGTTAATTATTCCAATTCCACACCAGTTACGCTGTACTTCTCATCGCAAACCTCGAATGACGAGCAATATTATGTGCCGGTAACACGGTTGATTGCACGTCCAGATTCGAAGGCAAAGGCCGCGCTAGAGCAGCTGATTGCTGGACCTCTCGACAAGAAGGAGCTAACCGGCGTCATAACGAATGATGTACAAGTAACGAGCATTGAGGAGAAGGATGATACCGTCATGGTTGACCTAGAGGATCAGGCTTATGAGACGGGACAACCGGCACCAGCAGAAATGCTTGAAGCCGTTATTTTATCCGTAACGGAAAATACAGGAGCAACCAAAGTGCAAATTCGCTTGAATGGTGAAGGCGATATTGTAGATGAGAACAATAAAGACTACAGCAAGCCCGCAGAACGGCCGCATCATGTAAATGCCATCAAGAGCTAGTATGGTTGAATGATTCTAATTCATGCATCAATAGCAAGAGGGCAAGGAGGGTAGTGGCTCCTATGCCCTTTTTTTGTATGTCCGAAGGTGAGTCATCTAATATTTTGTAGGGAAGCGGGTGCTTTTCGTATGTCAGTTTGGTAAGATAGGTAAGATTGTAGAGTGCAACACAGTATAACGAAAGATTCAGGAGGCTACAGGCATGAGAACAGACGGTCGCGAAACAAGCCAGCTTCGGCCGGTAACGATAACGACAGGCGTTAATAAATATGCGGAAGGCTCCGTGCTCATAGAGTTCGGCGACACGAAGGTTGTCTGCACAGCCAGTGTAGAGGAACGTGTACCGCCATTCATGAAAGGTCAAGGCAAAGGCTGGATCACTGCGGAATATTCGATGCTGCCGCGCGCAACGCATTCCCGTAATCATCGGGAATCGGCAAGAGGCAAGCTGACGGGCCGTACGATGGAAATTCAAAGGCTGATTGGGAGAGCGCTGCGTTCAATTGTAGATTTGCAGGCGCTTGGAGAACGTACGATTACGCTGGATTGCGATGTCCTGCAAGCTGATGGCGGAACGAGAACGACTTCCATTACCGGAGCCTTCATTGCTCTATGCCTTGCTGTGAACAAGCTGTCCAAAACCGTACAATTCGCGAAATATCCCGTTACCGATTATTTGGCTTCGGTTAGTGTAGGCGTTATTCAAGAAAGAGCTCTGCTTGATCTGAATTACGATGAGGACTCCAAAGCAAAGGTTGATATGAACGTTGTGATGACCGGCAGCGGCAAATTTGTTGAGGTGCAGGGAACAGGAGAGGAAGCTCCATTCACACGTGATGAACTGAATCAATTGCTTGAGCTGGCAGAAGGTGGAATTCAGCAGTTAATCGGGAAGCAGCGTGAAGCGCTAGGACCAGATGCGGATCGAATTGGAGGCTAAGGACAGTGACTTTTCTAACAAGTGATATTGTATTAATTGCTACAAAGAATGAAGGCAAAGTGAAGGAATTCGCTTATGCTATGAGCAAGCTGGGCAAAACAGTTAAGAGCCTGAATGATTATCCTGATTTTGCAGATATTGTGGAGGATGGCAGCACGTTCGCTGATAACTCTAGAATTAAAGCGAAGGCAGCAGGCGAGGCTTTTCAAGTGCCGGTGCTTGCAGATGATTCAGGTCTTCGTGTGGCCGCACTAGGCGGAGCTCCTGGCGTTTATTCTGCACGCTATGCGGGTCCAGGGGCGAAGGACGAAGACAATAATGCGAAGCTGCTTGAAGAGCTGAAGCAGCTCGGACTGCCAGAGGCAGGGGAGCCGCTCGCTGATGGCTCGAAGCTTCTCAGCCCCGCTGAATTCGTCTGTGCGCTTACGTTGTATGATCCGTCTACAGGCGAATACATAGAAACAGAAGGAACGGTAGACGGCTTCATTACGGATCGCAAGCATGGAAGCGGCGGCTTTGGCTATGATCCCCTCTTCTGGCTGCCGAAGCTGGGCAGAGGAATGGCGGAGCTGTCGAAGGAAGAGAAGCAGCAGATTAGCCACCGCGGTGATGCGCTGACCAAGCTAATGGAGAAGCTATTGTAGACCCATATAGACATATAATGAAAAGCCCCGAAAGCACCAGCTCTTACAGGTGTCCGGGGCTTTTATTTTATTTGATAACGACGTGATATTCCTTGAGCCACAGATTGACTTGATAGAGGTAAGCGAATAATTGAGGTCCCGACATCAATTGGCCGAACCACGGAATGTTCGACTTGGCTGAATCAGATTCAGCAAGCTCTCTTATTTTCTTAACATCAATAAGCGGCAACAAAGGAGAGGAGGGATCATTCAGAATATCCAATAGGAGTGTTTTGACTGCTGTCAAATAATTTGGATTATGCGTTTTGGGATAAGGACTTTTTTTGCGGGTCAGCACATCGTCGGGGAGAACGCCCTTCAGCGCTTTGCGCAGAATGCCCTTCTCCCGATCACCAGCGGCTTTGATCTCCCAAGGAATATTCCATACGTATTGAACAAGCCTATGATCGCAGAACGGAACGCGAACCTCAAGGCCGGCTGCCATGCTCATCCGATCCTTCCGATCCAGAAGGGTAGGCATGAAGCGGGTAATGTTCAAGTAAGACATCTGCCGCATCTTGCGAACCTGCTCGGATTCCCCATCTAGATGAGGAACCTCGGCGATAGCATCTGAATAGCGGTCACCGATGTAGTCCAGCGGCTTAATCCACTGCGCAACATCAGGAGCAAGCAGATCCGCACGCATACTAGAGGCTAGCGACCAAGGGAAGGTGCCGGCATTCAGCGCTTCTTCCCGGTGGAACCATGGGTAGCCGCCGAATATTTCATCGGCTGCTTCACCGGAGATGGCTACAGTAATGCCCTTCTTGATTTCTCGGCAGAATAGCAGCAGGGAGGCGTCCACATCGGCCATACCGGGAAGGTCGCGAGCGAAGGTGGCGTCCCGCAGTGCAGCTACGAGCTCAGGCGTATCGAATTGAATGGGATGATGAATTGTGTCCAAGTGAGTTGTCATCCGTTCAATCCAAGGGGCATCGCTGTTAGGTTGGAAGGCGTGCGCCTGAAAATGCTTGTCGTTGTCAGCATAATCGACAGAATACGTATGGACATTGCCTTGGCCAGTCTGTTCATAATACCTAACGGCTAGTGTGGTAAGAGCACTGGAGTCAAGTCCTCCCGAGAGCAGCGTTCCCACGGGCACGTCCGATACGAGCTGGCGCTCAGTAGTGTCTCTCAGCAGCTCGCGTACATGCTCTGCAGTTGCTGCTACATCCTCCTCATGAGGAATGCTCTCAAGCTTCCAATATTTCGTAGTGCGGCTGCCCGTACGATTAACGGTCATGCACTGTCCTGGCAGCAGCTCGGTAATATGCTTGTAGACCCCTTGACCAGGAGTTCTTGCAGGGCCAAGTATGAAAATCTCTGCAATACCCTCCGCCCCGACTTCGGGCTTAACAGCAGGATGCGCCAATATGGACTTAGGCTCCGAGCCGAACAGGAATAGGCCATCAACCGTACTGAAGAAGAGCGGCTTCACGCCCAGCCGGTCTCGGGCAAGGAACAGCTCCTGCTCCGCATCATGCCAGATGGCAAAAGCAAAAATGCCATTGAATCTTTCGACGCAAGCTTTGCCCCATTCGATGAAGGCTACGAGCAGCACTTCCGTATCACAGTTCGTGGTGAAGGTTCTCCCTCTGCTCTCCAGCTCCTTGCGCAGCTCAAGCGCATTATATAGCTCGCCGTTATAGACGACTACGTATGTGTCATCTCCCGAGCGTCTGATCATCGGTTGTGCCCCGTTCTCAGGGTCGATAACACTTAATCTTCGATGTCCGAGCGCGCAATGCATCGTTATCCAGGTGCCCGAAGCATCTGGTCCGCGCAGCGAGAGCGTCTGAGTCATTTTCTCCAGACTGATGCTGTCGTGGGTCAGATCGCGGGTCCAATCGATCCAGCCGGTTATTCCACACATGATTCTCATTCCTTTCTTCTGCTGCACTCCAGTAGCGATAATAACAGTTATATGCTGAAAAAAGGGATAAAATGTCTGTCCGAAGGGGGAAGCTAACGACAGGCTTAAGCTTTCTATATTTCCCTATATTCAATGGGCATGACTAAGGAGATGACTATACAGATATGTCTGAGGAAGAACAGCTAGATCGTAGTCGGAAACGGTATTATGTGTCGGTGCAGGCTGGGCAAATTCTAGAGGACCCGACTGTCGCTGCCTATGAGCTTGAGGTAACGGCCAATGAAGAGGAATTTATTCGGCTGCAGGAGCTGTTCGATGAGCTCTCGAGTATGGATGAAGCGCAAGCCTCGCATTTTGGAATGAGCTTCTTCGGAACTGCAAGCGATAGCCAAATCAATGCCGGATATGATGGTCTTATAGCGCGTATATACAAGCTGCTGCATGAGCTTGGGACGGAATCGACGAGACAGCACATTGATTCGATGCGGCTGTTCTAGTAACAGCTGTAGCGCAGGGAAGGAGCAGGGGCTATGCAAGTGTTGGAAGCATTCGTGCAGCGTGCAGTCGACAGGGATGGGATTCGCTGCGGTGAGGTCGAGGTGAAGACGGACAGCCCGGGGGCTCCCGATGTGCTTGTTTATTTTGCAGTCTCTGCGGGCAACGAATATGACATGCTGGAGCTTGTACGTACGGAAGCAGATTTCGAGGTGGATTGGTTCGATAATACGATGCACCGTGCTTATGAGACTATAACAAGCGAATGGTTCGCCAATATGAATATGAAGAGCAATTGGGGCTCCCGTGAGGCATTCAAGGAGCAAGTGCTCGCCTCTGGGCAAGTGCGAGAAGAGCTTGCCAAGCTGCTGTATAGCCAGCAAGAGGAGATATAGAAAGGAGGTGTAGCAGCGCGATGAGTCAATCCCCCAAAGACAAAAGCTTGAAGTATGATATTAATCCTGAATTCGCGGATCAGGTAATCGAGAAGAATGAGAAGCAGCATGTAGCGCAGAACAATCCAACCGGCAATAGAGGCGGCAATAGACGCTCAGGCAGAACTTAGCACGATGAGTCATTAAAAGAGGAGCAGCGTATCGGCGGTCGCAGATGATTGCAGCCGCAGGCGCTGCTCCTCGATCTGTCACGAAGGATACTGTCGTATTATAGGGAATAATGTCACATCGCAATATATCCATATCACAAAAGGAATGGTACAATAGATCGACAAAATAGATTGATAGTGGAGGCAACTGGTTTTGCAAAAGTTATTGTTTTTTGTAGGTGTAGCGGGAACGGGCAAGACGACTGTGGCGAGAAAGCTCGCTGAGAGGATTCCGGCGGCTTTTCTGGATCGCGATACGGTAGGCGGTAGATTCGTGGAAGCGATGCTGGAGAAGAATGGTCTGGACAAGAATGATCGTGATTCGGATTTCTATAAGCAGAATTTGCGTGATTTGGAGTATGAGACAACCAAAGATATTTGTATCGAGAATTTGGCAGCAGGTCAGAACGTGTTCATGATTTCTCCGTTCACTGCTGAGCTCAAGAACCGCGTATGGATTGATGAAGTCATTGCTGGTGCAGGTCTTGCCAAGCAGGATGTCGAGGTCAAGGTCATTGTGGTCACACTAGACAATATGGAGCTGCAAAAAAATAGAATTGTGGATCGCCAGACAGAGCGAGATCAGTGGAAGCTAAATAATTGGGGTCACTTCGAGAAACGTGTCAACTTCGTTCCCGAAATCAATTGGGATATCCCGGAATCATCCATTCTTATTTACGATAACAGTGGTGTGATGGATGAAGAGCAGATCGACAGACTGCATCAATTTGTTGTCGATAAGCAGTATAGTCTGTCTCATTAATACCTACATACACCGATATTCGCATTCTAGCGGATATCGGTTTTTAACGTAAGGGGGCCTTCTCCCAATCTAATGGAGGTCAGCACCAAACGTCAAAGAAATCAAAAAGTATCGAATCCATCCGTATTCTCAGATAGCAAATAGAAACTAAAAAAGCCCCGAAACCCTTGATATAACTAGGTTTCGAGGCTTTTGTCTATTGATCAATCGTTACGTATCGGAACTAAATGGCGTCCCAGGAGGGATTCGAACCCCCGACCGACGCCTTAGAAGGGCGTTGCTCTATCCTGCTGAGCTACTGGGACACGTAATAATGAGTATAGCATAACTTCGCGTCGATTGGCAATACATGAATTGAAGTTAGCTCAGAAATTAATCAGGCAAGTCTATGTACTAACGTTCTGCAACAAGCTGTCCTGAATAAATTCGCTTGCATAATATAGCATATTTCCGAGAAAGAATGCAAGCTATCTTTTCTGAGAACATCCGTCTAACTTGTATAATGATATTCAGTGCTAGCAATATTATATATATTCTAGGGAATATGTAAATGAATTCCTTGCGCAGACTTGGTTAGAATAATCTGATTTAGGAAGAATGAAGAGAGAAAGCGAACAAAATTCATCAACCTTCAACCGTTTCGTTCGAATGCCAGCCAAACGTTTGTTTTTATCTTTGCCGCTTCCATGTTATAATCTTACGCAAGCAAAGGGCAGACGAAAGATGAGGTTTGACCGACAAGGCGGTGGTACCATTACAACTCCCAGTGATACAAAGGGGAACAGTAAAGACAATAATGTCTATCTGTTTCCGAAGATGCTAGACCATTACCAAATTCAATTAACCCGTATGCTGGAATCGGAACAGTACGGAGAAGCGAAAGGCCTTCTTCGGTTTCTGCTTCAGTGTAAGGGTGAGGATGACCGGCATTATGAAGAGTGGGGAAGTCTTCTTTCCTGGCTTGACATGGCTTTTCCGGAAGAGGGTGGTGAAGAGGGCACTAGCTATAAGCAGCGTGAAGAGGAAGAGAATGAAGAAACGTTCCGAGAGCAATTATTGAATCCGCCTGAGCAGGATGAGGCTTATGTGAAGCAAGTGCTGTATATTATGCAGCATCATCCGATGATTGATCAGCAGATTCTGGCCCTTGAGCGTGCCGCATACATACGCATGGCAGAAGTGGATACGATGATTGTGGATTGGCTTACGTCGACTTCAGATATTCATCCGGTTGTCCAGTTCAAAGCGCTGCAATGCTTACGTAAGCGTGAAGCGACCGGCATTATTGAGCTGGAGAGAATGGGTGAGCTGGTCAAGCTGGAAATTGAAGCCACACCGCTTGCCATGGATGATTTTCCTCAGCCCGTTAGCCGAATCTTGGAAAGAGTGGAGAATGTGGCAGAGTCTGATGACCCGACGCTGCCACATTTCGCCAGAGAGCTATGGAAGGAAAGCCTCCAATTTCTGTATGGATCATCCGCTTATATTTGGATGCTGAGAGATGATGACGACACAGTGGATTGTTATGCAGCTGCCCTGCATTTAACGTTGCTGCTAACCGTTTACGGCTCGGCTAACGACGATGATATTCGGGATACATACGGTATTACGGAAGCTCTTCGATTCCGTTATGAGCAAGCTTGCAGGACCCTTAGACAGGTCGCTATGCTTCAACAATCAAGCGAGGATGATCCTCAGTCTTGAAATGAGCGCTCATGTTGTTTATAATAGAATGGTTTATGGAAAGTGAAAAATTACGGTCATATGCGTATTTTGGAGGGGAAAGCATAAAATGAAAGCAACTTGGGAAAAAATAGACAAGAACATCGTATCCATTGATGTTGAAGTTGAAGCTGAGAAAGTCTCAGCAGCACTAGATCAAGCTTTTAAGAAAGTATCAGCAAAAGTAAACGTTCCTGGATTCCGTAAAGGTAAAGTTCCACGGGGCATTTTTGAATCCCGTTTCGGTGTAGAGAGCCTCTATCAAGATGCGATCGACATCCTGCTTCCAGACGCTTACTCTGAAGCTGTGAAAGAAAATAACCTGGAGCCTGTTGATCGTCCGGAAATCGACGTTGAACAGTTCGCAAAAGGCGAAACTTTCAAATTCAAAGCAAAAGTTATCGTTAAGCCTGAAGTTCAGCTTGGCGAATACAAAGGCCTTGAAGTGCCTTCAACTGAAGTAACAGTTGGCGACGAAGAAGTAAACGCTGAGCTTGAGCGTCTTCAACAACGCCATGCAGAGCTTTCTGTCGTAGACGAAGGTGCTGCACAACAAGGTGACATTACAGTAATCGATTTCGACGGTTATTTGGACGGAGAAGCATTCGAAGGCGGCAGAAGCGAGAACTACTCTCTTGAGCTTGGTTCAGGTTCTTTCATCCCAGGCTTCGAAGAGCAAGTTGAAGGTATGCAAATCGGTGATTTCAAAGATATCGAGCTTACATTCCCTGAGACGTACCACGCTGAGAACCTTGCAGGCAAAGCTGTAGTGTTCAAAGTGAAGCTGCATGAAATCAAACGCAAAACGCTGCCAACTCTTGATGATGAGTTCGCTAAAGACGTTAGTGAATTCGATACTCTTGAAGAGTACAAGCAGGATCTTGTGGTTAAACTGAAAGAAACGAAACAGAAGGAAGCGGATCAAGCACTTGAAGCAGCAGTAGTATCAAAAGCTTCTGAAGCTGCTGAAGTAGAAGTTCCTGAGCCAATGATCGTTACTGAAGTTGACTTCATGATTCGTGATTTCGAGAACCGTCTCAAAATGCAAGGCATGAACATGGACCTGTACTACCAATTCTCCGGCCAGAGCGAGAGCGTTCTTCGTGAGCAAATGCGTACTGACGCACAAACTCGCGTTCGCAACAACCTTGTACTGAGCGCCATTGCACAAGCAGAAGGCATCGCGGCTACAGATGAGGACATTACAGAAGAGCTTGAGAATCTATCGAAATCCTACAACCGCCCTGCGGAAGAGCTTCGTGAGATTTTCACTCAAAACGGCAACATTGACAGCTTGAAAGAAGATGTTGAGCTGCGCAAAACAATTAAATTCCTGCTTGAAAACAGCAAGACAGTTGCTTAAGCAGCTTAGTCTTCTGCCTTAATTGAATAAGAGCTTCAACCGAGAATAAGGCACGTCGCTTAAGTACGTGCCTTTATTTTCACCCTACATAGCATTTCTGAACGAATTGGAGATTAGTCTCCGTACATAACCGGCGTTTCCCATCGTATACTGTAATATTGGAAAAATGACATCGAAGAATTGACGTGTTACAATAGGGTTCAGCAGAAACGAATGTGTCAAGCTATGTAATGGCTATCCTTATACATAGCTCATAGCTCTATAGCGTTTCGCGATAGAGAATAAGCGATGCAGCTTAAGGCATTCATTCTCGCAAAAGTCATAAACGAAAAGAGGTTGGTCGCATGAATCTGGTACCGATTGTAGTTGAACAAACGAATCGCGGGGAACGGTCTTACGATATTTACTCACGTTTATTGAAGGATCGAATCATCTTTCTCGGGAGTGCTATTGATGATGATGTAGCAAACTCCATCATTGCGCAGCTGCTTTTTCTGGCGGCCGACGATCCAGAGAAGGACATTCATCTGTATATTAATTCACCAGGCGGCTCCGTTACGGCGGGCATGGGGATTTTTGATACGATGCAATATATTAAGCCTGAAGTGTCGACCATCTGCATGGGCATGGCAGCAAGCATGGGGTCATTGCTATTGACTGCAGGAGCTAAAGGCAAACGCTTTGCGCTTCCGAATGCGGAAGTTATGATTCATCAGCCGCTCGGCGGTGTGAGAGGCCAGGCGACGGATATCAAAATCCATGCCGACTGGATTCTCAAAACAAAACAAAAGCTTAACCAGATCTATGTAGATCGTACCGGTCAGCCTTATGACAAAATCGACCGGGATACCGACCGCGACTACTTTATGAGTGCGGAGGAAGCCCTGAACTACGGTCTGATTGACAAGGTGATAACTGCTCCGGTATCGTAATGATTTAATCTTGAAGGGGTGATTACATTGGCATTTAAATTCAATGACGAAAAAGGCCAGCTGAAGTGCTCGTTCTGCGGCAAGTCGCAAGAACAGGTTCGTAAATTAGTAGCGGGTCCTGGCGTCTATATATGTGATGAGTGTATCGAGCTTTGCACGGAAATCGTTGAGGAAGAGCTTGGTCATGAGGAAGAGCTTGATATGAAGGACATTCCGAAGCCGAAGGATATTCGTGCTATTCTGGATTCCTATATCATTGGTCAGGAATTTGCCAAAAAATCGCTTTCCGTTGCTGTATACAATCACTACAAGCGTGTTAATTCAGGCAGCAAAATTGAAGATGTTGAATTGCAAAAAAGTAATATTTTGCTCGTAGGCCCTACAGGCTCAGGTAAAACATTGCTTGCGCAAACAATGGCCAAAATCTTGAACGTTCCATTCGCGATCGCGGATGCAACTTCTCTCACAGAAGCTGGCTATGTCGGCGAAGATGTAGAGAACATTTTGCTCAAGCTGATTCAAGCTGCCGATTATGACGTTGAGAAAGCGGAACGCGGCATTATTTATATTGATGAGATCGATAAGGTTGCTCGTAAATCGGAGAACCCTTCGATTACGCGTGATGTATCGGGTGAAGGCGTTCAGCAGGCACTTCTGAAAATTCTCGAGGGTACAGTTGCATCTGTTCCGCCACAAGGTGGACGGAAGCATCCGCATCAAGAATTTATCCAGATTGATACGACAAATATTCTGTTCATTTGCGGTGGCGCATTCGACGGACTGGAGTCGCTTATCAAACGCCGTATCGGTAAGAAAGTAATCGGCTTCAGCTCTGCTGGCGAAGTCCAGAAGGATCTGAAACCAGGTGAATACCTCTCGATGGTGTTGCCTGAGGATCTATTGAAATTCGGATTGATTCCGGAATTCGTAGGCCGTCTGCCGATCATTTCTACACTGGAGCCTTTGGATGAGGAAGCGCTAATCCGCATTTTGTCCGAACCGAAGAATGCTCTAGTGAAGCAATATCAAAAAATGCTTGAGCTTGATAACGTCAAGCTTGAATTCGAACCGGCTGCTCTTGAAGCTATTGCTAAGGAAGCAATCAAACGGAACACTGGTGCGCGTGGCTTGCGTGCGATTATCGAGGGTATTCTTCTTGAAGTGATGTACGAAGTGCCATCTCGTGAAGATGTGAATACTTGTGTCATTACAGAGAAATCTGTACAAGACAAAGTGATGCCGGAGCTAAGCAGCAAGAAGAGCAAGAAGAAGGAAGAAAGCGCCTAATTAAGCGATCATTACCGTCAATGTTTCCACCCGGCCGTGCGGCTAATCCCGCCAGTTCCCGGGTGGACTTTGACGTTCATGGGAGAGATCACTTTATGTATAATCGTAAAGATACGATACCGGTCAAAGTAGGCAATCTGACGATTGGCGGAAGCAATGAAGTTATCATACAGAGTATGTGTACAACCAAGACTGCTGATGTTGAAGCTACTGTTGCTGAAATATTGCGTTTGGAAGAAGCAGGCTGTCAAGCCGTTCGCGTCACCGTTAATAACATGGATGCAGCGAATGCTATTAAGGAAATTAAGAAACGGATTCATATTCCGCTGGTTGCGGACATTCATTTTGATTATCGGCTGGCGCTTGCGGCTATTGAGAACGGTGTGGATAAGGTTCGGATTAATCCGGGCAATATCGGACGTCGGGAACGTGTAGAAGCCGTTGTTAAAGCCTGTAAGGAGAAAGGGATTCCAATTCGAATCGGGGTAAATGCCGGCTCTCTTGAGAATCATTTGCTCGAGAAATATGGATATCCGACACCAGAAGCGATGGTGGAAAGTGCATTGTTTCATATCGGTATTCTGGAAGAGCTTGATTTCCACGATATTATCGTCTCTCTTAAAGCATCGGATGTTCCGATGGCCATTGCCGCTTATTCCATGGCTGCGGAGAAAATCAAATATCCACTCCACTTGGGCATTACGGAAGCAGGTACGCTTCATACAGGCACCATTAAGAGCTCTGCCGGTATTGGCGCGCTTCTTGCATTAGGCATCGGCAACACGGTACGTATAAGTCTGAGTGCTGATCCAGTCGAGGAAGTGAAGGTTGCCCGCGAGCTGCTCAAGACATTCGGGCTTATCACGAATGCAGCTACGCTTGTATCCTGTCCGACTTGTGGACGTTTGGATATTGATCTATTCTCGATTGCGAATGAAGTGGAAGAGTACATCTCCAAAATTAAAGTGCCTATCAAGGTATCTGTCCTTGGCTGTGCCGTAAATGGACCAGGCGAAGCACGGGAAGCTGACATTGGTATAGCTGGAGCTCGAGGCGAAGGTATGCTGTTCCGCTATGGAGAGATGATTCGCAAAGTTCCAGAGGCTGAGCTGCTGAACGAGCTGAAGAAGGAAATTGATGAGATCGTTCGGGTATTCGAGGAAACAGGTGAAATACCGGGTAGAAAACACCATACCCATGCATAGGAATGAACGAATAGAGAAGAGGCATCTGCCACACGTCATGTGACGTTAGCAGATGCCTCTTTTGTTATTTCAGCAGAGTCATGTACGGGGGTTAATGAATAAATATCCAATTAGTAGGGGAGGTTATGAGACACTACTACTTGATAGGAGGGAGAGATATGGAGGAGGGAATCAGCCAGAATCAGCTAGCTTCTACCATTATTTTGTTTCTGATCGGTAGCTCCTCTTTATTCCTGCTGGCGGGAGAGGCGGGTAGAGATGCATGGATCGCTGTATCTTTAGGTGTCGTTGCCGGTCTCGTTGTGTTGGTAGGTATAACGCTGCCCATCTATCGAAGTGCACCTGGGGCCCACTTGTTCGAGCTGTTTATGGGACAAATGGGTAAACCAATCGGATTTATTCTATGTATCGCTTATATTTTATATTTTTGCTACAAATCCATCCGCAACATCAGAGAGTTCGGAGATTTAACGATTCTATATTTGCTTCCAGGAACACCTCTTGCCGTAATTATTCTAATTATTTGCGGAATTGCTGGATATGTCGTAAGCAAAGGGATCGATGTGTTGTTTAGAATGGGGGAAGTCTTGCTGCCTCTTGTCATTACCGTCTACTGTTTTTTATTTATTTTAATTGTCATATCTGGGCTTCTCAATTCAGAGCATATTTTTCCGATGCTGGATAACGGCTTTCGTCCGGTGTGGGATGCGGCGATTCCAGAGCTGATCTCTTTTCCTTTTGGTGAGATGGTATTATTCCTTATGTTCTGGAAGTACACAGATTTCAAGAAGGGGACGGTGAGTCTGACTGTCAAATGTTATCTGTTCTCCGGAATGTTTATCACAATTACGAATTTATTGATCATTGCCGGTATGGGCAAGCTTTCGACGGTAATGACAATGCCTTTTATGCAGCTTACTATTCATATCAATATCGCTAGGTTTTTCGAGAGAATTGATCCTTTTGTTGCGATATTGCTGTTTACAGGCGTTTTCTTTAAGCTGACGACCTATTATTGGGGAGCGGTACTTGGACTGTCTTATTTATTCAAGCAAAAACAAATCGCTGCAGTCTGGCCCATTGGTACAATTCTGTTTGCCGGATCATTAGTGTTCTCAAGCTACATGGAGCAAGTGTGGGTAGGCTTTCAGCACAATTTAAAATTTCATTTTCCGATATTTCAGATCGCGCTCCCTATGCTTTTGTTAATCGTGATTAAAATCCGCCAAGTATGGAGCAAGAAGGTGAAATGGAATGAAGGATGAGCTTTCTTCACTGTTGGAGACGAATATTCAACTGATTGAGGATGGGTTTGGGGGTGGTGCCGATACGATCGTTCGTAGAATGCAGACAGCTACGGGTACCCCAATAGCGCTGCTGCATATAGGCGGACTTGTAGACACGAGCGCGATCAACCTGTTAGTGATGAGTATTACGCAAGATGCAGCGGTGACTAATGTGACATATAACGATGGCGAGCATGTTTTTGATTATTTAATGAATCGCTCACTTGCATCAGGGGGTATTGATCAGGCAAGTTCGATCGAAGATGTGATGCTTGCCATGCTCGAGGGCTTCACAGTCATTCTAATAGAAGGCTGTATGCGAGCGATTATCGTGTTCACACCAGGTGGGGAGAAGCGTGCAGTTGAGGAGCCCTCTACGCAGACGGTCGTCCGTGGACCGAAGGAAGGGTTTACTGAGAGTGTAAGAACGAATACAACACTAATCCGCCAGAAGATTAAATCGACCAGTCTACGCATGGACTATAAATTAATAGGGAGAGAGACAAGAACGACCGTTGTTGTTGTCTATATGGCAGGAATCGCGGAAGACAGTATCGTACAAGAAGTTAATCGACGACTGGACGCAATCGATACGGACAGCATACTGGAAAGCGGCTATATTGAGGAATTTATTGAGGATAAGACGTTTACACCGTTTCCACTGCTGCAAAATACGGAAAGACCGGACGCAGTAGCAGCAAGCTTGTTGGAAGGGCAGATTGCCATCATGGTCGATGGAACACCATTCGTACTGTTGGCCCCTGTTACCTTCGTTAGGTTCTTTCAATCCAGTGAAGACTACTATCAGCGTTTTGATATCGCAACCTTCCTGCGCTTACTCCGTTTCGTTTCTTTTTTCATATCTTTGCTAATGCCTTCCATCTATATCGCGATCACGACTTTTCATCAGGAGATGCTGCCTACTCCTTTGTTAATCAGTCTGGCGTCGCAGAGGGAAGGGATTCCTTTTCCTGCTATCGTTGAGGCCTTGCTGATGGAGATTACTTTCGAGATATTGCGTGAGGCTGGCATTCGTATGCCTCGTATCGTCGGGAATGCTATTTCAATAGTCGGAGCGTTAGTTCTAGGACAAGCCGCTGTTCAGGCGGGTCTAATATCGGCTGCAATGGTCATCGTAGTGTCGTTCACTGCCATCGCAAGCTTCGTCATTCCATCAGTCAATATGGGAACGGCGGCACGACTGATTCGATTTATTATGATGATCTTAGCAGGTACATTCGGGGTGTTTGGTATTATGGCGGGATTAATGGTATTGCTTACGCATCTATCGGCTCTACGTTCCTTCGGGGTTCCTTATTTGACGCCAATCTCTCCATTAATACCAAGAAACTTGAAGGATGTATTCATCCGTGTTCCTTGGTGGGCAATGAAGAGACGGCCAGGAGGTTCGAACCGGCAAGCTGATGGTATCAGGCAAGCTGTTACTCAGCAGCGCAGCACACAGAAACAAGAGGGGGATGATGGCAAATGAAGGTTCAGCTTTCCTATTTGGAGTCTACTCTGCTTGTTTTCATTGCCATTGTACCGACGGCAGTACTCACAGTTCCTACTGTCATAGTTAGCAGTGCAAACCAGGATGGTGTGTTTGCTATGTTGGTCGCTACGCTTATCGGGCTGGCACTAGCCAGCTTATATGGTTGGATATGCACGAAGAGTGAGGGAAGGCCACTGCTGGAGTGGCTGGAGAGCCGATTCGGAGTCATCATTACGACAGTAATTGGATTATTGCTCAGCGTATACTACTTCCTCACTGCCATTCTTATTATGCGTGCCTATGCAGACTTTGTAGTGAGTCAATTTATGCAAGCAACACCTTTATTCGCCTTGGTTATTCTTATTATGCTAGTTACGACATACATCGTGAGTCAAGGCATTGAAGTCATTTCAAGAATCAACTTTGTTGTCGGGATAACGAGCCTACTCTTTTTATTTGTGAATATCATATTCGTCATTGAACATATGAAGGGGAGTCACTTTCTCCCTTTGTTCGAGACTGAAGTTGTTGATTATATATCTCCTACAATGACAACGCTTAGTTGGCTTTCAGAGGGCACTGTTATTTTTATGCTAATGCCATTTCTGAAAAAACCATCAGATGGAGCTGGTGCTGTTCTGTGGGGGATACTGCTGTCAGGCATTATTATGACGATATTGGTGATCTCCGTTATTGCTGTATTCGGGCCTCATATTGTGAAGGGGCTGGATTATCCGACTTTCTCCTTGATAGGCATTGTAGAGATTGGCCACTTTATTGAACGGGTTGATATTTTTTTTACTTCGGTATGGATGGCTAGTATGTATGTCAAATTATCTATTTTTCTTTTCTGTTTTTTTCAATGCCTAAGCTATACCTTCCGCGTTCGTAATCAACCTCTGTTGTACACGGCATTCACGGGTCTGGCTGGCTTCACCTCCATATATTCTTGGAAGCGTAATATGGATATGTATGACTTCAGTGCCAGAGCGTCAACTCCCTATTATCTGTTGATGAATATCTTGCTTCCACTCCTCATTTGGATCGGTCTGCTGATGACAGATCATAAATCCGATGAAAAGAAGGGCTCTATATGAATAGGAAATGGATAAGCTGTGCTGTCATGCTTCTGCTGAGCTCCACAATGCTGTCTGCCTGCTGGAGCCGCATTGAGTTGAATGAATTGGCTATTACTTCTGCTACTGCAGTAGACAGGGATGGAGACGAATGGGTGGTTTCTTATCAAGTCGTCATCCCGTCATCTATTTCTTCGGGACTAGGGTCTTCAAGCAGCGGTCCGAGCGCTCCGGTTATCGTCTATTCGACTAGAGGTCGCACGATCCGTGAAGCGAATGGCCGAAGCTTCTCAGAAAGCCCAAGAAAGCTCTATTACGCACATAATCGGATTATTGTCATTAGTGAGGCGGCGGCCAGGTACGGTCTTAATTCCGTACTTGATGTCTATTTCCGCAATCCAGATGCTCGTGAAACCGTAGACGTATTAGTCACACAGGGGAGCTCCCGCAAAATTTTAGAGCAAATGATGCAAATTCAAAAAATATCAGGTGACGGCATTAAGAATCTCAATATCCTGGAATCGCAATATACGTCTATCCTGCCTGAAGTCAAGCTCTACAGGTTAGCGATGGATCTATCAAGCGATTCAGGCAGCGCCTTGCTGCCTGAAGTATTGCTGTCTGGGGAGGGAGAAACAAACTCCTTGGAGGCTTTTCAAAAAACCACATTGCCATCTAAGATTAAGCTTGGAAGACTGGCCGTCATCAAAGGGGATAAAATGGTCGGATGGCTGTCCAGAAAAGAGGCGCTTGGTGTAGCCTTCCTGCGAGATGCTGTGCAGCAGACCACCTTGGTAGCAGCTTGTCCGAACGATGCCAAGCATCATCTTACTTTTCTTATTACGAAGTCCTCGACGAAGCTTAAGCCTTCTCGGAACGATAATGATATAACTATTAATGCAATGGTTGAGTCTAACGCCACATTAGTGGAAACAGATTGTGCAGGGGTAGATCTGTACAATCCGGATGTTGTGGAGCAATTGGAGAAGGAAATGGGGAGCGTTGTTATCCATTTCATGGAGACGGGCTGGAAAGCAACTAAGAAGCTTAAGGCGGACACAGTAGGCTTCGGAGATTTGCTTCATCGCACCTATCGAAAGGATTGGAGGCAGTGGAAGGAGGATTGGGATAGCCAATTCGTTAAGCTGAAGCTTAATCCTACGGTTAAGATTCATATCACCAGCATGGGTTTGAATAACCGTCCAATTAATGTTAAGGATCTTCGGGAGGATAAATGATGGATTTACAGTTAATAGCTTTGGTAGTCGTTATAGCTGGGGCATTGTGGGCTGGTGGAAAACGCATGCTCAGCCGGCGTCAGTATCGTGAGTACACCTTATATGCAGCTGCTTTAATATGGATAGGCTATCTTTTTATAATGAAAGCCTACAGCCTGCCTCTTATAACCGTAGTTTCCTTGATTGAATTTGCTATGAAGCCGTTTAATACAATTCCGCTTTCTTAATCTTGAGAGAGAAAGGCTAGGAAAATAAATGGAGATGCGGTTATTCCCTGCCCCAAGAGGCAATACTACCCATTATGAATTCTTTTACCGGATGCTTTGTCTTTTGAGAGGAGTGGATAACTGATGAGTTTGAGTGTGATTTTGATGTTGATTCAAGTTTTTTTTGCTGTGGTCATCGGGTTGTACTTCTGGAATTTGCTGCGTAATCAAAAAACGAATCGTTCTGCTGTGGATCGTGAATCTCGCAAAGAAATGGATAAGCTGCGCAAGCTTCGATCCGTTTCCCTCACGAAGCCTCTAGCTGAGAAAACAAGACCTCAGGCGATGCAAGATATCGTTGGGCAGGTTGATGGCCTACGCGCGCTTAAGGCTGCTCTGTGCAGTGCCAACCCCCAGCATGTCATTATCTACGGACCGCCAGGTGTCGGTAAAACCGCGGCAGCCCGTGTCGTATTAGAGGAAGCTAAGAAAAATCTGTCCTCTCCCTTCCTCCCGGAAGCGAAGTTCACAGAAATCGACGCAACAACGGCAAGATTCGATGAGCGGGGGATTGCTGATCCGCTGATTGGCTCTGTTCATGATCCTATTTATCAAGGTGCTGGTGCGATGGGGGTAGCGGGTATTCCGCAGCCGAAGCCTGGCGCTGTTACGAAAGCACATGGCGGCATTCTGTTTATCGATGAAATCGGTGAATTGCATCCTGTGCAAATGAATAAGCTGTTAAAAGTGCTGGAGGATCGCAAAGTGTTTCTGGAGAGCGCTTATTACAATTCAGAAGATGCGAATATTCCGATGTATATACATGATATTTTCCAGAATGGGCTTCCTGCTGACTTCCGATTAGTCGGAGCAACGACAAGGTCTCCTCAGGATCTGCCTCCTGCTATACGCTCGCGGTGTATGGAAATCTTCTTCCGGCCGCTATTGCCTGGTGAAATCTCCATGATTGCCGAGAATGCGATTAAAAAAATCGGATTCGGCGCTTGTACAGAGGCTGTAGAGGTCGTCAAAAAATATGCGACGAACGGCCGCGAGGCTGTAAATGTCATTCAGCTTGCTGCGGGCGTTGCTCTATCTGAGAAACGTGATACTATTACAGGAGCAGACATTGAATGGGTCGTTAACAGCAGCCAGATTCCACCTCGCCCTGACCGTAAGGTGCCGGATGCGCCGCAGGTCGGCTTCGTGAACGGATTGGCCGTATACGGACCGAATATGGGGACCCTGCTTGAGATTGAAGTTAGTGCGATTCCTACAGCTAGCGGTCTCGGACAATTCACAATTACGGGTGTTGTGGATGAGGAAGAGATGGGTGGCGGAGGCTCTCGTACGCTGCGCCGCAAAAGTATGGCGAAGGGTTCGATTGAGAATGTCATTACGATGCTTCGCAGATACGGCTTGAATCCGCAAGATTATGACCTGCATATTAATTTCCCTGGAGGTACGCCGATTGATGGACCGTCCGCTGGGGTAGCGATGGCTACTGCTATCGCATCTGCTATTAAGGAAGAGCCGATCAGCAATAAATTAGCGATGACCGGTGAAGTTGGCATTCACGGCAATGTCAAGCCTGTAGGCGGAGTTCTGGCGAAGGTAGAGGCTGCCTTCCAAGCGGGTGTAGATACGGTTATTATTCCGCGTGAGAATTGGCAGGCTATTTTTGCAGGACTGGAAGGATTGAAGGTCATTCCGGTTGATCGTGTAGATGAAGTATTCAACTACGTATTTCCTGCTCGCGCAGCCGCTCTTGAAGAAGTGGAAACACATGTCCCTGCTGATCTGTTTATCCCCTCAGGAGTTCCCTATTTGCAGGCTGATTCCGCGGAGTGATAAGATAGGGGGGACAGAACATTTGGAGGTGCTGGTATGGGACCCGGAAAAACGAAAAACCGTAGGCTTCCCCTGCTGCCGCTAAGGGGCTTGCTTGTATATCCAAGCATGGTACTCCACCTTGACGTGGGTAGAGACAAATCGGTTCGGGCGCTTGAGAGTTCGATGATTGATGATCATATGATATTGCTCTGTTCTCAGTCTGAAGTGAATATAGAAGAGCCGACTGAGGAAGATATTTATCGCGTCGGCACCATCGCGCGTGTACGTCAGATGCTTAAGCTGCCGAATGGCACAATTCGTGTGCTTGTCGAAGGTGTCGTCCGTGCTGAGATCGTAGATTATGTGCCTAACGAAGAGTTCTATGAGGTTTCCGTTAGAGAGCTTCCAGAGCAGGAGACGAATGATTCAGAGGTAGACGCTCTTATGCGCTCGGTGCTGAGCCAGTTCGAGCACTATATTTCACTCTCTAAGAAGGTAACACCCGAGACACATGCAGCGGTATCAGATATTGATGAGCCAGGCAGGCTGGCAGATGTCATCACGAGCCATTTGACGCTCAAAATTAAAGACAAACAGGACATTCTCGAGACGGTAGATGTGCGTGAGCGTCTGGAGAAGCTGCTCGATATTCTTAACAATGAGCGCGAGGTTCTGGAGCTGGAGAAGAAGATTAACCAGCGTGTCAAAAAACAGATGGAAAAGACGCAGAAGGAATATTATTTGCGTGAGCAGATGAAAGCGATCCAGAAGGAGCTTGGCGAGAAGGAAGGACGGGCAGGAGAGGTCGAGGAGCTGCGTAATCTTCTAGCCGAAGCAGGTGTCCCTGAACAGGTGAAGGAGAAGATCGAAAAAGAGATCGACCGTCTGGAAAAAATGCCAACGACGTCAGCCGAGGGCGGCGTCATCCGCAATTATATCGATTGGCTGCTGTCTCTGCCTTGGAATAAGCAGACCGAGGATGATCTTAGCCTCAGCAAGGCAGAGGATATTCTTAACCATGATCATTATGGACTTGAGAAGCCCAAGGAAAGGGTGCTTGAATATTTGGCGGTGCAGCAGCTCGTCAAAAAAATGAAAGGCCCTATTCTATGTTTAGTAGGTCCTCCAGGGGTAGGTAAAACCTCACTCGCGCGCTCTATTGCCAAATCTCTCGGCAGAAAGTTCGTCCGGGTATCACTTGGCGGAGTGAGAGATGAAGCAGAGATTCGTGGACATAGGCGCACCTATGTAGGAGCGATGCCAGGTAGAATTATTCAAGGAATGAAGACGGCGGGATCATTCAATCCGGTATTTTTGCTGGATGAGATCGATAAGATGGCGATGGACTTCCGTGGAGATCCAGCATCTGCCTTGCTCGAGGTGCTTGATCCGGAGCAGAACAACACGTTCAGTGATCACTTTATTGAGGTCCCATTCGATTTGTCGAATGTCATGTTCGTCACGACTGCCAATACGATGCACAACATCCCGCGTCCACTCTTGGACCGGATGGAGGTGCTCTATATTCCTGGTTATACGGAGCTGGAGAAGCAGCAAATCGCTGAGAGATACTTGCTGCCGAAGCAGAAGAAAGAGCATGGACTTGCTGAGGAGCAGCTCCTTGTTAGCGACTCCGTCCTCATGCAGCTTATTAGAGAATATACGCGGGAATCTGGTGTACGTAATCTGGAGCAGCAGATTGCTTCCATATGCCGCAAAGCGGCGAAGCACATAGTCGCATCTGGCGATAAGCTTGTAGTCGAGCCAGAGAGTTCTGAGACTCAGGACGATCCGATGCTGGAGACGCTGGACGCAGCATTCGGTGAAGAGGGTGAGCAAGCAGCTGAGGCTGTTAAACCGCTTATAGTCGATTCTGAGCTGCTCAAGGAATGGCTCGGACCTTCCAAGTTCCGCCACGGTATGGCCGAGGCAGAGGATCAGATCGGAGCAGTGACCGGTCTTGCCTGGACTGAGGTTGGCGGAGATACGCTGGTCATTGAGGTAACGATCATGCCAGGCAGCGGCAAGCTTACCTTGACGGGTAAGCTAGGAGATGTCATGAAGGAATCGGCGCAAGCTGCATTCAGCTATACGCGTTCCAAGGCTATAGAGCTTAATATTGACCCAAGCTTCCATGAGAAGAACGATATTCATATTCACATTCCTGAGGGCGCTATACCGAAGGATGGCCCATCGGCAGGCATTACAATTGCAACGGCGCTAATATCTGCGCTGACCAATCGTTATGTCTCGAAGGAAGTGGCGATGACCGGCGAGATTACGCTTCGCGGTCGAGTGCTTCCAATCGGCGGACTGAAGGAGAAATCACTTGCAGCACACCGGGCTGGTATTAAGACGGTGCTGATGCCCAAAGACAATGAACGCGACCTTCGAGATATACCTGACAGCGTTCGCAGCGAGCTGACGTTCATCCCTGTAGGCCATATGGACGAAGTGCTCAAACATGCGTTACGACCGGTCAACACCGAAGAGAAAGCAGGATCACCTATACTATGAAAATTAAACAAGCAGAATTTATTATAAGTGCCGTACAGCCTCATCAATATCCAGATGACGCCTTGCCAGAGATTGCTCTGGCAGGGCGTTCCAATGTTGGGAAATCATCCTTAATTAATAATATGATTATGCGTAAGAACCTGGCAAGAACGAGCGGAAGCCCGGGCAAGACGCAGCAGCTTAACTATTATCGGATTAATGATATGGTCTATTTTGTAGATTTTCCTGGTTATGGCTATGCCAAGGTATCCAAAACGCAGCGTGAGCAATTCGGCAAAATGATTGAGACCTATATTAAGGACCGCGAGCCGCTTATGCTGCAGCTGCTGCTCGTTGATGTAAGACATGAACCATCGAAAGACGACCAATTGATGTACCAATGGCTCAAGCATTACAATATACCAACCTGCATTGTTGCCACCAAAGCGGACAAGATCCCTAAGGGCAAATGGGACAAGCATGTTAAGCTTATCAAGCAAACGTTAGAAGCTGACCCACGCGATAAATTCGTCTTATACTCTTCCGAGAAAGGGATTGGGCGAGACGAGTTGTGGGAGGTTATTACAGAAGCGATTAGCACATAAGGTAGAAAGCTTAGCAACTTCTAGCATAATGGTGAGGATTCAGTGAAAAAGGTTGGATTCCTCGCTTAATTTTCCGTTTTTTTCAGGAAAATGCGAGAATATCGGGGCCAGGCGGCAGGAATAAAATACTCTGATCACGTATAATATACTTAAGCGTAAACGAATCGCCAATCTGGTGATTCAAATTTACGAATGATGGTTAGATTAAGTATAGAATTTAGAAGCTTGCAAGTTCAAAGAATTGAGGAGATTTTTATGGCTCAGCGGCTAGCCACGGAGTATGTAAATGCCAAACTGCAATTAACGAATGATGAGATGTCCCAATTTGTCCGTTTTTTCGATGACCAGCAAGTTCATCTACAGGTGATGGTTCTCGATAACGGCAACCAGGAGCTGGTTCTCGAAGACGTAGCAGGGAGGGAAGAGGTCAGACTGACCTTCGAACGTCAACAAGACCGTTACGTATGTGTGCTCTCCTGCCGCCTTGTTCACCCTAAGCTAACCAACGCCATGCGCAAAGCCGTGTCGGCCTTCCGTGGAGACGCAGTTGTTAATCGCATTTATAGTCATTATACGATGACCTATCACTATATGAAGGGCACTGTTCGCAGAATTGTTGAGAGCACGTCAGCTGGAACCCGAGTTGTATTCGAGTACAAGGATACGGTCGGACAACTGGAGAGAGTATTTCAGAGCAGGCTGATTGAGCGGGAGATTCAACTGGTCAATAACGCTATCAACGAGCTATTGGACCTGCGAAACCAGACAGATGACCGCATGCAAATCGCTGATATAGACGAACGTCTATCACAGCTGACGAGAAAGCTGTTTGTGCTGGAAGCCTAACTGAACACAATGGGAAGAAGAAGGAGTCGCAGCGGCGGCTCCTTCTTTTATTACAATAGACACAAGTGACAGTGTCAAAATATCGCTGCAATGCATTAGATATAGGAGGTACAGGACAAGCATGACTGTCATACGTTGTATACGGGGTCGCCTTCGACCAACGGAATTTGGCTGGTTTGAAAAAAAGGGTTGCATTTCTAGTGAATAGATGTTATTTTTAATCTCGTTGAAAAAACATTGTATATCACAAAAATAGGAACCAGGATTCACTCAGGACATGGTTATGTTGCGAGAGATTATTCCCTCGGGAAGTGAATGACGTAGGTCCTAGCGGATGAAATTTTTTAAACATTTTATTCCTAGGAAGGGGGAACCGAAAGATGGAGTACTCAACTTTCGGAAGACACGTTGCTGTTGATACTTGGGGAGTAGACTTTGATCTACTGAACAACGCTGAATTTTTGCAAGCCCAAATGGTGGAGGCTGCAGAAGCCTGTGGAGCTACTGTACTATCTGTGCAAGCCAAACAATTTGAGCCTCAAGGAGCAACGGTGCTTGTAATGCTATCGGAAAGTCACCTCTCGATTCATACGTATCCTGAGAGAGGGTTTGCCGCGCTTGACTGTTATACTTGCGGTGAAACCGTGGATCCCCAGCTTGCGATCGACCATATGATCGCCGTACTCAAGCCGACTAAGACTCATGCTAAGAAGCTTGTACGCGGAATGGGCGAATTGCAGGTTGTTGAACCCGAAATGAAACAAATCGAGCTGGTCTAACAGCTCTCACATGAATGATATAGAAATAACCATAGACTTCGGTCCATGGTTATTTCTTTGTATAAATAGGGAATAATGGTTATGTGTTTTTCAAATATTATTCATAAATGAAGTCAATGTGAAAGTCTAACTATGCTATACTTATCGTTGACGTGAGGTAACGTAATTTATAAAGAAAGGCAGGTGATCGCGCATGCACATTATCACAGTCGGTTTGAATTATCGAACAGCTCCAGTAGAAGTTAGAGAACGTTTCGCCCTTGCGGAGAAAGAGCTGCCGGAGGCACTGAAACAGCTGATGGGTACAAGCAGCATTATGGAATGTGTTATTGTGGCGACCTGCAACCGTACAGAGCTGTATGCGGTAGTGGACAGGCACCATCTTTGCGGCCACTATATTCGCAGCTTCATGGAACAGTGGTTCAAGCTGCCAAGACAATTTTTCACGAATCATTTATATATGTATGAAGATGAGAAGGCCATTGACCATTTATTTCACGTAACGAGCGGTCTTGATTCAATGGTCATTGGAGAGACTCAGATTCTGGGTCAGGTGAAGGATGCATTTGCGCTAGCTCAGCAGCAGAAGACGACGGGCACTCTGTTCAATATGCTGTTCAAGCAAGCGATCACGATGGCTAAGCGCGCACATTCGGAGACGACGATCGGTGAAGCAGCCGTCTCAGTCAGCTACGCCGCTGTTGAATTAGGCAAACGGATCTTTGGTCAATTCAACAAGAAGACCGTAATGATTATTGGAGCAGGTGAAACGGGTGAGCTGACCACTAAGCATTTGTATGCCAATGGAGCGAACAAGGTCATTGTCGTGAACAGGACTTACGAGCGCGCTGTTCAGCTGGCTGATAAGTTCAATGGCATAGCATGCTCGATGGAGGATGCTATGGCCAGATTACATGAGGCTGATATTGTGATTAGCTCTACGGGTGCTAATGAATTCGTATTGACTCGTCAGACTGTAGCAGCTGCTATGCAGCGTCGCAAATCAAAGCCGCTGTTCATGATCGATATTGCTGTTCCTCGTGACTTGGAGCCTTCCATTGCTGCGGTGGATAACGTATTTCTATACGATATCGATGATCTGGAGGGAATCGTGGAGAGTAATCTTGAACAACGTCGGAAAGAAGCTGCAAAGATCGAAGTGATGATTAAAGAAGAGGTCGATTTGTTCGAGCAGTGGTACAAAACGTTAGGTGTAGTGCCTCTCATTCGCGCCCTGCAGACCAAAGCGGCTGATATACATGAAGAGACGCTCAATAGCTTGACGAACAAGCTGCCAGATCTGGGTGAGCATGAGCTCAAAGTCATTCGTAAGCTAACGAAAAGTATCGTGAACCAGATGATGCAAGACCCCATTTTACGGATCAAAGAAATGGCTGGGGAGAAGCATTCGGATGAAGCGATGGATATGTTCGTCAAGCTGTTTGCACTAGAAGATCAGTTGGCGGATTCGAAGAAAGCCGAGCAGGATGCGGTGGAATCTGTAGCTGCTGCCACAATCAAAAACGTGCCAACACGCACAGCATCGCTTGCGTCCGTCACTCGGTAGAAGCGCGCCCCTGGAAATTTGCACAAGGGCGGCAATGTGGAGGCGCTTATGGGATTGCAAAATTGGCTATACGACGCAATACTTTATATTTACGCCCTGAGCCTTCTGTTTTACTTCTCCGATTTCATGGATGCGAACCGGAGAGCGAAGCGGATAGGAACAGGGCTGCTTATTTTTGTATGGATACTACAGACTCTGTTCCTCTTGACCAGAATAATTTCTCATCTTGATTTAACAGCTGTTTCTACTTTTGAGTATTGGCTAGGCTTCTCATGGCTGTTAGTGACGATATCGCTTGTGATCAGCCGGTTTTTCAAGATTGAGTTCATCGTTTTTCTCGTTAACCTAGTCGGATTCAGTGTCTTAGCGCTTAACCTGTACAGCAGCCCTGGCGACAGAGGAATGATCGAGATATCGACTACGACTCGAGAGATGTTATTCATTCATATAAGCTTAGTCTTATGTGCGTATGCCGCGCTTACGATAGGGATGATTTTCTCAGGCATGTATTTGTTCCTGCATGGTCAGTTGAAAGGCAAGCGTTGGTCGAAATATGTCAGAAGATTCCCGAGTCTGGACACTATTGAACGGTATTCAGATCGAGCTATCATTCTCGGGGTTCCTCTGCTTGCGATGTCGTTATCTGTAGCGGTAACACTTCTGCTTGTGGAAGGGAAGCCATCGCTTCTGCTCGATTGGAAGGTATTGACCTCCTTCGCTGCACTTGTTATGTATGTGCTGTACGTCATTCAGAGGTCACTGCTGAATAGGCCGGGAACGCAGCTTGCAAGGTTCCAAATCTCAGCTTTCATTGTTCTCATTCTCAACTTATTATCCAACTATTTCTCTACCTTTCACTAAGAAAAGAGGGAGCGTATGAATGGTTATTATCCAGTTATGCTTCAGCTTCGCGGAGAGAAATGCGTCGTTATTGGCGGGGGCCGTATAGCCCAGCGGAAAGTGATGGGGCTGCTGGAGGCCGGTGCGGATCGTATCGTTCTCATCAGTCCAAGTGTAACGGAAAGATTGAAGGAGCTGGCAGCAGAAGGTGCAATCTCCGTGCTTATGCGAGAATACAGAGAAGCTGATGTGCTTGAAGCTCGACTGCTGTTCGCTGCAACCGATGATTCGGAAATGAATGATCGGATAGCTGAGAGCGGCAGGACTGCTGGAGCGTGGGTTAACGCTGTTCATGCTGCGGAAGGCGGACATTTCGTGAACCCATCGGTTGTTAGACGCGGGGATTTGATTGTAGCGGTTAGTGCCTCTGGGGCAAGCCCAGCACTCTCGGCTCGTCTAAAGAAGGAGCTTGAGCAGCAATTCGGTGTGGAATACGCCGAGAGCACGCTGCGTCTAAGAGCATTGAGGGATTTTTTGAAAGCATCTGACATGAGCTTGCAGGAGAAGGAAGCTCTGCTGCGGCTCGCAGCTGCTGAAGCACCGAAGGTTCAAGAAGCAGATTATGATGTAGAGGTATGGATCAAGCGTCTTCGCATGTTGATGACTGGAGGATTACATAATGGGTGATTCAAATAATGTTCAACGGACGATCATTGTAGGAACTAGACAAAGCGGGCTTGCTCTGACACAAACCGGACAAGTCATTGATGAGTTGAAGCGAATAAGCGAGAAGCATGGCTTGGGCTACCAGTTCGAGATTCGTAAAATCGTGACGAAGGGCGATCAGATTCTGGATGTTACCTTATCTAAGGTTGGCGGAAAAGGGCTGTTCGTGAAGGAAATTGAACAGGCTCTTCTGGATGGTGAAATTGATATGGCAGTCCACAGCATGAAGGATATGCCATACGAATTACCCGAAGGGTTAATGAATGGAGCAGTTCCGAAACGGGAGGATCCTAGGGATTGCCTGATTATGAAGCAGGGCTCATCGCTTGCTGATCTGCCTGAAGGAGCGAGAATTGGGACGAGCAGTCTGCGTCGCTCATGTCAGCTGAAGAATGCGAGGCCGGATCTAACTCTAGATTCCATTAGAGGTAATATTGATTCACGTATTCGCAAGCTGGAGACCGAAGGCTTCGACGCAGTTGTACTGGCCGCAGCAGGATTGTCTCGAATGGGATGGCAGGATCGGATATCCACTTACATTCCAATAGACGTATCTGTACCAGCAGTTGGGCAAGGGGCGCTTGGTATTGAATGCCGGATTAATGATTCGGCTATTAGAGAGCTGCTCTCTTTGTTTAACGATGATGATACTTCACTCGCTGTTCGAGCGGAGAGAAGCTTCTTAGGAGCTTTGAACGGAGGCTGTCATATTCCTATTGGCGCGCATGCAGTCATTATACAAACGAAGCAGGGCAGCCTAGAGCAGGCGGAGCTTGAATTGACGGGGATGGTTGGTTCACCGGATGGAGCCGTCATGCTGAAGGAAATCCATCGCGGCACCGATCCGGAGCAACTTGGCAGGGATGTTGCGGCTGCTCTTGTGGCAAGAGGCGCGGACAGGATATTGGCAGAAATCGGGGGATAGCTGATGGCAGATAAAGGTGTGGTTTATTTAGTCGGCGCGGGTCCAGGCGATCCGAAGCTGATAACTGTTCGCGGGCTGGAATGCTTGCAGAAGAGTGATGTTATTGTCTATGACCGATTAGCTAGTCCCAGGCTGCTCAGGCATTTGAAGCCAGGCGCTGAGAAAATATATGTAGGTAAGCTTCCTGATCGCCATACGATGAAGCAGGAAGAAATTAATCAGCTGCTTGTGGATCTGGCATTGGAGGGCAAATCCGTAACGCGGCTGAAGGGCGGAGACCCGACAATATTTGGGCGTGTCGGCGAGGAAGCTGAGCTGCTGCAGGAAAATGGGATAGAGTTCGAGATTGTGCCGGGTATTACATCTGCGATAGCCGTTCCGGCTTATGCAGGCATTCCTGTTACACATAGAGAGCTGGCCTCATCACTGTCCATTATTACAGGACACGAAAGTCCAGATAAGCTCGACCGTTCGATACATTGGGATAAAGTAACCAATGCGACGGGAACACTTATATTTCTGATGGGAGTAGCCAAAATCGGCTACATTGCTGAGCAGCTTATTCGGCATGGCAAATCAGCAGACACTCCTGTCGCATTAGTACGCTGGGGTACACGAGTGGAGCAGGAGACGATTGTTGGGACGCTTGAATCGATCGAGCGTATCGTGACAGAGGCGAGCTTCAAGCCTCCGGCTGTTATCATCGTCGGGGATGTCGTATTGCAGCGGGAGAAGCTGCAATGGTATGAGAAGAAGCCGTTGTTCGGCGTTCGCGTGCTCGTCACGAGAGCGAGAGCGCAGGCAAGTGAACTGGCTGATCGGATAGAGGAGCTTGGCGGTGAGCCTTGTGAATACCCAGTCATTGAGACGCGCAGGCCAAGTGGAGAAGCTGCTGTCGCCAGCATTAGGGCTGGGCTTGAGCAAGCTGAGCATTATAACTGGATTCTGTTCACGAGTGTCAACGGGGTCGATTATTTCTTCGAGTGGCTGCAGAGCTTCAAGATCGATATCCGCCGCTTCCATGGAGCGAAGATCGCTGCTGTTGGTCCGAAGACTGCAGAGGCGCTGGAGCGTCGCGGTCTAACCGTGGTGCAGCTGCCGACGACTTATCAAGCGGAAGGCCTGCTGGAGAGTTTGCAGGGAGAGCTGAAGCCATCTGAGCGTGTACTGCTGCCGCGAGGCGACTTGGCACGTTCCCTGCTGCCACGTGAGCTGGAAGCACTGGGACTGCTGCCTACTGTTCTTGATGTGTATGAGACGGTGCTTGCAGATACGCAGGATGAGCAGGCACTCGAGTGGATCAAAGAGGGTGCAATTGATGTGGTGACCTTCACGAGCTCATCCACTGTCACGAATCTGTTGGAGCTCCTCAGACACAATGGAATTGATGATGCTCCAGAGCTGTTAGCCGAAGCTGAGATTGCATGTATTGGACCCGTAACAGCTCAAACTGCTGCCAAGGCTGGCCTGCGTGTAACGATAGAGCCAGAAGAAGCGACTATTGATTCATTAATCCAAGCTCTTATTCAGCATCAGGCAGTTAAGCGCGGGATCGTATAAATAGCTTTTGTGATTGGATATAAAAAAAGACACAGTCCTACTTATTCTGTTATTGTATTGGGCCAACACAACCAACTGGGGAGGAATAGACATGACATTTCCAATCGTTAGGAACCGGAGGCTGCGCCAATCAGCTGCTATGCGCAATCTAGTACGGGAAACGGTATTGACCGCAAATGATTTCATTTATCCGATTTTTGTTACATATGGGACGAACGTGAAGGAAGAGATCAGCTCGATGCCAGGCGTATATCATTTCTCTCTCGACAAGCTGGAGGAGGAGATCGTTGAGGTTACGGCACTGGGTATTCAATCCGTCATGCTGTTCGGTGTTCCTGAGCATAAAGATGCAGAAGGTACGTCAGCTTATGACCCGAATGGGATTGTTCAGGAAAGTGTAAAAGCCGTTAAGGAATGGGCGCCGCAGCTAGTCGTTATGGCTGATACTTGCTTGTGCCAGTTCACGGATCATGGTCACTGCGGGGTTGTACACCGTGATGCCGCAACAGGCTTGGCTAATGTAGATAATGATGCTTCACTTGCACTGCTGGTTCGTACAGCGGTCTCGCAAGCAGAAGCAGGTGCGGATGTTATTGCTCCCTCGAATATGATGGACGGGTTTGTTGCTGCTATTCGTGATGGGCTTGATGATGCGGGGTTCAGTCATGTCCCTATTTTATCTTATTCGGTTAAGTATGCATCAGCCTATTATGGACCGTTCCGCGAGGCTGCACATTCAGCACCGCAGTTCGGAGACAGGAAGACCTACCAGATGGATCCGGCGAATGCGCGGGAGGCGCTTCGTGAGGCGGAATCAGATGTGGTTGAGGGTGCAGATATGTTAATGGTGAAGCCAGCTCTCGCGTATCTAGACATTATGAGGCAGCTGAAGGACAACTTTAACCTGCCTGTTGTTGCTTATAACGTAAGCGGCGAGTATGCGATGGTAAAAGCAGCAGCTGGAAACGGCTGGGTGGATGAGCGGGCTATCGTATTGGAGACGCTGCTTAGCATGAAGCGGGCTGGCGCAGATATGATTATTACTTACCATGCTAAGGATGCGGCACAGTGGCTGAGAGGAGAAGGATAATCCAATGAGTGATCAACAGGTTAGACAGGATACCCGGTCAAGAGAAGCGTTCGCAAGAGCGAAGCAAGTTCTTCCAGGTGGGGTCAACAGCCCTGTACGTGCTTTCAAATCAGTCGGATTGAATCCAGTCTACATGGACCGCGGTGAAGGAAGCCGCGTGTATGATATTGATGGCAACAGCTATATTGATTTTGTTGGCTCATGGGGACCGCTGATATTAGGTCATGCGAGACCGGAAGTCATTGAGGCGATCAAACGGACGGCGGAGAAAGGGACGAGCTTCGGCGCTCCGACCGAGCTTGAGACACTCATGGCCGAGCTCGTAGTCGAGCGTGTGCCCTCAGTCGACATTGTTCGTATGGTCAATTCTGGTACAGAGGCGACAATGAGCGCACTTCGTCTTGCAAGAGGCTATACGAAGCGCAGCAAAATTTTGAAATTCGAAGGCTCCTATCATGGACATGCAGACAGCTTGCTAATCAAAGCAGGTTCTGGCGTTGCTACACTTGGCTTGCCTGATAGTCCGGGTGTACCGGAAGGTGTCGCTTCTCAGACCATCACCGTTCCTTACAATGATATCGAGTCTGTGAAGCTGGCGTTCGAGAAATTTGGAGAAGAAATTGCATGTGTCATCGTAGAGCCGATTGCCGGCAATATGGGCGTTGTACCGCCGCTACCAGGATTCTTGCAAGGGCTTCGTGATGTTACTGAGCAGTATGGCAGCTTGTTGATCTTCGATGAGGTTATGACAGGCTTCCGCGTGCATTATAACTGTGCTCAAGGACTGTACGGCGTAACACCGGATTTGACTTGCTTCGGTAAAGTTATCGGTGGCGGCTTGCCAGTTGGCGCTTACGGCGGCAGACGAGACATTATGGAAATGATCGCTCCGAGCGGCCCAATCTATCAGGCGGGTACATTATCAGGTAATCCACTTGCTATGGCAGCAGGCTATACGACCTTGAAGCTGCTTACCCCAGAAGTCTATGAGCTATTGGAGCGTCAAGCAGTGAGGCTGCAGCTCGGCTTTGAGGCCAATGCGCGCAAGCATGGCATTGCCAGCACGATTAATCGCGTAGGATCGATGGTATGTCCATTCTTCACGGACACATTCGTTATTAATTTCGAGACCGCTAAGACAGCGGATCTGGGTCGATTCAGAGCTTATTTCGCTTCAATGCTCGATCTTGGCGTCAGTATTGCACCTTCTCAATTCGAAGGCATGTTCGTGTCAGCCGCACACTCGAATGAAGACATAGATGCGGCCATTGCCGCTAATGAGCAGGCATTAAGCCGATTGAATTAAACGATAGCCTTAAGGCTATCTAATACAAGGAGGGTCCGTTGTATGAACAAGCGTCATCTTGCCTATCGGCGCGAAGGACAATGGCTGGAGATTTCTCCAGCGGATATTCCGCTGAAGCCTGAAGCAGAAGCAAATAACGGACTAATCGAGGCCGGCAGCCATCCGCATCTAGTGCGGCAATGGCTGCTGGCCCGTTCTTTATTTCCAGCCAAATGGGTGAACCGGCTGTTCTCCATAGGAGGGATCCGCTGGGAAGGCGAAGCGCTGCAGCTGCTTGCTTTTCCCGCCGCTGATATAGAAAGTGATTCGTTGTACCGCAAAGCTAGGTCCACTAGGGAGGCGGAGAACCCATTGGTTCTCTATGAAGACGATTTCTGTATGGTTCTGAACAAGCCAGCAGGAATGCCCGTTCATGAATCCTATCCAGGACAGCCTGGCACACTTGACGAGGCAGCAGCCCGGCATCTCCTGCTAGCAGGGGATCCTCTTCCTGTGCGTCATATCCATCGTCTGGATGATGATACCTCTGGGCCGGTTTTGTACACGAAGAATGATTTGGCTCAGTGGAGATTGGATGAAGCGATGCGGCAGAAGCAGATTGACCGTCGTTACATAGCTGTCGTCCATGGACGCCTTAGACAACGCTCAGGGACGGTCGATGCCCCCATTAGCAAAGATCGACATCACCCCTCAAGGCGTCGTGCCGGGGCAGGAGGAGATTCTGCTATTACTCATTTTGAGACGATTGAGACCTTACGTCATGCCTCTGTTGTAAGACTGCAGCTTGAGACGGGGCGGACCCATCAGATTCGCGTGCATATGAGCTATCTGGGGCATCCGCTGGTGGGAGACCGATTATATGGCGGAGATGATAGGCTGCTTGCTCATCAAGCGCTTCATGGTGAAAGACTGCTATTCGCTCATCCTTGGACAGGTCAGCCTCAAGAAGCCCATGCAGCTGATCCTGTCTGGCTAGCAGAGCTTGTAGACAAGCTGCGTTCTTAGGCAAATTGATAGTCATGCTCCTAGGTGCCTCGCCATATAGATAATAGTGAATGTAGTTGTAGCCCAAGCATTCACTATAGGGAGGGAGGACTGTAGCGTGACGGATCTAACGAAGGGACTGCGCTTTGACGTATATGAGCGTATACATTTGCCTGATGAAGTTGCTGCCATTGACGAGCTTGAAGAGATTGAGCTTGTTCCCCGCATACAAGTCATCGAGCAAGGAGATCATGCTGTTCTTAAAGGACAGCTGCTCCTGAGCGGCGTATATCGCGCCCAGAATGATGCTGCTGTGCAGCAGACGCTGGAGCATTGGATTCCAGTAGAGATTACGTTGCCGCTGAATCGAATTTCACGACTGGACGATATCTCGGTGGAAATTGATAATTTCGACGTCGATTTGTTATCTTCACGTACACTTAACATCACGGGTGTGCTGTCGCTTAGGGGGATTCTTGTAGAGCCGCTTCCAGAGGCCGAAGAAGCATGGAGAGAAGAGCCGATTACCGCCGTTCATCAGCGGGAGACAGCCATCGAGAGCGATAATAGCGATAACATCGAAGAGCCCAGCGATTTCATCCCTCAGATTAACAGGCTGGCGGAACCGAGCCAGCCTTATTTTGCAGGGCATACAGGACAGCTGCCAAGCTATGAGCAATATGAGGACGAACCGTCGGCAGAGCCTCAGGAAGAAGAACAGCAGGATTCTGAACCAGAGGCAGCAGTGACCATATCGGCATCACCCCGGGACGGAGGATGGTCTGCATCGCAATGGTTTAACGAAAATACGCCTCTGCAGGAGCCTATACGGGAAGCTCCTGCACTTGAGAAGCAGGAGCCAATACGAGAAGCTCCCGCATTGGAGAAACAGGAGCCTGCCTATTTCTCGCAAGAGAGTATCGAGGACAGCTGGCTGCTATCCAAGGAGCAGTATGCGAAGCCTGCTGAGGCTGAGCGATACCCCGAGCCTACCGATGAGGAGATTGAAGCACTGACCTCGGCAGTGTGGCAGGAAGTGGAACAGCAGCGGCAGCAAGAACGTGAGCTGGAACTGGAGCAAGAGGCAGAGTGGCTTCTAGAATCGGAAGCTCAGGCCTCTGAAGTGGAGAAGCCGGAGCTGCGTATTGCACTCGGAAGCAAGCAGCCGGAGCCTGAGGGCACGCCAGCAGCCAATGTAGGCTTGCTCACCTTGCTCCAGACGAGCAAGCGTGAACAGGCAGCCCGTCATGCGGCTGAGCAGATTGCTGCGGAAGAAGCAGAGCAGCTGACGAAAGCCCAAGCTTCCTCAGGTGATGAGATCGAGTGGAGGAATCTATTTCTGGGCAAGCGTTCTGATGAGCAAGAGTTCCGCAAGATCCGGGTCTGCATTGTGCAGAGGGATGAGACGCTGGAGACGATTGCTGTCAGATACAGCTTGAACCCGCGTGAAATCTTGCTGTACAACAGCTTGAACGAATCTTCTGTAGCAGAAGGCCAACTGCTGTACATCCCTTAATAACAGAATAATACCCCGGTTGTCCGTACGCGGAAGCCGGGGTATTTCAATTGATTATGAATGACTGGGTAGGAATAAAGGAGTAATGAAGGTGTTGCAGTAATGATCGGCAATCTGCTCCATACTATAACCAAGCATTTGTTTAATATAAATATAGGACTCCGGCGGGAAACACGATATGAGCATATGTGCGGTAAGCTCCAGGTTAAGCTGAATAATGGCTTGGCACTCTGCAGCTTCGGCTAATAAGGAGTGATAGGTCTGGAATAGGAACTGATACGGAGGAGATTTGAAAAAAGCTGTTTTTTCGATTTCCACTGGTCTCTGCATCTGAATCACACTAATCCATTTGAATTGTTCATCAAGAAAACGGATGACGCTTCTGGCTACAGCAGATAATCTCTCCAGGACTGGCCGCTCATGCAATTCTTCAAGCAGCAGTATGATTTCATTGCTAAATATAGTAAAGCTGTCCTTCATCACATCCATGCATAGATCTGATTTATTCGCATATCGCCTATATAATGTGCCTTGACCGATTTGTGCGGATTTCGCCACCTGATGCATGCTTACTGTCTCAACACCGTGCTCGGCGAATAGTGTTTTTGCTGTTTGCAAGATGATCTTGCTCACCTCTTGCGGATCCTTCTTTTTGCTGCTTGAAGTCATGAGCGATCACTCCATTTCGTATTAAAAATTATTTAATCATTTCATGCTTGTCGGCATATTGACAACCGGACAATTGTCCGGTAATATTCGATCAGCGGACAATTGTCCGGTATGGATCTGGAGAAGCCTGTAACTCAATAGCTACATTGTATATCTGCATGAAATTGAGGTCAAGGCATTCGCCTACAAAGAGAAAGCTTTGCCCTTTCAGGGGCAAGGACAATAGGAGGAGTAGAGACGAATGACTGCAACAAACGCAAACGGAGAGGCTTCGATTAAATCGATTCTTGCGCCGCTTCTAGCTATTATCGTCGGTATGTTCATGGTAATTCTCGATGGTACAGCAATGAATGTCGCACTGCCTAAGCTTAGCGAAGACTTTGGCGGAGCATCCTTTACACTGGTTCAGTGGACGGTCACAGGCTACGCACTGGCTCAATCCGCGGTTATCCCGCTGGCTGGCTGGTTGTCTGACCGCTTCGGCGCCAAGCAAATCTTTCTGTTGTCTGTTATTTTGTTTACGATTGGTTCTGCATTGTGCGCGCTTGCCACAACGGCTGAGCAGCTCATCGTGTACCGTATCATCCAAGGACTTGGCGGCGGTATGGTAGCACCGATTGCAATGGCCTTTACTTACAAGCTTAGCCCTCCGGGCAAGCAGGGCGCTGTGATGGGTATGATCGGCATACCGATGCTGCTTGCTCCTGCACTTGGACCTGTTCTATCCGGTTGGTTAGTTGAATATGTCAGCTGGCACTGGATCTTCTTGATCAATCTGCCGATTGGCGTTATCGCCGTTATTATTGGTATTCGCACACTTCCCGTTATTAAGCGTCAATCCGTACCTCAGCTTGATATTCTGGGCATGATTTTTGCGCCTCTTGCTTTTGCCGGCCTAGCCTATGGGGTAAGTGAAGGCGGTACAGACTGGGGCTCTGCTAAGACTATTACTGGCCTCGTTGTCGGTGGCATCTCCTTAATCATTTTCATTATTGTTGAACTTAATCGCAAGCAGCCGCTGCTGGAGCTTCGTGTATTCAAGTCGTCGAACTTCACACGTGGGGTTATCGTACAATGGATTTCTCAAATCGCTCTATTCGGCACACTGTTCTTGTTCCCGCTGTTCTTGCAGACAGCTAAGGGATACTCGGCTCTTGAGACAGGTTTAATCCTTCTGCCACAGGCGCTTGCAGCAGGTATATTTATGCCGATTGGCGGTAAGCTCTTCGATAAGATTGGTGCGAGGCCACTCGTTATTACGGGTCTTGCTTTTGTAACAGTCGGAGCATTCCTGCTGTCTTCGATTTCGGCGGAAGCTGGAATTGGATCCTATATGGTGCCACTCATTCTTCTGGGTGCAGGTATGGGTCTCTCGATGATGCCGCTCAACACCCATATTATTCAGTCCGCACCAGTTGAGCTCGTTAGCCGTGTAACTTCACTTACAAGTGCAGCACAGCAGGTCATGACTTCATTCGCTGTTGCCGGTCTAGCAACGATTCTGGCTAGACGTACGGAGCATCATCTGTCCACGAGCACCAACCCAGTAGAAGCGATCTCAGCTTCCTATGGAGACACTTTCCTAATCCTGACCTGCATCGGAGTTGCAGGCGTGCTTGTTGGCTTCCTGTTAACGAAACCGAAACGCCAGGAAGGCGAAGGGGCAGATAAGCCGGAAGTACAAATGATGATGGGTGGACATTAACCAATAGCCGCCTGAGAAAGAAGAGGCAGAATCGACGTGAATGGTGAGCGAAGCCAAGCGTTGTTTCTGCCTTTTTTTGTGGCTAAAAGTTGACTTTCTTCGACATGTTGGATAATATATTTTATATCTGTGTTTAGATGTTAGGATGGATGTATAAGCTGTATTGTACAAGGCTTATTCCTTCATAGGAGACGATTGTTTCTATTTCTTACAAGTCAACTATGAGTTGTTACTGCTGTAAATAATGACGTTGAAGGGGAAGAGTACGCAGCCAAGCCTTCAGAGAGTGGAGCCGTTACGCTGAGAGGTTCCGCAGGAAATTACTGCTACAAGTCGCCCTGGAGTTGCTTGAATGAATCGGGATGCTCCCGATAATTTGAGCCGGCCACAGCCGTTATCTGTTTGAGTGCCGTGCCTATTTGTGCGCGGAACAAAGGTGGTACCACGGAAGCTAACCTTTCGTCCTTTGCTATAAGGGCGGAAGGTTTTTTTGTATGGACTAGAAGGCTTATGAAGTAGTCAAAAAGATGCTTGCGTGAGCTAGTGCAAAAATTTAAAGCGGATGCTTACGAAGTTATTTTTGCTAGCGCAAAAATTTGAGGAGGATGTACAATGTCTGATAATCAATCGACGACCGCAATGCCGACGACTTATGATCCAAGTGCCGCCGAGCAGAAGTGGTATGACTTCTGGACGAAGGGGCAGTTTTTCGAAGCGGGCAAACGCGCAGACGCACCAGCCTATACCATCGTTATTCCCCCTCCGAACGTAACAGGAATGCTGCATATCGGCCATGCGCTTGATTTTACATTGCAGGATATTCTGATTCGTACGAAACGGATGCAGGGCTATGATGCGCTATGGCTGCCAGGTACGGACCATGCTGGTATTGCTACGCAAACCAAAGTCGAGCAAAAGCTGCGTGAGCAAGGAATCTCGAGATATGATCTGGGAAGAGAAGCGTTTCTCGAGAAAGTATGGAAATGGAAGGATCAATATGCGAGTACGATTCACGACCAATGGGCCAAAATGGGCTTGTCCCTCGATTACTCGCGCGAGCGGTTTACACTCGACGAAGGCCTGTCTCAAGCTGTCCGTGAAGTATTCGTTCGTCTCTATGAAAAGGGACTGATCTATCGCGGCAAAAAAATCATTAACTGGGACCCTGCTGCCCGTACAGCGCTGTCTGATATAGAAGTAGAATACAAAGAGCTGAACGGCCATTTGTACCATCTGCAATATCCGCTCAAAGACGGCAGTGGCTTCATTACGGTTGCAACTACACGTCCAGAGACGATGCTGGGTGATTCGGCTGTTGCTGTACATCCAGAAGATGATCGCTACAAGCATCTGATTGGACAGTCGATTATTCTTCCAATTGTTGGGCGCGAAATTCCGATTATTGCTGATGAATATGTAGAGAAGGATTTCGGTTCTGGCGCTGTGAAGATTACGCCTGCGCATGATCCGAATGACTTCGAGGTTGGTCTGCGTCATGATCTGCCACAGATTATCGTGATGGATGAGACTGGCACGATGAATGACAGCGCAGGACCCTATGAAGGCTTGGACCGTGCGGAATGCCGCAAGCAGCTTGTGAAAGACTTGCAGGAGCAGGGCGTATGCATCAACATTGAGGATCACGTTCATCAAGTTGGCCATAGCGAGCGAAGCGGCGCTGTAGTTGAGCCTTATTTGTCTACACAATGGTTCGTAGATATGAAGCCGCTCGCTGAACGTGCTATTGATGCTCAGAAATCGGGTACAGGCGTCAACTTCGTACCTGATCGTTTCGAGAAGACTTATCTGCATTGGATTGAGAATGTTCGCGATTGGTGTATTTCCCGTCAGCTCTGGTGGGGTCACCGAATTCCAGCGTGGTATTGCGAATCCTGCGGCGAGATGCATGTTGCTCGTGAAGACGTAACAGCATGTCCAGCATGCGGCAGCGCATCACTGAGCCAAGATAATGATGTGCTTGATACGTGGTTCAGCGCGGCACTATGGCCGTTCTCCACACTCGGCTGGCCGGAAGAAACGAATGATTTCAAACGCTATTTCCCTACGGATGTACTCGTAACGGGCTATGACATCATTTATTTCTGGGTAGCGCGGATGATCTTCACGTCTCTTGAATTTACCGATCAAATTCCGTTCAAGGATGTTCTTATGCACGGACTTGTACGTGATTCGGAAGGGCGCAAGATGTCCAAGTCGCTCGGCAACGGTGTTGATCCGCTTGAAGTTATCGAGAAGTATGGCGCTGATGCGATGCGCTACATGATCTCGACAAGCAGCACGCCGGGTCAGGATCTTCGTTTCCGTTGGGAGAAGGTAGAGCAGGCTCGTAATTTCGCGAACAAAATATGGAATGCATCACGGTTCGCCTTGATGAATCTCGAGGGCGTATCTGCCTCTGATATCGATATTAGCGGTAAGCTTGGTACTGCTGATCGCTGGATTCTGCATCGCTTGAATGAAACGGTTCGTGATGTAACGAGACTGATTGACGGATATGAGTTCGGTGAGACGGGCCGCCATTTGTATAACTTCATTTGGGATGATCTGTGTGACTGGTACATTGAATTCGCGAAGCTTAATCTATATGGTACAGATGAGCAAACGAAGCGTTCTACACAGTCGGTAATCGCTTATGTACTCGATCGCACGCAGCGCCTTATCCATCCGTTCATGCCGTTCATTAGTGAAGAAATATGGCAGCATTTGCCGCATGAAGGAGAATCCATCACACTGGCTGCATGGCCGGTTTATGATGAAGCTCTTGAAGCTCCTGACGCAGTTAAGGAAATGGAGCTGCTGATGGACATTATTCGCTCGGTTCGTAACGTTCGTGCCGAAGTGAATGTACCTATGAGCAAGAAGATTGAGCTGATGATCAAGCCTTCCAGTGAAGCGGAGGAAGCGATCCTCACCCGTAACGAAGAATTTGTTAGACGCTTCTGTGGCACTTCTAAGCTTGAGACGGGACTTGGTCTAACAGCCCCTGATAAGGCAATGACGACGATTGTTACCGGTGCTGATCTGTATTTGCCATTAGCGGGTCTCATTGATATTTCGCAGGAAATCGGACGCTTGGAGAAGGAGCTGGCTACACTTAACGGTGAAGTTGAGCGAGTGGAGAAGAAGCTTGGGAATGAAGGCTTCGTAGCTAAGGCACCAGCCAAGGTCATTGATGAAGAACGTGCGAAGATGAAGGATTACGCAGACAAAAGAGATAAAGTGCTGGCAAGAATCGCGGAATTACGCGGATAACTCCTATGGAAGAAGGAAGTCTGGCATGAACGATAACTTTATTGAAGCAGAGCAGACTAGCGAGCTCAGCTCGTATGCAGAGGCAGTTGATTGGATTAACGGACTGATTCCATTCGGGATCCGTCCAGGCCTTGCTCGTATTGAACGTTTGCTCGAGCTGTTGAATAATCCACATAGAAGGCTTAAATTCATTCATATTGCTGGCACGAACGGCAAAGGCTCGACCTGCGCCTATCTGACAAGCGTACTGATCAAAAGCGGTTATGATGTCGGGACATTCACGTCTCCATATATTACGAAGTTCACGAACCGCTTCCAATATAATGGTCAAGATATTGAAGAGGAGACCTTGCTCCGTCTATCGAACATTCTTAAGCCTCATGTAGAGGCTATTGCAGCGACTGAGCTTGGTTCACCTACTGTATTTGAGGTATCAACGGCGCTAGCGATTCTCTATTATGCAACAGAAACTTATCCGGACTATGTCGTCTGGGAGACCGGGCTTGGCGGAAGACTTGATGTGACGAATATCGTCACACCTGTTGTCTCCGTGATCACTAATGTTGGCCATGATCATATGGACAGGCTTGGTAACACGCTGACGGATGTTGCTAGAGAAAAAGCTGGCATTATTAAGCCGGGTGTCCCGGTTATTAGTGCCGTTACACAGCCAGAAGTCGTTGAGGTTATTAAGCAGACGGCTGCTGAGAAGAAAAGCTCTCTCTACCTGCTAGGAGAGCAGTTCAATGAAGTGGAGCTGTCAGCCAAAGAGGATGAACAGACTTTCCGTCTGGAAGGCTTGTTCCGCAATATCGAGCCTCTGACGATAACGCTTAATGGCGCTCATCAGCGCAAGAATGCAGCTGTTGCCGTTATGACGCTTGAAGTTCTGCGTCAATATTATGCATTAATCGTGGAGGACGACGCTCTGCTTGAAGGTCTGCGGCTTACCGCTTGGCCTGGTCGCCTTGAGATGGTGTCTCATTCCCCTCGCATTCTCTTAGATGGGGCTCATAATCCGGAAGGCGCGGAGACACTCGCGGCTTCCTTGCAAACGACATACCGTTATGATCGAATACATCTCATGATGGGTATGCTGGAGAATAAGAATCATCAGGATGTCCTTAAGCATATACTACCAATAGTGGATACGCTTATCGTGACCGAGCCTGACTTCCGCAATAAACTGGAGGCAGAAGCATTAGCCGAAATCGTTCGCAGAGAGAAGTCAGAGGAGCAATCCTTCGAACTCATTGTTGAGCCTGATTGGCAGGCGGCTCTCCGCAAATTACAGCAAATTACCGGGGAAACAGACCTTGGGGTTGTGACTGGAACGCTTTATTTAATAGCTGACGTTCGCTCCCGCTTATTGTACAACTCGGATTCTGAAAAAGGTTGGTGAACCGTCTTTGAATACGGCAGAACACGTTCATTTCATCGGAATCGGCGGTTACGGGATGAGTGCTATTGCCCGCGTCATGCTGGAAATGGGATACACAGTAACCGGCTCCGATGTAGCCCGTCAGGAATTGACGGAGAAGCTCGCAGCAAAAGGAGCACAAATATTTATCGGGCATGAGCCTGAGCATGTTAAGGGAGCCGATCTTGTTGTATACTCGACGGCCTTGTCCCTAGACAATGTAGAACGCAAAGCAGCTGAAGCACTCAATATTCCGGTATTGCACCGTGCGCAGATGCTGGCAAGATTGATGAATGCAGGTAAGGGTGTGGCTGTAGCTGGAGCCCATGGCAAGACGACAACGTCTTCTATGATTGCACTGGTTATGGAGTTGTGCGATGCTGACCCGACTTATATTATCGGTGGTGAAATCGTCAACGTAGGAACCAATGCCAAGGCTGGCAAAGGGGAGTACGTCGTGGCTGAAGCCGATGAGAGCGACGGCTCATTCCTTCAATACCATCCTACACTTGCAGTAGTGACGAATATCGAACCGGATCATCTTGAGAATTATGATGGTGATTTCGGCAAGCTGAAGAATGCTTATGTTCAATTCCTGTCTCAGGTGAAGTCAGATGGCAAAGCGATCGTGTGTGCAGATGACGAAACGATTAATGAGCTTATTCCACGTCTGGACAGTGAGTCTGCAGCTAAGCTGATCACTTACGGAATCGATCAGCCTGCGGATTATACGGCAAGCAACATTGAGCTCGGAGACCGCAAGTTATCGTTCCAGATGAAGCATGGGGATAAGCTGCTTGGTACGGTGCATTTGTCCGTTCCTGGCAAGCATAATCTGTATAATGCGATGGCGACGGTCATCACATGTCTGGAATCTGGATTGTCCTTCGATGCCATAGCCAAGGCGATACAAGAATTCAGGGGTGCTAAGCGCCGCTTCCAAGTGCTTGGTGAAGTGAATGATATTCTTGTTATTGACGATTATGCGCATCATCCGACTGAGATCCAGGCAACGATCAGTGCAGCCAAAGCAACAGGTAAACGGATTATTGCGGTATTCCAGCCACAGCGATATACGCGTACGTTCTTCCTGCTGGAGCAATTCAGCCGGGCATTCCCGGAGGCGGATGAGGTTATTATTACCGATATTTATTCGCCTGCAGGCGAGCTGCAGATCGAGGGAGTCCATTCCCAGAAGCTTGTAGATATGATTAAAAGCAACAGCAATGCCAACACCGCTTATATTCCTACTAAGGAAGAGGTGCTTGTTCAGCTGACTGAACGGGTTGCACCAGGCGATCTCGTCATCACGATGGGTGCAGGGGATATATGGAAAGTGGCAGATTCACTGGCTAAGACTTTAAAAGCTAGAGGTTAGACAACAGCATGGATCGATAGACGTGGCGGTGCAACAGTTATTGTTGCTCTGCCACGTTTTTTTGTTTGGTTTGTAGGTAACCGATGAATGGTGAAGGTAATAAGGCAGTTTTCCGGCTTATAGGCGCTCGAGAAGCAGCTGAATGGGTGTATAAAGCTGAAAATCGTCTTATTGAGGGATCGTGTAGGGGGGTGAGGGTTAAAAGTGGAGGTTTTAAGGCTGTTTTTCGTCTTATAGGCGGTCGAGGAGCAGCTGAATGGGTGTATAAGGCTGAATTTCAGCTTATAGTGGTTTTTATTTGCGGGGAAGATTTCTGGTTTAGATGCCTGGGTTGTAATCGTCATTCATTGTAGACATATTCTCGTACCATTCATAATTCTCTCAACGGTTTCATAGAGTAATATAGAGATGAATGGGACAAGGAGAGAATACAATGAACTCAAAAAACCGTATCACTTACCGTTTTGACCGTACGGGACAGACTGTGGGCGAAAATATTGACGAAGTGGAGAAGCAGCAGACAGCTCCATCGGTTCTGTCCTCGCAACAATCGGATCAAATGTCTAATAGACAGGCGAAGACAAATATAGTGCCGCTCTTTAATCATAATGACTCTCATGCCCTTAGTGAGTATAGCCCTTGGAACAGTCCGTTCCAAGAGGATATTGGGGCATTGGAGCAGCTTATACGCAATACCGACCCAAAGCCTGCTCCAATGCCGAAAGCTATAGCAGCAGAGGCTTCCCCTGTTACTAAGACAGCTGATAGAAGACAGGAGCAGCCTCTGCCAGTCGAGGCTGAGTCTTCTAAGGAGGAGCAAGAGGAAGAAGGGCTCTATATTATGCCAGAGCTTGAGAGTCAGTGGTCGATGCCAACACGACGGTATACGACTCCTCCGTCATGGATGAAGGTATTCCTCTCAGTGGCCGGTGCACTTGCGACTGGAGCTGTATTCGGCTATTTGCTGCTCTCTCTCTTCACAGGGACAGCAATTTGGCCTAAAGACAGCGATACACCAGTCGATACAACTCCGCAAGGGACGGTGAGTGAAACAAACAACGATCCTGCAGGAGGGAGTACAGGAGAAGACCCTGCTCCAACAACGAAGGATGGGACGGGAGCTTCTATTCCAATGGTTGACCTTGCAATTCCAGCACAATCCTATTACCTGTTGCAATATGGCGTATTCAGCAATATAGAGGGCATGAATGCGGCTATTGCTGAATTGACAGGCAAGGGATTAGCGGCGGCTGGTCTGACAACTGCGGCTGATTATCGGGTATTCGCGGGCATGGCAGGTGAGCGGAGTCAGGCTGTGGCTATAAGTGAGCAATTGTCTGATATGGAAGTATACGTGAAGCAGATCGACATTCAAGTTCCGGCGAAATTCCCATTTGGCGGGGATGCAGATGCTGCGGCTTCCTTTTTCACTCGAACGAGTGCCCTTACTCGCATGCTGGATGAGCTGGCGTTAACCCAGCTGGAGCAGCCAACTCTCTCGCCGCTTGGAAGCGCAGCTGCCAATGCTTGGAGCCTGGAGCATCAGAAGTGGACGGAGAGTGTGAAGGCTATGCAGGCTGGAGTGGAAGATCAAGCAGGAAAGGCCTTTCTCATAAAATTAATCCAGTCCATCAATACAGCTGCGGAGTCGATGACAGAATACGATAAAAACCCGTCACACTCGCATGTATGGGCTGTTCAGAGCGCACTTATGGAATCCATTACCACGCAAAAAGGTTGGTTTGAGTCAATCAGCGCATTGTAAAGGAAAACAATCCTAAGTATAATAGATGCAGGTGTCAATTAATGGCGAGAGGCGTTGAATAATGAAGAAAAACGGCTGGATTTTATTGCTTTTCCTCGTTATTGGCTTATTGGCGGGTGCATTAGTAGCGCACTGGCTCGAGTCGGTTCCCGGAATATCATTCTTGACCAATACGATTAAGACGTCCTGGTCTCCTGCCGTGGATCTATACGTACTCAGCTTTGATTTGTCGGTTAACCTTCAAATCAGTTTGTGCAGCATTATTGGAGTAGTAATTGCACTATGGCTTTACCGCAAAATCTAAGCCGGCTCTGCATGATAGAACGGCGCGGGAATGAAGGAGCGTAATGGATTCATTGATGAATACTGATAGTAATCATGTAAATACAAATCCGATTAGCCAGCTGGTTCTGGCGTCATCGTCACCGCGCCGGAAGGAACTGGTTGCATCTTTGGGCCTTTCCTTGCCGGTTTATATTTTGTCCTCCGATGCTGATGAGAGCGTTCCGGAGGATTGGTCCCCGGCTTATATTGTCGAGCAGCTAAGCCTGCGCAAAGCAAGTGCTACAGCTTTCCTATTGCAGGAGCAGCAGTCGACTCCGTCATCTCTGGTGGTTGGGGCTGACACGATTGTCGTTGTAGATGGCCTTGTGCTGGGCAAGCCGAAGGATCAAGCAGACGCGTTATCCATGCTGCGAAGCCTGCAGGGACGTTCTCATGAGGTATATACAGGAGTTGCTTGTCTGCTGTCAGACAACGGACAAGCTACGGTTGCCCATCGGATGACCAAGGTGCATATGAAGCCGCTGACTGATGAGCAGATCGGTCGATATATCGCTACAGGAGAACCGAATGACAAGGCTGGTGCCTATGGCATACAAGGGTATGGAGCGACAATCGTCGATCGCATTGAGGGCTGTTATTTCAATGTAGTTGGGCTGCCGCTTTCACTTCTGTCAGATATGCTGGCTGAATACGACATTTTTGTTTTTTGAGATATAGGCAAGGATAAAGCTTGTTTTAATGCCTAAGTCTATACCTCACTACAGAGCGTGAGTTCATGCTTGCCAATACTGGCGACAGGTACTTACAGCAGGATTTAACCAATGAAACTATGAAATGTATGATGAAATGCAAGACAATTGGAAATAACACAATAGAATACCATACCAATGTGAAGATAAAGGCAGGGATGGACATGGATACGCAGAGTCAGGCGATGCGGAATGTCCCCCATGAAGAACGTCCAAGAGAACGCATGATGCAATATGGGGCCGAAGCGCTAAGTCATACAGAATTGCTTGCTATTTTACTTCGAACGGGTACACAGCAGGAATCGGCGGTTCTTTTGGCAGCCAAAGTGCTTAAGCAATGCGGCAGCCTGCGCAACTTGATGGATATGAGTATGAGTGAGCTGACCTCAATAAAAGGGATCGGTCCTGCCAAGGCCATTCAATTGCGGGCTGGCATAGAGCTCGGAAGAAGAATTACACGCAGCAAGAATGGTGAGGTCGTAACAGTTCGCAAGCCGCAGGATGCGGCCGAGTTCGTAATGGATGAGCTTCGATATTTGAAGAAGGAACACTTTGTCTGTTTGTTTTTGAATACGAAGAATCACATTATTGCCCGGGAAACATTATCGGTTGGAACCTTGAATGCTTCGCTTGTACACCCTCGCGAAGTATTCCGTGCGGCTATCAAATGCAGCAGTGCATCACTTATCTGCGTTCATAATCATCCTAGTGGCGATCCAATGCCAAGCCCGGAGGACATCACTTTGACGAAGCGATTAGCCGAGGCTGGCGAGTTGGTAGGCATTGAGGTGCTGGATCATCTTATTATCGGAGATGGAAGGTTTATCAGTTTGAAGGAACAAGGTTATTTGTAATATAATAAGAAGGATTGTGGCATTTAGAAGGGAGCATTAACATGTTTGGTGGTTTTTCGAAAGATTTGGGTATTGATCTAGGTACAGCGAATACACTTGTGTTCGTGAAGGGAAAAGGAATTGTTGTAAGGGAGCCGTCAGTGGTTGCCATTCGTACGGATACGAAAACGATTGAAGCGGTCGGTGAGCAGGCGAAAAAAATGATCGGAAGAACGCCTGGTAATATACGTGCTATACGTCCTATGAAGGATGGCGTAATTGCTGATTTCGAGACGACCGCAACAATGATCAAATATTTCATGCGCTCTGCACAAAAGCAAAAATCGTTATTCCCCAAGCATCCCAATGTGATGATCTGCGTTCCTTCGGGTATTACAGCTGTTGAGAAGCGCGCTGTTGAGGATGCTGCTAAGCAAGCTGGAGCACGTGAGGCTTTCACAATTGAAGAGCCGTTCGCAGCAGCCATTGGAGCGGATTTGCCAGTATGGGAGCCAACAGGAAGTATGGTTGTCGATATTGGCGGCGGTACAACTGAGGTTGCTGTAATCTCGCTTGGCGGTATCGTAACAAGCCGTTCGATTCGTGTAGCTGGCGATGAGATGGATGAAGCGATTATTCAATATATCAAACGTTTCTACAATCTGATGATTGGCGAAAGAACAGCAGAACAGCTGAAGATGGAGATCGGTACTGCTCTTCCACTTGAACGTTCGGAATCAATCGAGATTCGTGGTCGTGATCTGGTGTCGGGCTTGCCTAAGACGCTGCCAATTACATCTGAAGAAATTACAGAAGCGTTGATGGATACAGTGAACGCAATTGTTGATGCAGTGAAGATTACGCTCGAGAAATGTCCGCCGGAGCTATCCGCTGACATTATGGACCGTGGTATTGTATTGACTGGCGGCGGAGCATTGCTGCGCAACCTTGATAAATTGCTCGCTCGTGAGACAGGTATGCCTGTTATTGTAGCGGATAATCCATTAGATTGTGTTGCAATCGGAACGGGACGTTCCCTTGATCATATTCATTTATTCAAAAGTAGAGGCAGCTCATCCCGCTCAAAACGATAATTCGTTCTAGAGCGGCAGCGGAATCGGAAATGGAACGGGCAGGTGATTGAACTGTTTAAGCTGTTAAGAAATAAGCGGATGTTCATGCTTATGATTGGGTTTATTCTGTTCATTGCGGTTATCGGTTTTTCACTAAGTGACCGTAAAGAACTGACATGGCCTGAGAAATTTCTAGGGGATACCGTCGGATATGCGCAGCAATGGTTCTACAAGCCCGCTGGTTTAATAGCGGGCTTCTTTGAGGATATTAGCAATCTGCGCACGATTCACGAGGAGAATGAACAGCTCAGGCTAACTGCAGCGGCATATGCGCGAGATAAGATTAAATATAATTTCATTGAGCAGGAGAATAAGCGGTTTAAGGAAGACCTGAAGTTCACGGAACGTCAAGAGCAAATGTATGAATACAAGTACAGAATTGCTCAAGTTATTGCAGTGGGCAATGATACATACAATAGCACATTGGTTATTAACCTTGGATCGAAAGATGGAATAAAGCCCAATATGGCTGTTACGACTATTGACGGATTAGTAGGCTTAGTGAGTGAGGTCAGACCGTTCACGGCGACGGTAATGCCAATTACCGAGCTTGATGAGACGTCGCCGACGTCGAACTCCATTGCAGCTACGATTCTCGGCAGAGAGAATGAATCCTTCGGTATGATCAGCAGCTATAATAAGGAAACCGATCGGCTGCAGATGACCAAGATTGATGAAGACGACAAGATGATCGTTGATGATACAGTCATTACATCAGGGCTCGGTAATGTGTATCCGAGAGGTATCGTCATCGGAACGGTAGAGAATAAGCAGGTAGGCGATTTTGGCCTGACCCTTACAGCATCGGTTAAATTAGCTGCTAAGTTCGACCATTTGACAGAAGTGTTCGTGGTTGAAGTTCAGGAGACGGAGGAAGACGAGCAATGAGCGGAATGAGCATGAATCGCCTCATTCTAGTGATGCTCCTGCTGTTTCTGATCGAAGGCACCATTATGCCTTGGGTTATCCCTAGCGGATTTACGGGGCGGATCGTCCCTCATTTTACATTCGTATTTGTGATGTATGCATCCCTATATAGTGGCCGTCATAAAGCGCTGCTGTTCGGTATTGGCTTCGGCCTGCTGCAGGACGTCGTATTCTTCGGGCACTTGTTAGGTGTGAACGCATTTATTATGGGTCTCATCGGTTATTTCACAGGATTATTGCTGGAGCGCCGTCGGAGCACGCTATTGACTGCATTGTCGGTTATAGGGCTGGGGTGTATCCTCTACGATAGCTTTGTTTATTTCATTTATTCTGTATTTCAGTTTACGAATGAATCTTATGCTTGGGCGCTGCTGGATCACATACTGCCAAGTTTATTCCTGCAATTGGCGTTCGCCCTTGCTAGCTACGTGCCGGCCAGACGTCTATATGAGAACCACGCGAAGCTAAGTCCGGAGCAGGAAGAGGAATAAATAAAAGTCGGAAAGCAGGAATATAGCCGTTGCGACAAGAATCCAATATGTTGGGGAGGGACGAACGTGACCGAGAAGCAGCATATTATGATCAAAGGCGTTAAAGAAGGTCTCGTGTTCCTTCTCGACGATCAGTGTGAGTTCGCTGTACTAATGGATGAACTGCAATATAAGCTGGAGAAAACGCATCAGCAGCTGCTAACAGGCCCACTTGTCCACGTTCATGTGAAGCTCGGGGCAAGGCAGCTCGATGATGATGATAAAGAACGAATCAGAGCTGTCATTCGTACACAGGGCAATCTGATTGTTCAGTCTGTGGAATCAGAGCGGGCGGCTAAGGACACTGTCACAGCCGCACATATTGGCCCCCATGTCATTACGGGTATTATTCGCTCGGGTCAGACAGTGAATCACGATGGTGATATTCTGCTCGCTGGTGACGTGAATCCCGGTGGAACGATATCCTGTACGGGAGATATTTATGTCATGGGCGCCCTACGAGGTGCTGCACATGCCGGGGTAGCTGGACGAACGGATGTCATCATTGCAGCATCGCTGATGCGGCCGACGCAGCTTCGAATCGCAGATGTAATTAGCCGCCCTCCTGAGGAATGGATAGCAGGGGATGCAGCGATGGAATTCGCTTTTTTGAATGAGGGAAGCATGCAAATGGATAAAATCACACAATTATACCGTTTACGCAATAATCCGATTATGTTAAAAGGGGTGTAAATCATGGGAGAAGCGATTGTTGTAACATCTGGCAAAGGCGGGGTCGGTAAGACGACTACTTCTGCTAATTTAGGTACTGCACTTGCTTTACTAGGCAAAAAAGTATGTATGGTTGACACCGACATCGGACTGCGTAATTTGGACGTTGTAATGGGACTTGAGAATCGTATCATTTATGATCTGATCGACGTGGCTGATGGACGCTGCCGTCTCAATCAGGCGCTTATTAAGGATAAAAGGTTCGATGAACTGTATATGCTTCCTGCCGCGCAAACGAAGGACAAGAACGATGTAACGCCTGAGCAGATCCGTGATATGATTCTGGAGCTCAAGAAGGATTTCGATTATGTAATCATCGATTGCCCTGCTGGCATCGAGCATGGCTTCCGCAATGCGATAGCCGGTGCAGATCGTGCAATCGTCGTGACCACGCCTGAGAATGCCGCTGTTCGTGATGCGGACCGAGTGATCGGTCTACTTGAGAAAGAGAACATTCCGGCCAAAATTCTAATTAACCGCATTCGCCAAAACATGGTGAAGAGTGGAGAGATGCTTGATATTGATGAGATATGCCAAGTATTGGCTGTAGACTTGATTGGCATCGTGCCTGATGATGAGAAAGTAATTAAGGCTGCCAACACAGGCGAGCCGACCGTTATGGACCCTTCATCGCGCGCAGCTATAGCTTATCGGAATATTGCACGTCGTATTCTTGGTGATATGGTACCTCTGATGCTGCTGGATGAGAAGGCAGGAGCCTTCAAACGCTTCCGTAAGTTTCTTGGAATAGGATGATTGCCTTGTGCTCAATAAACTAAAAAAAATCGACTGGGGTATCATAGCTATTCTCATTTGTCTAATGGTGATTAGTACGATCCTAGTTAGAAGTGCTACCTATGGCAACACTGGCGCATACCAGAATTATGATGTGAAGACGCTGATCTTCTATGCTCTAGGCTTTGTGGTCGTGTTCGTATGTACCTTGTTCGATTATCGAATATTGCTCAAAGGCTGGTATATTCTATACGGCATTGGGGTTTTGCTGCTTATTCTTGTGTATTTCTTCGGGGAAAATATTAACGGTGCCTCGGGTTGGTTCAAGCTTCCTGGTGGCTTGTTATCATTCCAGCCGGCCGAGATAATGAAGATTTTCCTCATCATTGGTATTGCTTATATTATGGGCAGGCGCCAAGGAGAACGGCTAACCTTTTCACAGGATTTGTTGCCTATTGGAGCGTTTGCGTTCCTGCCGTTCATTCTTGTTATGATACAGCCAGACCTTGGTAATGCCATTATTTATTTGGTCATCGTGCTCGGCATGCTGTGGATTGGTAATGTGAAATATACGCATGTGCTCGTTGGCCTCGGAACGGTTATTGCCGGTATTATGCTGTTCATGACGCTGTTCAATACCTTTAATACGGAAATCAAGGATTATTTGTCTGATCAGAATAAAGAGCATTGGTACAAAAGGATTAACACCTTCGTGAATCCGGAAACAGCCTCGAGCGATGACAAGCATCAATCCGAGAATGCCAAGATTGCCATCGGTTCGGGTGGACTCAGCGGTGATGGTTATTTGCAGGGAGACATGCTGAAGGGCAAGTTCATTCCTTATCCGTATTCCGATTCCATCTTCGTAGTCGTTGGCGAGGAATTCGGGTTCCAGGGCTCAGCGATACTGCTGCTCCTATATTTCTTACTCATCTATAGGATGATTATAATCGCCTTTAAGTGCTACGACCTTCGGGCGTCCTTTATCGTCATCGGGATTGCCTCGATGTATGTGTTCCAGATCTTCCAGAACATCGGCATGATGATTGGTCTGATGCCTATTACCGGCATCACCCTGCCTTTCATCAGCTATGGCGGTACGTCTCTGCTGCTGAATATGATCTGTATTGGAGTCATATTCAGTATCAAAGCGCATCAAGAGAAATACGAGCTTGCTGACAATGCTTAATAGGAGAGCGCTTGTCCCTAGACCTTGGGATAAGCGCTCTTTTTGCACCCTGCCCGCATACTTGTCTCCCCTATCACATAATTATGATAGAGAAGGAACAAGCTCTCGTGTGCGGTTGAGCTGGCTGTATGCTCGCATGCCAGGGAGGGGGAGGGATCGAGATGAACGCGAAGGATGGTATTCGCAGGCGGCAGCAGGAGAAGATCAAGAGGCTGATGGAGCAGCAGGCTTCACCTCGCGCGCCGCAGCGCTGGACACCGGAGCCAAGCCATATGGAACCAGTAGTATCGCATAGGCATGAGCTTCTATCGGACGAGCCTGATCCGGAGAAGCAGTGGAAGACGAATCCTAACCCCTGGTTAGGCTGGGAGTCGAAGGAGCTGCCAGTTATCAGGAATAGATGGGATGCTGAGGATGAGCCGAATTATCCGATGAACCCTAACGAAGGCGGGAGGTGGCATGGATTCCGCAGGGAGCTGAAATGGAAGCTTACAGCGGCTGTGCTGATGTTCGGGGCAATATGGGGCATGTTCCAATATGAATCAAGCTGGTCAATAGAGGGCCGTGCATTAGTGAAGAACGTATTAACAGAGGATATGGATTTCGCTGCTGCCGCTGCTTGGTACAAAGAGACTTTTGCAGGGGCGCCTTCCTTCATCCCAATCTTTGATCATAATGTGGAGAAGGATGCTGAGCTTGCGGATGGTTCAGTGAAGCTTCCAGTTGTCTCTCCATTGCCTGGAGGTGCCATAGTTCGCACTTTTGCAGAGCTGCTGAGTGGTATTGAGCTGGCTGGGACATCTCTTGAGCAGGTTGCCGCTGTAGAGACCGGCCGCGTTCTGCTCGTATCCGAGCCGAGTGATACAGGCATTACGATAGTGATCGAGCATGCAGACCAGCGGACGACGGTGTATGGCAGGCTGGGCAAGGCCTTGGTTAACGTCAATGATTGGGTGGAGGCAGGAGAAGGGATTGGAACTCTGCTGGAGGCCAAGGCTGATGAGCCCAGCTTGCTCTACTTTGGCGTGAAGCAGAATGATCGCTTCATCGACCCTGTGAGCGTGATACCGCTTGATTAAATGGAAAGGCATCCGCTGGTCTGCGCACCCTCTATTTGTAATCGTTATGATAGGCTCCGTTATTACCGGTTATTTTGCAGAGCTGCTCACCTTGTTCGTCATCGTGCTAGTGCATGAACTGGGACATGTTGTCGTAATGAGGGCGTTCGAATGGCGCATTCGGGAAGTAAAGCTGCTTCCGTTCGGAGGCGTTGCTGAGGTTGAGGATGCAGGCAGCATCCCAGCTATGGAAGAGGCGCTGGTAGCGATAGCAGGACCGCTGCAGAATCTGTGGATGGGGCTTCTAGCCTGGGGGCTGGGACAGCTCGGTTGGTGGGATATGCAGTGGGCGGAATATGTGTGGCAGGCGAATATGATGATCGGACTGTTCAACCTGCTGCCCATTTATCCATTAGACGGAGGGAAGCTGCTGCAGGCAGCATTCAGCTATAGCTTCAATTTCTATACGATGATGAAATGGACGGCCTGGATCAGTCTTGCACTGAGCGCATTAATGATCGTATATTCGCTCTTTACAGCCGTTCTTTCAGATAAAGGTATTCAGCTTAATCTACTGGTCGTAGGATTATTTCTATTGATTACGAATTGGACTTATCAGCGGAATATTCCTTATCTATTCATGCGTTTTCTCATGCACCGGGACCAGGTAGCTGTTCGTAAAATAGCGAAGGGCATCTTGGCTAGCCCCATCATTGTTGGTGAGAAGCAGCCTATTATCTCGGTCGTCAGATTGCTGTGGCGCGAGCAGTATCATTTGATCTACTTGATGGAATCCAGCGGCCGTGTTCTGATGGTTGTGCCAGAGCAGTTCGTCGTGGAGAGATATTTGACGGAGAGGAATCCATATCGTTCCATTATTGAGCTGCTCAGATAAGTCTATTTACTTGCGAACATCCGCTTACGTTGTGTTAAAATAGAAAGAAAAAACGTATAGGCGGTGATGTTCGGGATGAAGCAGATGTTGATGCACGGTCACGGCGGGATGCTGCAGACAGCCGTGCTCAAGGATGGGCGGCTTTTGGAATTTTTTATGGAACGATCGGAAAACAGCGGATTGGTAGGCAATTTATACAAAGGAAAGGTCATCAATGTACTCCCGGGCATGCAGGCCGCCTTTGTCGATATTGGGCTAAGCAAGAATGCGTTCTTATACATAGATGATTTGCTGCATCCGCATCTCGAGAAGCAGCCAGCGCAGAAGCCTCCGATCTCCGAGCTCGTCCGCCCTGGACAAGAACTGATCGTGCAGGTGATGAAGGAGCCCCTGGGAGGCAAGGGAGCAAGGGTCACTACTCACTATTCATTGCCAGGCCGATGGCTGGTCTACATGCCGGAAGCGGGCTATACTGGCGTATCCAAAAAAATCAACAGTGAGAGCGAACGGACGCGGCTGCGTCATATCGGGGAACAGATACGTCATGAGAATGAAGGCGTTATATTGCGTACGGCAGCTTCACAGGAGACGGAGCAGTCGCTGGGAGCAGATGTTGTACAGCTCAGGCAGCTGTGGAACAGCATCGTTGAACGAGCAGTTCATGCGAAGGCGCCTGCCGAGCTGCATCGGGAAGCTGGCCTGCTGCGACGCGTCGTAAGAGATACGTTAACCTCCGATATGGACGAGGTATGGATAGATGATGCTTCCCGCTATGCGGATGCAGCCATTCTAATGCAAGAAATGATCCCCCAGCTCGCAGATCGACTGCGAGTATTTAATCATTCACAGACTCCTCTATTTGATTACTTCGGTGTAACCGATCAAGCGAATGCTGCCTTTCAGAGGCATATCCGGCTCGAGAGCGGAGGCTCGCTTGTCTGGGATGAAGCTGAGGCGCTTACCGTAATTGATGTCAACACAGGGAAATTCACAGGTCAGATCGATCTAGAGGATACGGTATTCAAGACGAATATGGAAGCCGCTGATGAAATTTCGCGTCTGATGCAAATTAGGGATACCGGCGGCATTATTGTCGTTGATTTTATTGATATGGAGAACGAGGCCAATCGGGATCGAGTCTTGGCCCGCATGGTGGAATGGTCGAAGCGCGATCGCACTAAGTGTACAATTCTAGGCTGGACAAGGCTCGGTCTGCTGGAATTGACACGCAAAAAGGCACGTGAGAACGCTGTACAGCAGCTTACTGAAAGATGCAGCATCTGCGGCGGTACAGGGAAGAAGAGCGTCCATATCGGAAATGCTATAGGCAGTAGTTGATCTATTGATCAATATATGATAGAATGTTCTGGTTATGTCTGATATTGCTATTCGGCAACAGACAAGCAGATACCGCTCCGATCGGGTTATAAGCGTAACTGGCGTAAGCCGTTGCCACCTGGGTCAGGCGAGTCTTCGACAATAAGGAGGTGCACCATCTATGTTCGCAATCATTGAAACTGGCGGTAAGCAATACAAAGTTCAGGAAGGCGATGTAATCTACATCGAGAAACTGGACGTTAACGCAGGAGAGAACGTAACGTTCGACCGTGTTTTGGCCGTGTCCAAAGGTGAAGGTCTTGTAACTGGAACCCCGGTTATTTCCGGCGCTACTGTTTCTGGCAAAATCGAGAAACAAGGCAGAGGCCAAAAGATCATCGTTTACAAATACAAAGCCAAAAAGAACTACCGTCGTAAACAAGGTCATCGTCAACCGTATACGAAAGTAACGATTGAGAAAATCCAAGCGTAAGAGGGATTTTCTATGATATCAGTTACAATCACACGGAGAGCCGCTGACAGACGGATTGTAGCTTTCAATGTCCAAGGACATGCGAAATATGCAAAGGCCGGCAAAGACATCGTCTGCGCTGGTGTATCGGCCGTAACGGTTGGTACCGTCAATGCTATTGAAGCGTTAGCAAGCCTCGAATTGCCGTATTCCATGAAGAATGGCTGGTTATCCTCGGATATTCCAGAGCAGGACAACAAGGAAGCGGATGAGAAGGTACAGCTTTTACTTGAATCGATGGCGGTTATGCTCGGCACAATCGCATCATCATATGGCAAATATGTCATTATGCAAGAACAACTTCTTTAATGAAGGAGGAAATAACCATGTTGAAATTGAATCTTCAGCTTTTCGCATCGAAGAAAGGTGTAGGTTCCACAAAGAACGGACGTGACAGTCACTCGAAGCGCCTTGGCGCTAAACGTGCTGACGGTCAACTCGTATCTGGTGGCAGCATTTTGTTCCGTCAACGCGGAACAAAAATTCACCCAGGCAACAATGTGGGCATCGGTAAAGACGACACTCTGTACGCGAAAGTGGACGGCGTCGTTAAGTTTGAACGTTGGGGACGCGATCGCAAAAAAGTGAGCGTATATCCAGTTGATCTGGCTCCGGTAGCCGCAGCAGTAGAAGCCTAATAGCAGCAAGAGCCCCGGCCTGAATGATAGGCCGGGTTTTTTTGCTTCTTCAAGACCTTTCAGCAGATTATACTTGCATGCTATACTGGATAAGCTAGGAAACAAGCAGAAAGTGGGATCAAATGATGGATCGCATAAGAACGGCAAAAAGGGCAGCTGCAGCCTCAATTGTGCTGCCGTGTGCTGCTGTGCTCATCTGGCCTTCTTCAGTATGGTTACTTGCACTTTTTCTCGTTTGGCTGACGACAGCAGCGGCAATATGGATATGGGCTGAACGTAGCGAGCATACACAGCGGCTGGAACGTACAGTACATACGCTGCAGGCCGCAGGAATAAGGACGCTTAATCATCATCGACATGATTGGATGAATGATTTGCAGGTTCTGTATGGCTATATTCGGATGAAAAAGCCGGATAGAGCGGTGGAATACGTGGACAAAATAAGAGATCGTATGATGCTAGAAAGTCAGATTGCGAAGCTTGGAGTACCTTCACTAGTTAGTTATATTCAATCCTTCCGCACACTAACGAATTCTTTGCAGCTTCATGTGAAGATTGATCAGGATATAAATATAAGTGAGCTGCCAATTGACGGCCAAGAGGTTGCAGAAACGTTGATGCAGCTCATTAATGCTTATCGGTTCGCAGTTAAGCCCGGTTTTGGCGATTCGTCAACTCTAACATTAGAGCTGTCGACGGATGGTCAGACGTTGTTTGCGGCATTTTATTATCAAGGCGAGCTGACTGGTGAAGAGCAGTTGACTAACCAAATAAAACAGCAGTTGGAAGGCGCGCCCCTGCAGTTGATTGAACTAGAGCATCTGCAGGATAAAATTCTGCTGAAGTCAAAATTGCGCGCTTGAACGGGGGCACATCATGTTTGTCGATAAAGCGAAGATATTTGTAAAAGGCGGCAATGGGGGCAATGGAATCGTCTCCTACCGTCGAGAGAAATACGTGCCGGAGGGCGGACCAGCTGGCGGAGACGGAGGCCGAGGCGGAGATATTATTTTCCGAGTGGATGAAGGCCTTCGGACGCTGATGGATTTCCGTTATCAGAAGCACTTTAAAGGTCCAGCTGGCGAGCGGGGCAAAGTGAAGAACATGCATGGAGCAGGTGCAGACGATATGATCGTACGCATTCCTCCGGGCACGGTTATTATCGATGATGATTCACAAGAAATCATCGCCGATCTGACTCGTCATGGACAAGAGGTAGTCGTTGCCAAAGGCGGACGAGGCGGACGAGGCAATACTCGCTTCGCTACCCAGAACAACCCGGCTCCAGATATTGCGGAGAACGGTGAAGAAGGTCAGGAGCGCTGGATTACACTTGAGCTTAAGGTTATGGCCGATGTTGGTCTAGTTGGATTCCCAAGTGTAGGCAAGTCCACGCTGTTGTCAGTCGTATCAGGAGCGAAGCCGAAGATAGGCGCGTATCATTTTACAACGATTACACCTAACCTAGGGGTTGTTGATGTAGGTGAAGGACGCAGCTTCGTTATGGCGGATCTGCCTGGACTTATTGAGGGCGCTCACGAAGGCGTGGGGCTTGGACATGAATTCCTGCGACATGTAGAGCGGACTCGGGTCATTATACACGTTGTGGATATGGCCGGCTCAGAAGGACGCGATCCATTCGATGATTGGAATAAAATTAACGAAGAGCTGGTCTTGTACAACGAGAAGCTGGCTCATCGTCCACAGATTATTGCAGCCAACAAGATGGACATGCCGGAAGCGGCTGACAACCTGGAGCTGTTCAAGCAGCAGGTAGAGGAAGCGAGCGGCGAGCGGGAATATATGATCGTTCCTATCTCCTCCCTCACGAAGCAAGGTATTCAGGAGCTGCTGTACAAAGCGGCTGACACACTGGACGCTATTCCTGAGGAGCTGGACATTGAGGATGTGAAGGAAATCTCTGAGCGTAAAGTATACACGCTTGAGAAGAAGGATGACACTTCATTCACTGTTCGCAGAGAAGATGAGATCTATGTTGTTGAAGGCGTCAGCATTGAGAATTATTTGAAGCGTATGAATATGAATTCCTACGATGCGATTATGCGCTTCGCTCAAATTATGCGTAAAATGGGTGTAGATGCAGCTCTTCGGAAAAAAGGCGCGAAGGATGGCGATACGGTACGTATTGCAGACTTCACGTTTGAATTTTTTGAAGGCAGAGATTATATCGTTTAGGGAAACCTGTAGAAGGCGGCGCAAGCCGTCTTTTTTTTTGCCTATTGCCGCGACCTGCATATTCCGATATAATGTCCATTATAGAAGTACAATTGTCTTTGTAGGGAGGACGAATAATGGCGCAACGTTATTATGTCGTTCGGGAGGATATGCTGCCGGAAGCGATTATAAAAACCATTCAAGTGAAGGAAATGCTTGGACGGGGAGATGCGGCAACCGTACATGAGGCAGTTGAGCGAGCAGGACTGAGCCGGAGTGCATTCTATAAGTATAAAGATGGTGTATATGCTCTGCAGGAGCTTGAACGCGAGCGTATCGTAACGATATCGATGGATTTGGAGCATCGTTCCGGCGTATTGTCGAAGGTTCTCGCCTTAGTGGCTGGACTTGAAGGAAGCGTACTGACTATGAATCAGAGTATTCCGCTTCAGGGCTATGCCAATGTCGTTCTTTCTGTCGATATTTCACAGCTTACAGGTGAGCTGTCAGCACTTATAGAAGTACTTCGCAGCGAACAAGGTGTACGCAAAGCTTCAGTCATCGGACAAGGTTGAATAATGGTTGATGGAGGGAAATAGATGAAGCCAGTTAAGGTAGGTTTGTTAGGATTAGGTACAGTAGGTACTGGTGTTGTTCGTATCGTAGAGGGGCATCAGGAGGATTTGCAGAGCCAAGTGGGCTCGCCGATCGTTATTGAGAAGATTCTTGTTCAGAATAAATCCAAATCCCGTTCGATTGCGATCGATTCGTCCAAGCTGACGGAGGATCCTTGGGAAATTATAAATAACCCGGACATCGATGTCATTGTTGAGGTTATGGGGGGCACAACATCGACGAAAGAATACATCCTGGAGGCACTGGCTAGCGGCAAGCATATCGTTACAGCTAATAAGGATCTCATGGCGCTTCATGGACAGGAAATTCTGGCCAAAGCGCAGGAGCATAGCTGCGATGTACTGTATGAAGCGAGTGTTGCCGGTGGTATTCCGATTATCCGGACACTTGTAGACGGCTTCTCTTCTGACCGTATCACGAAGATCATGGGGATCGTCAATGGAACGACCAACTATATTCTGACGAAGATGAGCCAAGAGGGCGCATCATACGATGATGTGCTGAAGGAAGCGCAGGATCTTGGCTATGCGGAGGCTGATCCGACTTCTGATGTGGAAGGCCTTGATGCTGCACGCAAAATGACGATTCTTGCATCACTTGGCTTCCGTGCAAAGGTTGAGCTTGAAGATGTATCTGTTCAAGGAATGTCCGGCGTTAGCCGTGAGGACATCCTGTATGCCAAGCGCCTCGGCTATGAAGTGAAGCTGCTGGGCATTGCGGAGCGTCAGGATGATCAATTCAGCATCAGCGTACAGCCCACTATGGTTAAGCAATCACATCCAATTGCATCCGTTAATGGCGTATTCAACGCTGTATATGTATATGGCGAAGCGGTAGGTGAGACGATGTTCTATGGGGCAGGCGCAGGCGAGATGCCTACAGCAACCTCAATCGTATCTGACCTGGTTGCAGTCATTAGGAATCTGAAGCTTGGCGTGAACGGCAAGCAAGGTCTGTTGACTTATAAAGAGAAGAAGCTCAAGACAGATGAGCAGATTTCCTCGAAGTATTTCTTATTGCTGCATGTAGATGACCGTGCGGGAGTACTGGCACGTATTACACAGGTATTCGCTGATTTCGAGGTGAGCCTTGAATCTGTCCTGCAGCAGCCTAATCCTAACAATCCAGTGGCTGAGATTATCGTCATCACACATGACGCCAATAAAGCTGCTATTAATAAGGTGCTTCAAACGTTCGAATCGCTTGAAGTTATTCGTAAGGTGAAGAGTGTTTACCGCGTCGAAGGGTAATCTTCCCCGCACCAACGTTATGCACCATTATATAAGTGGGAAAAGGAGCTTTACCCGTTATGAATAATCGCCGCGTAATTGTGAAAGTGCCGGCTAGCACAGCTAATCTGGGTCCCGGCTTTGATACTCTTGGAATGGCATTATCTCTCTATTCTTGGATCGAGCTGTCGGCGTCGGAGAAGACGACCTTCCAGCTTCACGGAGAACAGATGAAGGGTTTGCCAACAGATAAGTCTAATCTCATCTATAAAGTTGCCCAGCTGGTATTCAAGGAAGCTGGTGTAGCGGTTCCTGAACTGAATATTGCGATGTATAGTGATATTCCGCTCACACGAGGGCTTGGCAGCAGTGCTTCCGCTATTGTAGGGGCACTGGTCGCAGCGAATGCATTAATTGGCAGCCCGTTGGACAATGACAAGCTGTTCCAGCTTGCAACTGCCTTGGAAGGGCATCCTGACAATGTCGGAGCCTCCTTGTTCGGCGGTATCGTCGTATCCGCATGGGATGGCGAGCGGGCCGACCAAGTACGGCTGGAGCCGCATGAACGGCTGGAGACGCTAGTCGCGATTCCAGCCTTCCAGCTGTCGACGGAGAAAGCGCGCCACGCGCTGCCGTCGCAGATCAGTATGGCCGACGCCGTGTTCAACGTCGGCCGCAGCTCTCTGCTCGTCGCGGCGCTGGCTAGCGGCGAGCTTGGACTCATTCGTCATGCCATGAAGGATCGGCTGCACCAGCCCTATCGGGCAGCGCTCATTCCCGGCATGACTGAAATTCTGGAGCGCGCTGTTGAGTTCGGCGCGCTCGGAGCAGCTCTCAGCGGGGCAGGGCCAACGCTGATTGCATTCGTTGATGCGGCTGGCAGCCAGAAGCAGGAACTGGAGAATTTTCTGCTTGCTACACTCAAGAATCAGGGGATAGAAGCAGTGACCATCTGGCTGAAGCCAAGTTCGTCAGGTCCAGAGATTACGATAGAGAATAGCATCGAGACTTCGCTATCTTTCATGGATCGTATTAAAGGAGAAGTTCGCTCATGAAGACAATCGCAGTGCTTCCAGCAGGCTCCGTTTCAGATGAAGCGGCAAGGCAGCTGTTCGCGAGGCAAGAGGTACAATGGGACTATCACCGGCTTATCGCCGATGTCTTCCTGTCTACTGTAAATAAAGTTAGTCAATATAGCGTTATTCCGATCGAGAACACGATTGAAGGCTCTGTGAGTCTTCATATGGACTGGCTGGTGCATGAGGTAGATCTGCCGATCCAGGCAGAATGGGTATATCCATCTATTCAGAATCTCATCGGCAGACAATCCGAAGCAGCTGGGGAAGATGGGACTATTAATTTCAGCAAGATCAAAAAAGTGATCAGCCATCCTGTCGCGATTGCACAATGCTTGCAGTTCTTGCGTACTTATCTGCCGCAGGCAGAAACGGAGACAGTTGGAAGCACATCCGAGGGTGTACGAATCGTTAACGAGAATCCAGGTTCAGGCTGGGCAGCAATCGGGACGAAGACTGCAGCCGGGAACAATGGATTAGATGTCCTAAGAAGTGAAATTACAGACCATAACAATAATTTCACAAGGTTCGTGCTTGTTGGGGAAGAGCCGTTCACTTCCCGTCATTCCGACACAAGAAAAACAAGTATTCTCATTACCTTGCCTGAGGATTATCCAGGTGCTCTTCATCAGGTATTGTCGGCATTCTCATGGCGCAAGATCAATCTCTCGAGAATTGAATCGAGGCCAACGAAGAAGAAGCTCGGCAACTATTATTTTTATATTGATGTAGAGATGGCGCTGGAAACCGTACTGCTTCCTGCGGCAATAGCTGAGATTGAAGCTCTGGGCTGCCAGGTTCGGATTCTGGGAAGCTATCCAAGCTTTAACTATGAGCAATTAATGAAATAGAACGATCTCTTCGCAATAGTGGAGCCACGCAACGGGTTTAAGTTGACGGGTTCCACTATTTTTTTTGCCAAATTGGAGACACCTGCCCATGTTCTGCATAGGATGTAATGATTGATAGCAGGCATTAGCCGTGCCGGTTATACAAAGATCGTGACAGGAGGTTTTGAAGCGGTGAAAATTTATGTTGTGAAGAAAGGCGATACATTGTATTTCATAAGTCAGAAACATAATGTGTCGATAGAAGAGATTCTTAAGCTGAACCCCGCTATAACAAATCCGGATGTTCTTGATGTCGGTATGAAGCTGAAGATTCCTTCCACATCAGGAGGCACTGGCGGGATGGATATTATGCATCAGCATGTGGTGAAGCAGGGGGATACGCTCTGGAAGATGTCCAAGGCTTGGGGGGTGCCTCTGGCGGATATGATTAAGGCCAATCCACAGCTGAAGAATCCCAATGTTCTACTCACGGGAGAAATTGTCAACATACCGAAATCAGGCCATGGAAGCGCCGAGCTGCCTGCAGCTGAGGGCGTAATGAATGAAACAACTTCTGGAGGCGGACTGCATCCGCTCCATCCGATGTCGCTCATGCAGGGCGTGCAGGGGTTAGTAGGGAAGAAGCCAACAGGTCAAATACCAACGCAGACGTCACCGGCTGCAGGTAAGGCGCCAACCGCTCAAATACCGACACAGACCTCGCCAATTGCAGGCAAGACGCCAACAGCGCCTATTACTGAGCCCAAACCGACTGCCCCTATTGAGAAGCCAGTGGCGCCGGTTGCTGAGACGCCAATGCCTAAACCGACAGTGAAGCCGAATGTACCAGCTCCTGCACCTGCACCTAAATCAGTTGCTGTAAAGCCATCCACGAAGACGCTGCCGATTGAGAAGCCTGCGGAGAAGAAAGTGCTTCCGATTCATGCAGAGAACAAACCGAATATGGATTTATTCCAGCAATTCAACATTCCAGCAACAGAAGCTTCTTCGCCAATCCAACAGCAACCGATATACAACGGCTATGGATACAGTAATCCAAGTGTATCGCCAGCTCAAGGAGGAACAGGCTACGGAGGCTGGGCACAGCCTATGCCATTCGGTGCTAATGTCAGTCCGGCCAGTGAGAACGGACCAGGCCACTTCATCTGTCCTCCTGGAACGATTCCAATAGCTGATGCTCATGCATACGGCTATGGCTACGGACATGGCTATGGTCATGGTCATGGACATGAGGCAGTATCGCCAGTGAATGCCGGTCCTGAAACATATGGCTACAGCTACGGACATGGCATTGTGTCACCAATTAATGAAGGTCCTGAAACATATGGCTACGGCTACGGTCATGGCGCAGTATCGCCAGTGAATAGCGGCCCTGATTGTGACAACGGAGGAGTCTCACCAGCAGGCTGGGGCCCAGACACATATGATCATGGCTATGGTTATGGGCATGGCCATCATCATGGGATGGTGTCACCAGCTAATGTAGGTCCTGGGCATGGTCACGGCTATGGCTATAGCTATAGCTCAAATCAAATGTCTCCAGCAGAGATGGGTCCGAATAACGTAATGCCGGCGCAGATGGGTCCGAACGCATGGCCGCAGAACATCATGCCAGCAGAGATGGGTCCGAATAACGTAATGCCGGCGCAGATGGGTCCGAACGCATGGCCGCAGAACATCATGCCGACAGAGATGGGTCCGAATAACGTAATGCCGGCACAGATGGGCCCGAACGCATGGCCGCAGAACATCATGCCGACAGAGATGGGTTCGAACGCATGGCCGCAGAACATCATGCCAGCAGAGATGGGTCCGAATAGCGTATTGCCAGCGGAGATAGGTCCGAACGCAGGATGGCCTGGTCAAGTTAGTCCGGAGTCACAAGGCTATGGCTATGGCCACGGTCATGTGTCTCCCGCAGGTACCGGCCCTCATGGGTATGGTTACGGGTATCCAGCTTGGGGCTTCCCTCCTTTCCCCCCCTATTCCACATCGCCCACTCAGACAGCTGGAGTAGCAGAGAAGCCATGCGGCTGTAAGGATAAGCGTGAGGATGAGGCAATAGCCAAGGTGGATGCACAAGAAGAGACTAAGAGCAAAACAGTGATTCAGCGCAAAGGTGGCAAAAAAGCGGTTATTCGCACAGTAGCTGCGCGCTCCCGTCAATCCAAGAGAAATAGCCGGCCGTGGATTAACCGTTAGATTAACATTCCAACTAGAATCAAGCGCTTCTCACTCTTAGGGGTGGGGGGCGTTTTTTTTAGGTATAGAAGGCATTCGGAGATAGCTTGTGATGATCCATTATGCTTCGGGCAGCCGTGCATATATATGGAAGTTTGGAGTTAAACTATGTCAAAAAGAAAGAAGGGGCATTAATATGTTGGAATTCAGCCTATGGAAACATATAAAGAAGCATCTCCGCCGTCGTCGAGGTTCATCTTGGATGCTTGGTGCAATACTCGCCTTGATGACCTCGCTGCTGTTAGCTGCATGGAGTTCAACTGCCGATGCTGCAGCTCATGTCGATCAGCGTACACCTGAAGCGAGTCATTCAAGCATTATAGAGCTGCTCAAGGAGCATAAGGGACCTCTGACGGTTACGCTTCATCGGGAGTACATCTGCGGAGAAGAGACGCGTCCACTAGGACGTATGGATGCGGCCCAGATTATTCGCCTGCTGATGTCCCATCCGGAATGGAAGGCCGTGCTTGCTCCGGATGGCCAGACCGTTCTGCTCGAGCAGCAAATCGATGAATTCTCGGATGAATGCCGTTCGAACGCTTATATAGGAATGGACAGGAATGGGAATCTGACTCTATTCGACGGGTTGCCGAAGAAAGAGAAGGTTGTGCGGACCTTTTTTCAATTAGATGTTCAATATATGGAGAGCAGCCTGCCTCAGGAGAAAGTGGATCAGCTCTCTCAAGGTATCAAAATCTCCGATGTTGATGAATATAACAGTGTGCTTTCTACCTTCAGTGATTTTGCTGTACAGGATCATGAAAGAGTCATGAATCCGACCTATTAAAGGTCGACTATGATGTCATAATAGGACAAGCTGCCAAGGGTCATTAGCAATAATGATTAAGGCAGCTTATTTTTTTGTGCGGCAGCTCGGTGGGGGAGTTGTCAGGTATCGTCAAACGCGTGTTCTCATATGCACCATCTTTTGCTATAATGGACGGAGTGAAGTGGTTTTGCATGGCAAAACCTGAGGGAGTTGGCGTATTGCGCATTTTAGGAATTGACCCGGGTATCGCTATAGCGGGTTTCGGATTCATTGATAAGAACGGACATAAGCTTACCCCTGTCCAATATGGCTCGATTGAGACGGCTGCCCATACGCCGCCAGAAGAGCGCCTTGTACAAATCTATGATTCAGCCGTTGCGTTGATGGATAAATACAAGCCTGATGCTGTTGCTGTAGAGAAGCTGTTTTTCAACAAAAACGTAACGACGGCCTTCGCGGTAGGACAAGCGAGAGGTGTGATCATATTAGCAGCTGCCCAGCGCGGCTTACCCGTTGCAGAATACACGCCGCTACAGGTGAAGCAGGCGGTCGTTGGATATGGAAGAGCAGAGAAGCGTCAAGTGCAGGAAATGGTCAAAATGTTCCTTAAGCTGTCTGCTGTACCGAAGCCAGATGATGTAGCGGATGCACTTGCGGTGGCGATTTGCCATGCACATTCAGCTGTATTATCGCAAAAAATAAATGAGGTGCTTCGATGATTGATTTTTTACGAGGCTTAATTGCCCATGTGGATTCTGAATATGTTGTTCTAGACGTAAGAGATGTCGGTTATCGTGTATTTACGCCTAATCCATACGCCTTTATGAACAAAGAAGAAGCTGTGACCGTCTACATACATCATCACGTCCGCGAGGATGCTATATTGCTGTACGGATTCCAGTCTAGAGATGAGCAGACGCTGTTCCGCAAGCTGCTCGAAGTGTCTGGCATTGGACCAAGGGTTGCGCTTGGCATATTAGCAGGCGGTAAGCCGGAAGCAGTTATTCATGCCATTCAACAGGAGAATTTAACATTCCTTACGAAGCTGCCGGGTATCGGCAAGAAGACTGCGCAGCGCATGGTGCTTGATCTGAAGGATAAGCTGTCAAGCTTCATAGCGGATGAAGGCTTGTTTGCGACTAATCTTGGAGCAGACACTGTTCAATCCGAGCAAGCAGAAGAAAAGGCATGGGAAGAAGCACGCGAGGCGCTGGCTGCTCTTGGCTATACACAGGCAGAGCTGGACCGTGCTTGGGCTGCGCTGCAGCCAACGGTTACGGCTGGGGATACGGTAGATTCCTTAATTAAACGAGCTTTGCAGCAGCTGTTCAAAGGGTAACGGAAAGGAGCTGAACACAGTTGGATGATAGAATAATTTCCGCGAACCTGATGATGGAAGAGCAAGCGATGGAGCTAAGTCTTCGTCCTCGTTATTTAGCTGAATATATCGGGCAATCCAAAGCCAAGGAGAATCTGAAAATATATATCGACGCGGCCAAGATGCGCAAGGAAGCGCTGGATCATGTGCTTCTATACGGACCTCCTGGGCTTGGCAAAACAACACTGTCTAACATTATCGCCAATGAGCTTGGCGTGAACTTGCGGACGACCTCTGGTCCTGCCATTGAACGCCCCGGCGATCTGGCTGCGCTGCTGACGAATTTGCAGGAAGGCGATGTATTGTTCATTGATGAGATCCACCGGCTTAACCGTACGGTAGAGGAAGTATTGTATCCGGCTATGGAGGACTTTGCTCTAGATATCATGATAGGGAAAGGACCAAGCGCCCGCTCGGTTAGACTCGATCTCCCGCCATTCACATTAATAGGGGCAACGACAAGGGCTGGCCTGCTGTCAGCGCCGCTGCGAGACCGATTCGGGGTCATTAGCCGACTGGAGTTCTACACCATGGAAGAGCTCGCGTATATCGTGTCTCGTTCCTCGGAAATATTCGATATTGCTATTATTGGGGAAGCTGCGCAGGAGATTGCCATGCGCTCAAGGGGAACGCCGCGTATTGCTAACCGTCTACTGAAGCGGGTGCGAGATTTCGCGCAGGTTCGGGGAGACGGCATTATTACGCATGAGATTGCTCAAGCGGCCTTGGAGCTGCAGCAAGTCGACCAAGTTGGACTCGACAGTATCGATCACAAGATGCTTCTTGCGATGATGACTACCTTCGCTGGCAGACCAGTAGGTCTGGATACGATTGCAGCTTCTATTGGTGAAGAGAGTCAAACGATTGAAGATGTGTATGAGCCTTACTTGATGCAAATTGGTTTTCTGCAGCGGACTCCTCGCGGCCGGATTGCAACGGATCAGGCGTATCGGCATCTCGGTATGCCTATACCAGAGAGATGACATTAAGCCTTGTCTGATAAGGAAAAGCTTTATGTTGTCTATGATGGAGAATGCAGGCTCTGCATAGCAACCATTACGAGGCTGCAGGAGCTTCGTACGAAGGCGAATATTCAATACATGACGCTGCAGAAGCTTCGTCTGAGCAATGAGTCTCAGCTTGTTCCTGGGATGGAGCAGATATCTGATGAGACACTTCGCGAGAAGCTTCATGTTGCGGACGAGCAGGGACATATTTATGCAGGTGCAGACGGAGTCATACGAATTATGAGGACGCTAGCGGGTCTTGGACCGCTAACAGCTATATATGCCATACCTGGCATGAAGCCGATCGGAGATGCAATATATCGCTACGTGGCGAAACATAGGTATGATTGGTTCGGCAAAGTGGAGCAGAGCTGCTCTACAGAAAGTTGCCATCTACCCAACCAATGGGGAAAGGGGAACGATTAAATGAAAACAACTTGGTCTTATAAAAGAATGACATTAGTTACGCTGATCGGTCTGCTGCTGGTATCAACTTGGACCGTTAAGCCTTCACAAGGCGCTGTTCCTCAGCTCGATTCAATAAGGGTCGCTATTTTCTTGCAGTTTCCGAATAAATATCAGGTGAACACCTCAGCTGCAACGCTCTCATCACCAGGAGGCCTATCAATTGGTATGCGCCAGCCAGCAGGAACAGAGGAATGGATGAAGGTGGGCGCCTCCGCACAAGCACGGTTTGCCAAGGACGATTACAAGGTGAAAGTAGCGGAGACGGCAAGCTTCGATACGGCTCTATCTGTATATAAAAGATTGCAGGCTTTATCTGGCAGTGCCTTCATTACTTCCTTGAACAAAAAAGGCAAGAAAGTGTATCAAGTAACGGAAGGAACTTATGATACAGCTGCTCTGGCTACGACGGCTATGACCAAATGGACGGCAGACAGCGAGATTAAGAAGCTTACGGCCAGCGTCAAGCAAGAGCTGCAGGGTCCGCTCCATCTGGAGATGGGCAGTTACTCGACACAAGCGGAGGCAGTCAAGGCCTCAGCTGTATTCGAAGCAGCAGGAGTAGATACGTTTGTAGCCATCCGCAAGACCGAAGGAGCTGCGGCTCGCTATTCAGTGATGGTAGGGGCCGTGGCTACTACAGCGGAGCTTGACTTGGTGAAACTAGCAGCGGGTGCTGATGGCAGCAGCTTGAAGCCAGCCGGCAGCAGCTCCTATATGCTGCTGCGGAACGATCATACAGTGACAGCTGCAGCTTCGAGCTCACTTACGATGTATACATTCCCGGTGAATGACTCCAAAGTATGGGTTGCCCCGGCATCCTCGGATCCGATTAAGCTAACGGAGCGGTATAACCGGACTTACCGCGGAGCATTCGAGATTAGTGAGTTTAATGGCAAGCTGGCTGTAGTGAATGAGCTGCCGTTCGAGCAGTATCTCTATTCTGTCGTCGGTGGAGAAATGAGTGCGTCTTGGCCTATAGAAGCGTTGAAGGCACAGGCGGTATCCGCTCGTACTTATGCTCTCTATCAAGGCTTCGGGTATCAAATCGCTCATGTCGTAGACAGCGTCAACAGTCAGGTATACGGCGGTACAGGAGCGGAGAAGCCTTCTACAATTGAGGCAGTAGACGCGACAGCTGGTGAGGTCATCCTCTATAATGGCAAATTAATTGAAGCACTATTCTCCTCCAGCACAGGTGGGGTGTCGGCAGATGCAACAGAGATATGGGGCAATGCAGTAGCCTATCTCAAAAGCGTGTCCAGCCCCGACAGCTCATCCGAGAAAGGGCTCTATTCTTGGTATAGAGTAGTGCTAGCGAGCGGCTCAACTGGCTATGTTCGTGAGGATCTGCTCGACGATACTGGCAGTAAGAATGAAGCTGGATTAGCGATTATGCAAGTGAATACAGATGGCTCGAAGGTTCGTAAGATGCCAATTATTGACGACACTGCAGCCTTAATCGGGCAATTGGATAAAGGTACAAAGGTTGCTATATTAGAAAAAGTCGTGCAAAATAATCAAATGTCATGGGTAAGAGGTCCATATACGTCGGCTGAGCTTGTTGCTTCGATGAAGGGGCAGACAACATCTGCCGTTGCAGGACCGATTACGACGCTCGAGGTTAGCAAGCAAGGACCGTCTGGGCGGGTAATCGAGATGCAGGTGAACGGGAAGGTGCTTCCTGTGAGATATCCTGTTAATCTCCGCCCGGCACTCGGCGGATTGCCCAGCACCTTGTTCAAGGTAGATGAGACAGCGAAGGTATCGATACTTGGTGGGGGCAATGCATCAAGGACGAAACCGAATGATACAGGGGCCGTATATGTCATTGGTGCTGGAGGCAGTGTCAAGCAGGCTGATTCCAATCTGTTCATTATGAATGGGGATGGGAAGGTTCGGGCCTCTACGAAAGAAATCACCTATCGGTTTACGGGAACAGGGAATGGACACGGTGTCGGTCTATCTCAATATGGTGCACTCTCGCTTGCACAGTCGGGGTATGACTATTCCTATATCTTGCAATACTACTATAAAGATGTAACCATCGCTAAGGAATGATTGAATCAGATGAATGTAGATTGGTTTGACTTTGAATTGCCTGAGCATTTGATAGCTCAGACTCCACTGGCGCAGCGAAGCGCTTCAAGGCTGTTGACGCTAGATCGCAGCACTGGCGATATTCAGCATCGCATATTTACGGACCTGGCTGAATATTTGCAGGAGGGCGATGTTGTCGTATTGAATGATACGAGAGTAATCCCCGCTCGGCTAATGGGTATCAAAGGCGATACTGGTGCCAAAGTAGAGCTATTGCTGCTTAAGCAGCTGGAAGGCGACCGCTGGGAAGCATTGGCCAAGCCTGCCAAACGGATTAAGATTGGCACTGAGCTGTGGTTCGGAGATGATGGCAGTGGAGGTCCGCTGCTTCGTGCAGTCATAGAAGATGAAGGTGAGATGGGCGGCCGAACCCTTCGATTCGAATATACAGGCATATTCCAGGAGCTGCTTGATCGTCTTGGCGAGATGCCCCTGCCTCCGTATATTAAGGAGAGATTGGAGGAGCGGGAGCGTTATCAGACGGTCTATGCGAAGCATGAAGGATCGGCGGCTGCTCCAACAGCAGGCTTACATTTCACGGAACAGTTTCTACAGCAGTTGACAGACAAAGGAGTTAAGCTGGCGTATGTGACGCTTCATGTCGGCTTAGGCACTTTCCGTCCGATGTCGGTCGAGACGATCGAAGAGCATACGATGCATTCGGAGTATTATGAGCTGGATGAACAGAACGCCATTCTAATTAATGAAGCTAAGGCAAGAGGCTCAAGAGTGATCGCAGTAGGTACAACTTCAGCTAGAACGCTGGAGACAGTAGCCGGACGTTTCGCAGATAAGCCTATCGAGGCATGCAGCGGGTGGACGGACATCTTTATCTTCCCTGGATATACATTCCGGATGGTAGACGCCTTATTGACGAATTTCCATCTGCCGAAGTCTACGCTCGTTATGCTTGTCAGCGCGCTTGCAGGACGGGATGCGGTAATGAAAGCCTATGAAGAAGCTGTGCGTGAGCAGTATCGTTTCTTCAGCTTCGGCGACGCTATGTTTATCTATTAATAGCAATCCAGTATTTGAATTTAACGAGAACAGGAAGCGTGAATTGTGGCTGTAAAATATGAATTCATCAAACAATGTAAGCAATCGGGGGCGCGCCTTGGCCGCGTTCATACCCCTCACGGCATTATCGAGACACCAACCTTCATGCCGGTTGGCACACAAGCTACCGTTAAGACGATGAGCCCAGAAGAGCTCAAAGCGATGGATGCCCAGATTATACTAAGCAATACGTATCATCTGTTCTTGCGCCCTGGTCATGATATTGTGAAGCGCGCAGGCGGATTGCATAAGTTCATGAATTGGGATCGTCCGATACTGACCGATAGCGGCGGATTTCAGGTGTTCAGCTTATCCGAAATGCGTAAAATTACGGAAGAAGGCGTTCATTTCCGCTCCCATCTGAATGGCGATAAGCTGTTCCTATCCCCGGAGAAGGCAATGGAAATTCAGAATGCACTAGGGTCCGATATAATGATGGCTTTCGATGAATGTCCTCCTTATCCTGCGGACTACGATTATGTGAAGCAGTCGCTGGAGCGTACGACCCGCTGGGCAGAAAGATGTCTGAACTCGCATGCAAGGCCCCATGATCAAGGCCTATTCGCAATCGTGCAAGGCGGTATGCATAAAGATTTGCGTATTCAGAGCGCAAGGGATTTGACTTCCATGGATTTCCCGGGGTATGCTATTGGTGGATTGAGTGTTGGAGAGCCTAAGCATCTGATGTATGATGTGCTGGATTATACCGTTCCCGAGCTTCCAGCAGACAAACCAAGATATTTGATGGGTGTTGGATCACCCGACGCGTTAATCGAAGGCTCGATTCGCGGCATTGATATGTTCGATTGTGTTCTGCCTACGCGAATTGCGCGCAACGGGACAACAATGACAAGCCAAGGCCGATTAGTCGTTCGCAACGCGAAATATGCGGAGGATTTCAGTCCGCTTGACCCGGAATGCTCCTGCTACACATGCAAGAATTATTCGCGGGCCTACATACGCCATTTATTGAAAGCGGATGAAACGTTCGGAATGCGGCTTACCACTTACCACAATCTTCATTTTTTAGTTCAGCTCATGCGGGACGTTCGTCAGGCGATTATGGAAGACCGGCTGCTTGACTTCCGGGATTCTTTCTTCACCTCGTACGGTCTGTTTGATAATGACAAAGGGTTTTGAGAGGGGGGAATACAATGTCTACCTTATTAGCAGATGGAGCATCAGGCACACAAAGCATCTGGGCGATGATCTGGCCGTTTATTCTTATGTTCGCGGTATTTTATTTCCTGCTTATTCGTCCGCAGCAGAAGAAGCAGAAGCAGCGCAACAACTTGCTTAGCCAACTGAAAAAAGGCGATAAAATTTCGACAGTTGGTGGCTTGCACGGCACGATCGTTGAATTGTCGGATGACGTAGTAGTACTTCGCGTCAACGATACGACGAAGATGACGTTTGATCGCAGCGCGATCAGCACAGTTATCAACAGCGCTCCAGCAGCAACGGAGTAATGAATAGTCAATAATGGAATGGTGAAAGCCTGCACTCTGGAGGGAATCCTTCAGGTTGCAGGCTTTCTTTTTGCATAGAGCTGCATCTCACTTAGTCTAAGTCCCATCGTACTAGCTAACAATCCAAGAATGACCCCGCCAACCATGTCAGTAATCCAGTGGATGCCTAGATAGAAGATGGAGAACAGTATGACAGCAGAACAGCTGCATACGACATAAGCCCAGCGTAGATTAGAGGAGCGGCAGGCTAGAATGGCAAGCGTAACAGACATAGAGCTATGAAGACTAGGGAAGCAGTTATCGAGCCCCGACAGCAGCCGGTATTCCGATTCGAAGGCTGGGAAGACGTCGAGCATGAGGAAGCTTACGCCGCTCTCTTGATACGACCATACCTCCTGTACAGGGAAAAACAAAAAGAATGGGATAGCGATACAGTAGTTCAGCATAACGGCGTAGCAAGTTGCGTAATAGAGCTGCTTGCGTTCACTCCGGAACGTATAAACCGCAATAGATGAGAGCATAAGTGCCTGAAAAACGACAATGTACATAAAGGCGACAATCGGTGTCAGCCATTTGTGCTGAAACAGTTGTTGAATCGTATGTACGACATTACCTTCCAGAGAGTGGAAGAGTGTAGTGAACTCGGTGTTAATCATCCAATCACGTTCTATCCTTAGCTCCATCTTATTGAAGATTAATATAACGATAAGCGCAATGAAATGGAAAAAATATCGTTTGGAGCCGAGCATATGTTTCACGAATAAGGCGGATGCGGTAAAAGGATTAAGTCCTGCTCCGATCCAGATCAGTACGAACGCAGCTGCTGCGGTATAGAAAGCTACCGACCACATGGAATGGAAGAGAACCATTGAAAAAAACCTCCTAGCAGAATACGAATGACAGTTGTATAAGTCAAGCTGTCACTAGTATGCCGCTTAGAAGCTTTTTCATTACGATATAGCTATTTTTTCATATTCACGCCAATCATTCCGCCGAAGGCTCCAGCAAGCAGTGCTGCTCCAAGCAGTAGGGCGGTATGTGTGGAGAGGCTGGCATTCGCGGCTAGAAAGCCAATGATGACGATCGTTATTCCATATAACAGGCCAAGTCCACCGCCATAATACCAGCCCTTCCTGCCAGAACGTTTGCCAGCTACGAAGCCGCCTGCGGCCGAAGAGCATCCATGAACGATCATGGCGTACAGCGGGAGGCTGGACTCCTTCATATTGCTGAAGTGAAGCAGCATAGACAGCAGCAGCGCACCTAGAGCAAGCCAGATAATAGCGAACAGTAGACCTGCCAGCAAAGGCGAGGCCAGCGACGCCTTAGTCGGAATATTTTTAACTGGATTCATTTTAATCCCCCTTAGTTTCAGCTATTAGTACACCTTATGGCCAAGCTGGCGGGATTAGTACAAGAGAGAGCAAGACTGGACGATAATTAGAACATTTTTGTATAATGTGTAAAGTTTACTTGCAAGAGAAGCTGCATAAGAGAAGAAAGGGTGTTAAGGGATTTGGAATTAGATGTTTCGCACCAATGGTATCATTCAAGCACATGGCAAATTGCAGCTGCTGCTGTTATTTTTTTGGTGACGTATGCGTTTCTGATTACGGAGAAATGGAATCGGGCCATTGTCGCGCTGCTTGGCGCTATTATGATGATTATATTAGGGATATTGGATATGAAGCGGGCTATCACCATTCATGTAGAGTGGGGAACGATAAGCTTGCTTATCGGTATGATGCTATTGGTTGGGATGATGAACAAGACGGGCATATTTCAATATATCGCCGTTGCCCTCATCAAGAAAACCAAAGGCAATCCCGTGCGTATGCTTGTCATTGTAACGGCTTTTACAGGGGCAGCTTCCGCATTCCTCGATCAAATGACGACGGTGCTGATTATCGTACCGATAACCCTTGCGGTAACACGAATACTAAAAGTAACTCCGGTTCCGTTTCTCATCTCGGAGCTTATGGCCTGCAATATTGGGAGTGCCGCTACATTATTTGGAAGCTCATCCAATATGATGATTGGAATGGCGAATCGGCATTTGACCTTCAATGACTTTATTGTGCATCTTGCTCCTGTTACGGTTATTATCATGCTGCTAACGATTGCTTTCCTCGTTGTCGTATTCCGCAAGCAATTGACCGTTACGAGCAAAGCTAAGGCTGAGCTGATGAAGCTATCCACAGATGACTATATGAAGGATCGCAGGCTTGTCATCAAGTCAATCGTTATAGCTGTGCTAACCATGGTTGGGTTTGCCCTGCATGCTGTACTCGGTATTGAACCAGCAGTAATTGCTTTAGTGGGGGCATTGCTGCTTATGATTGTTGGGCTGCGGCGTCAGGAGCCAAGGTCAGCTGCCCAGCTGGTAGAGTGGAAAAAGCTCGTATTCTTCATCGGTTTATATATGCTCGTTGGAGGACTGGTGGAGACGAATATTGTGAATAAGCTCGCTTATTATACAATGGTCGTTACTTCTGGAGATATGACCCAATTATCCATTCTCGTATTATGGATGTCAGGTATGGCCTCAGCTACGATGGATCATCTTCCGTTTGTTGCGGCAGCTATCCCCATGATCCAGCAGATTGGGGTCGAGATGGGCATAACGAATCCGGAGCAGCTTAATCCACTCTGGTGGTCACTAGCGCTGGGGGCGAATCTAGGAGGCAATGGGACACTCCTTGGAGCTTCGGCGAACGTGGTTGCAGTGGGACTTGCTATGCGTGAAGGGAAGAGCTTCAGCTTCCTCGATTTTTTGAAAATAGGCGTACCTGTTACCCTCATGTCTCTGGTTGTTTCAATGCTGTATGTTACTTTTGCCATTATCCCATAAAGGACATTAAATTTACTAACACTGCCATATATTCGTGTAAGGACTCGTCGTATGATGTCGGATGCCGCAGGTCAGAATAGCTGTACAGGCTGCTCAGACAGAAACTGCTTAGGGCATGACCAAGTCGAGGAGGCGAGTTCCTTTGGAATTTTGGGACATGTTAATAAGAACGGTCTTCATTTATTTTGTCGTTTTTCTTATTATGCGGTTTATGGGCAAAAGAGAGATTGGCAAGCTGTCGGTATTCGATCTTGTTATTTCGGTTATGATTGCCGAGATCGCTGTTCTTGTTATTGAAGATATGGATAGGCCAATATGGGATGGTGTCCTGCCAATGATTGTACTGCTCGTCATTCAGGTTGGAATTGCGTTCATTGGGCTGAAGAATCGCAAGCTGCGTCTGCTCTTCGACGGCAAGCCGAGTGTCATAATGGCTAGAGGCAAGCTGAATCGTGAGGTGATGCGCAAGCAGCGATACAACCTGGATGATCTGATGCAGCAGCTAAGAGAGAATCAAATCAGTAAAATTTCGGATGTGGAGTTCGCGATACTGGAGACGACAGGCAAGCTGTCTGTCTTCCCGAAGGAGAACGACTCCGTGTCGTCGTCCCAATCATCAGCTGGTCTGCGTGAAGCTCAGCCTCAGTCTCATTCTCAAGACGAAGATAAACCAGTGACTGAGGATAAGAAGGAAGAGGGAACGTCGGCCAAAGTAATTCCACCGAAATTTCGCTTTGAGATTCTGCCTATTCCATTAATTATGGATGGCAAGGTTCAGGATGAGAATTTGGAGAAACTGGAAAAAACACGTTTTTGGTTAAAAAACGTGCTTCAAGAAAAAGGCGTCAATGACTTCAAGGACGTCTTCTTATGTACACTAGACCACAAAGGCAAGCTATTCGTCGATACTGATCGTAAGCCGCGCAGATAAACGCGGCTTTTTGATTTATTTGAACCATTGTCCGAATAGAGGAATTCGCGCCATGTCGTAGCGATTAATAATTTTCATCCACACCATCAGCAGCAAATAAACGATAACACTTGCTGAGCAGGCGATAATGAGATTGATCCACTCAGCGGACAATAGCTGCCTATTCATCGTCCAGCTTGCCGCACCGCCCATAATGACCATAGCTGCTCCAACCTTCAAGAAATCCAGCATATTCATGCGGAAGCCGATGAATCTAAGCACACTAATAGCGTGAAGAACAGTGACGAGGACGATATTGACATTGATTGCAATTAGTGCGCCGTAGATGCCGTAATCAGGATCAGAGGCGAGCTGGACGATCAGTAAGAGCTTCACGACTGCACCGATGAACGTATTCATAAGCGCAGTCCCGGGCTTATCTAAGGCTTGGAGCGCAGCTTGGAGCGGAGCTTGCAAGTAAATGAATAATCCGACAGGTGCCATCAGCTGCAGCATTGGAGCAATATCAGCGTGATTATATAGGATTCTACATATTGGCTCAGCGAATAGCCCCATTATGACTACGAACGGTGCTCCAGCAACAAGAGCAAGACGCATCGATTGATGCATTCTTTTATTAATAGTAGCCCGGTCACCACGAGCGGCAGCCTCTGACAACGAAGGAACAAGTGATGAAGCGAGAGAGAAGGTTAATGCTGTCGGCAGCAGGAGCAGTGGGATAATCATGCCTTGAAGCGCACCATATTGCGCGGTAGCTGCTCCTGTCGCGATGCCCGCGAGAGCGAGGCTCCGGGCTGTGAAGATCGATTCCAGCAAGTAGGACAGTGAGCCGACCATACGGCTGGCTGTTACGGGTATAGACAAGCTTAACAGCCTTCGGAGCACAGGTGTTCGGTGTTCCGGAGCTTCTTGCAGCCCGGAGCTTGCTGTTGATGGGGTGGAAGCTGGTTTCTGATTACGGTCTTTGGTGTATCTCCAGAGGAGCACGGCAAGTCCGCCAAGCTCACCAACGACAGTCCCCATCATAGCTCCTGCTGCTGCCCATTCGACTCCTCTGGGAAGAAGCAAGGATGCGAAGGTAAGGGAGCAGATAATACGAAGTATGGTCTCTGTAATTTGAGAGGCAGCGGAAGGGATCATATTTTGTTTGCCTTGGAAATAGCCTCGATAAATCGAAGATACCCCAATAATGAGCAGTAGGGGTGTCATGATCTGGAACGTGTGATATACCCGTGCATCAGGGAGCACATGAGAAGTGATCCAAGGCGCGAATAAGAGCAGGGCTGCTGTCATGACCAGCCCAAGAAACACGGTTAAGCCCATAGCCGCTCGGAATATATGTTTCACTCGTGCATGATCGCCTCTTGACTCCGCCTCTGCAATCCATTTGGCTACAGCAAGCGGGATGCCGCCCGTTATTATCGTAATTAAGACGGCTAGAAAAGGGTAGCTAAGCTGGTATATACCGACGCCTTCGGCACCAATAATACGGGGAAGGGCTATGCGCGGCACGAAGCCGAGCAGTCGATTAATGATACCGGCAGCAAGCAGAATCATAGCTCCCTTAATAAACGTTTGTTTCGTCATCGTCGCCCCTCATCTCTTTTACCAGAATGCATATGTCTTTCTCTTACTGAGAAGAGAAGACAGGCTTGCAGTATCATTTTTATGCGCGGCATGTCCGATTCATGTATCATCCAAATTTATCAACCTCAATTAATCGGCAGGAGAATGAAGAGGGCACAGCGAATAGATAACGCATAGGACACAAGGAGGACATGACGTGGGAGATGAAGAACTGAGGGAAGCGATCGAGCAGTTATGCGTCAGCAAGGCAGAGGAGTTTCATCTCATTGGATACGAGCATGTAACAGGGCATGAGGTTTGGGAATGTGTGAGTGCCAAATACAATAAAACCGGTCAGCCTGAACTGCATCAAATTGTAAATGATATTTTGTCGCTGAAAGTGATAAAGTTTATGAATTTCATGACAGTCAACGCTTATCGGGGAAACCATTTCTAATGGAAAGGTTTCTTTTTTTTGACTCGTATTTTACTCACAAGTATAATAGGAATATTGAGATCATAAGGGGGACTATGGACGTATGAACGGGAAGAGATTAGCAGCCTTCCTTGCGATCGTTATCGTTATGTTTAGCGTTATCGCATGGACAAGCCCGGCACTGTTTAAAGATATGCGGCTGGGACTTGATTTGAAAGGCGGATTCGAAGTATTGTACGAGGCTGAACCGCTTGAGGGCGGAGATCAGGTAACACCGGAATCATTGAAGGAAACAGCGAAAAGCTTGGAGAGCCGGATTGATGCCTTCGGTATCGCTGAGCCTGAGATTACACGTGAGGGCACGAACCGTATCCGCGTGAAGATTGCAGGCGTTACGGATGAAGATGAAGTCAGAGAAATGATTAAGAAGCCTGTTAATCTGACCTTCCGCGGTCCGGATGGCAAGATCGAGCTGCAAGGCGATGACTTTGTTCAGAATGCTGCTAAGGTCGAATATGACCAAATGGGCAAGCCGCTCGTTACGATTCAGCTGAAGGATGCGAAGAAATTCGAGGAAGTAACGACTCGTCTGACGGGGCAATCCCTCGCCATCTATTTGGATGAAGAGCAGCTGTCTAATCCTCGTATTGACTACCCTATTAGTGGGGGCTCCGCGCAGATCAGTGGCGACTTCACTCTAGAAGAGGCTAATGAATTGAAGGATACGATCAACTTGGGGGCGCTGCCGCTTAAGCTGGTTGAGAAATATACACAGAGCGTTGGCGCTAAGCTGGGTCAGCAATCGCTTGAAGAAACAGTAAGAGCCGGCGCTATCGGAACGGCTATTATTCTTGTTTTCCTCGTTATTTTGTTCCGGATTCCAGGTATCGTAGCGGGTATTACGGTTATTACTTACACATGGCTGCTGGTGCTCGTGTTCGAGCTGATGAATGCAACCTTAACGCTGCCAGGTATAGCGGCATTCGTGCTTGGTATAGGGATGGCGGTCGACGCTAACATCATTATGTATGCAAGGATTAAGGAAGAGATTCGAAGCGGAAAAAGCTTGCTGTCCTCCCTCAAAGCAGGCTCGAAAAACTCGTTCCGTACCATTATGGATGCGAACATTACGAATATTATCGCAAGCGTAGTGCTGTACTATATCGGTAATGGTGCGATTCGCGGCTTCGCATTAACGATGATATTCAGTATTCTGGTTAGTATCATTACGAATATATTCCTAGCGCGTCTGCTTATTTCCCTGCTGATTCGCAGCAACCTGTTTACTAAACCTAGCTACTTCGGCGTGAAGGAGGCGGAAATCCGTGAACTTTGATACAAGGGTGCGGTTTGACTTCGTCAAGCACCGCAATAAGTTTTTTATATTTTCCATTTCATTGACCGTACTGGGCATTCTGTCACTCCTTATCTTTAATATGAACTTCGGGGTCGACTTCAAAGCTGGTACGAATATGGATATATCTGTCGGGAAGAGCATTACCCAAGCTGAAGCGAAGGAAATCTTCACTTCAGCAGGAGTGGATGTTACGCCTACGGTCGGCGGCGCAGCTGGAGACCGGGTGTCTGCACGATTCGATGAAGTGCTCGAGCAGCCTGCACTCAAAACAATTCAAGATGCATTCAAAGCGAAATATGGGGATCAAGTATCCGCAGAGGTTAACGTTGTTTCACCAGATATGGCTCAAGAGCTGGGCTTCAAGGCGATCTATGGTATTCTAATCGCGAGCTTGGCCATTATGCTGTACGTTATTATTCGGTTCGAATGGCGCTTCGCGCTGGCAGCCAACATTGCGATTTTGTATGATGCGTTCGTGGTAGTGGCTATGTTCTCGATCTTCCGTCTTGAGGTCGATCTTCCCTTTATCGCAGCTGTGCTGACGACAATCGGATATTCGATCAATGATAAGATCGTTATCTTTGACCGTATTCGTGAGAATCTTCGTTTTGGCAAATTCAAGACGCAAGAGCAGCTTGGCGACATGGTCAACCAGAGCTTGTGGCAGACGATGTCGCGTAATATTTATACGGTTCTCGCCGTATTAATAATTGCAGTATGCTTGTTCATCTTCGGCAGTGAATCGATCAAGCTGTTCGCACTTGCGAAGATTATTGGTCTGGCAAGCGGCGCATACTCTTCTATTTGTATTGCAGCACCACTCTGGCTACTGCTCAAAGGCAAACAAAAGCCAAAAACGAAGCAGCCGGCAAAATCTGCCGTTTAATCGTGGGGTTCCAAGGTTAATACTCCTTCACGATAGGTGCTAGATTTGAAGTAAATTATTTCAATAAGTGGAATGGGAGCGTTATTCCAGCGAATCATTCCACGCTGGAGGCATGTATGTCAATCAAACAACGATATGCTACAGCAAAGCCTGCTCCTACTGCAGGTTTATGGGGAAATGCAGCGCTGGCGTTGTTTAAAGGAATAGTCGGCGTGGTATCAGGCAGTAAAGCGCTGCTTGCAGACGCTTTTCATTCGGCGGCACAATGTGCTGTGTATTGGGGGAAGCAGGGACGTGGGCAGCAGGCGCTTAACCAATCAAGAACAGAATCAGCGGTAAGTGTAATTGTAGCTGTTGTGCTTCTTATCTTTGGACTAGAGCTTGGCATCTCTGCTGTGCGAGACTTGATCGAGGGTGTGGACCAGCCCCCACACTGGGGTGCGCTTGCTGCCGTTATTATCGGCATTATTGTCAAGGAGCTATTCCTGTCATCCAAGGAGCGCAGCTTAAGCTTGTATAGTTCGCTGGCAGCTGTCATTGGGGTAGGCGGCGCACTTGTCGGGCAAGCGGTATCGCTGCCCGTCCTGTATTATTTTGATCCTGCGGCAGCAGTTATTATTGCGATAATTGTTATGTATAACGGCTACCACATCATAACATCAACAACACGCAGTGAAGTGCCTGCCATTAGCCGTAATGAGGAAGAGAAGGAGCTTAATCAGCTCATTCAACGGGTCGAAGGTGTTGTAACCGTCGAATCTCTTAAGGCGAAGGAGCAAGGGCATTATGTTGTTGCGGAAATTGTCATCAGTGTAAACCCGCGCATATCTGTGCTGGAGGGTCATGAAATTGCGAAGCGTGTGAAGCAGCTGCTGCTTAAGCGATTCGGTCATGTAACGGAAGTAACGATTCATGTGGAGCCGTATGATCCTGGCTACCCATATAAATCCAATCATGATCCGAATCAGGAGCATATGCCTACGCTGCTGCAATAAGCTTGGATGAGAGGAGTTGAAATCGGCGTGATAGAAGCAAAGACACGCTGGACTTTAGCACCTTGGAGCAATGAGGATGATGGGCGAGCGAAGGAATTGTCTGATGAGCTCAGCGTTCCGCCGCTGGTAGCCAAGCTGCTCGTGCAGCGCGGATACAAGGATGTCGAAGCGGCAGGCCTGTTTCTGCGAGGAGGTACGGAGCATCTGCATGATCCTTATCTATTGAAAGGGATGGCTGAGGCTGTTGCCCGGATCAAGGATGCTGCGAAGCAGGGTGAGAAGATGAGGATCTATGGTGATTATGATGCGGATGGCGTGTCAAGCACTTCACTTCTTGTTCATGTGTTCCGTGAGCTGGGCTATCAGTTCGATTACTATATTCCGCATCGCGCGCTTGAGGGTTATGGCCTTAATAAAGGGGCCATTGACCTTGCTGCTGCTGAGGGTGTGCGGCTGCTAGTTACCGTTGATACGGGGATTAGCGCTTACGAAGAGGTTGAATACGCGAAGCAATTGGGTATCGATATCGTTGTAACGGACCATCACGAGCCGCCGGAGCGAATTCCGGCGGCTTGTGCGGTCGTTAACCCGAAGCAAGTGGACTGCAATTATCCCTTCGAAGGTCTTGCAGGCGTTGGTGTAGCTTTCAAATTAGCGCATGCGTTAATGGAGCGGCCGCCGATGGAATGGACCGACATTGTTTGTCTTGGCACAATAGCTGATCTGATGCCGTTAACCGGCGAGAATCGCATATTGGTACGCAGCGGCTTGCAGCGGCTGAGGAATACTAACAATACGGGCTTCCGAGCACTTGCTGAGGCAGCGGGCTTCGAGCTGGATCAAGTAACAGCCTCGACGGTAGCCTTCAGTATGGCGCCGCGTATTAATGCAGCAGGAAGACTGGAGCATGCGAAGCGTGCTGTGGAGCTGCTGACGAATGAGAACTATGATGATGCTATACTTGCTGCTTCCTCATTGGATGTGCTTAACCGCGAGCGGCAGCGTATCGTAGAGAGCATAGTGAAGGAAGCGGAGCAGCAGTGGCTTGCCAAGCGTGAAGCGGCAGAGGCTGCTTCGCTGCCTGCTCCTCCAGTCATTGTGCTGGCTGCTGAGGGCTGGAATGTAGGTGTCATTGGTATTGTGGCTTCCAAAATAGTAGAGCGTTATTATAAACCGGTTATCGTTCTAGGTATTGATGTGGAGACCGGTATGTGCAAAGGCTCAGCTCGTTCTATTGACGGCTACGATCTGCATGCTGCCCTTACGGAGTGTGATCATCTGCTTGATCATTACGGTGGTCATCAAGCAGCGGCCGGAATGAGTCTGCATCGCAGCCAGCTGCCTGAGTTCGAGGAGAAGCTTGGACAATTGGCGATGGCCTGGCTATCCGAGCAGGATTGGATACCGAAGACGGCGATCGATCTCGTATGCACGATTGATGAAGCTAATGTGAATACCATTAGCCAGCTTGCACAGCTTGAGCCCTTCGGAGCGGGGAACCGCTCACCTAGACTGCTCTTCCAAGCGGCTGAGCTCGCAGATCGCCGGACGATGGGTAAGGAATCGAAGCACTTGAAGCTGTCGCTGCGCAGTGGACGTCAGATGCTGGAGGCCGTAGGCTTCAGTATGGGCGAGCTATCGGCAAGGTTGCACAATGGTTCTCCGGTTGATATAGTCGGAGAGCTGTCTATTAATGAATGGAATGGTCAGCGCAAGCCTCAGCTGCAGATTCATGATTTATATAGCGGAGGTGTATTGGCTAAATTCCCTGAGCGTGAGCATTTTGGACAGGTCTATCAGCTGCTGCGTCAATTGCGCCGCGCACCGAATAAGGGTCTTCCTGAGCTCCTCTCGGAAAAATGCGGCTGGCCAGCGGATATGGTTGCTGTTATGCTTAGTGTGTTTCGTGAGCTGGGCTTTATCGAGGATGACGGGACACATGCTGTCGTTGTAGAATCGCCTGAGAAGCGGGACTTAACCACGTCTGAGCATTATAAGGCAGCGAAGTTAAGAGCGGAGCAGCTTCAGGCTCCGAATGTTGTATATGGTGAAATGGCATAATTGAATGGTACGCATAGAAAGGATTGAATGTAAAATGAGTGAACAACAATTGAATTTCAAAGACTATATCCGGGTGATCCCTGATTTCCCACAGGAAGGTATTCGCTTCAAAGACATTACAACTTTGCTTAGTAATGGTCCAGCTTATCGTGCTGCAATTGAAGCTATGCGCAAAGCGGTTGAACATATGGAGATTGATGTTATCGCAGGTCCAGAAGCACGCGGTTTCGTCATTGGAGCTCCTCTAGCTCTGGCGCTTGGCGTTGGTTTTGTTCCTATTCGTAAGAGTGGCAAGCTGCCAGGAGAGACGATTCAAGCGAGCTACGACCTGGAATATGGCAATGACAGTCTAGCGATGCATAAGGATGCGATAACACCTGGACAACGAGTGCTGATTGCAGATGATCTGCTAGCAACGGGAGGCACAATTGCAACTTCGATGGATCTCGTTCGCCAGCTTGGCGGAGAGGTTACTGGTGCAGCATTCTTAATCGAGCTGTCATACTTGACTGGCCGCGAGAAGCTTGATGGCATTGAAGTTGTATCACTTGTAACGTACTAAGCTCATCCTATCGACATTGAGAACAGCGCTCGCCATGTGCGAGCGCTGTTTTTTGTACTGTCACTCTAGTGCAAATTCAAGGAAGGTTCATGTTAGAATATGCGAATCTATTTGTTCCATACCGAACGCGTAGAGTTAATTGGAAACGGATACAACTTCACTATTTATTTTTGTAAACGAATACATAATTTAATAATCATGAAAAACCAGTTTTATTGCGATACAAATGTTATGAATAATAACATCATTAGATTGAAAAGTATCATTTTTCGTTGGTTAGGCAAATAGAATCGACAAGCATATCCCCTTACAATTACAGATGAGGGGGGAATAAGATGGCAGAGCTTGCTGCAGTTGCCGAAAGACATCAAGCGCCAGAGAAACGATCCAAATCGAAGATTGTTCGTTTGCTCAAACAATGGGATTTACAGCTTATGGTCGTCCCGGCGCTTCTACTTATTTTCGTATTCAGCTACTTACCGATGTATGGTGTACTGATGGCATTCCAGGACTATAACATTTTCAAAGGATTTTTGGGGAGTCCTTGGGCAGGAATTAAGCATTTCGAAATGTTCTTTCATGCGCCTGAGTTCTGGAAGGTCATGCGCAACACAATCGTGATCAGCGTTCTGAAGCTGGCTGTCGGATTTCCGGCACCGGTCATCTTGGCACTGATGCTGAACGAAGTGAAAAATATGTATTTCAAAAGGGTTGTTCAGACATTAAGCTATTTGCCACATTTTCTATCTTGGGTCATTGTTGCAGGCTTCGCCATGTCGATCCTATCGATGGAGAATGGCAGCTTGAACATGCTATTGCAAGCAGTCAATCTTATTGATGAGCCTATTGGCTTTCTATCGATCTCTGAGTATTTCTGGACCATACTCGTCTCGACCGGTGTGTGGAAGGAAATTGGCTTTGGCTCGATTGTCTATTTGGCTGCCATAGCAGGCATTGATCCAAGCATGTACGAAGCGGCTTCGATCGATGGAGCAAGCCGATTCCGACAAATCTTTGTCATTACGATTCCGACCATTATGCCTGTCGTCATTATTTTCATGGTGCTCGCGATCGGCAACCTGCTCAGTGCAGGCTTCGAGGATATTTTGCTGCTCGGCGTCAATCCGGTTGTGCGGAATGTGTCTGATGTGCTCGATACGTATGTATATCGAACTGGTATAAGCGGACAGCGATTCTCCTACGCGACTGCAGTCGGACTGTTCAAAGCGATCATTAGCGTCGGCTTACTAACCTTCGCGAACCTGCTGGCCCGGAGGACGGGGAACAGCCTATGGTAAAAGACGCTTGCAGCAGGATCATGTTGAAGGAGGCTTACCGATTGTGAGAATTAAGGCAAGCTTAGGCGATCGGAGTTTATCTGGATTTATTTATATATGCTTGACACTCCTGGCATTCACTACCTTTTATCCATTCTGGAATGCAGCAGTTATCTCTCTCAACAGTGGGATGGATACTTCTCTTGGAGGCATAACATTCTGGCCGCGCGTCTTCACTCTGGAGAATTATGAGATTGTGTTCCAGGATGATCGGATCATTAATGGCTTCTACATCTCCATTCTACGTACAGCTATCGGAACGTTTGCCTCTATATTATGTACCGCAATATTCGCTTACGGAATGACGAAGCGCGAGCTGATGGGACGCAAGTTCTATATGATCGCCTGCATCATCACGATGTATTTCAGCGGGGGCTTAATTCCTTCGTTCTTAGTGATTAGAAGCTTAGGTCTCATGGATTCCTTCTGGGTGTTCATCATTCCCGGACTAGTCAGCGTATGGAATATGATTATATTCCGTACCTTCTTCCAAGGGCTGCCCGCAGGACTTGAGGAATCTGCTAGAATAGACGGCTGCGGCTATTGGTCAACGTTCTTCCGAATTGTTGTTCCACTGTCCGGACCCGTAATCGCAACACTGGCGCTGTTCACGGCAGTCTATCATTGGAATGACTGGTTCTATCCGAGTATCTATATAACGAATGAGAAGCTGGTGCCTATACAGACGATGCTTCAGCAAATATTGAATTCCAACATTATGAGCGAGCAGATGTCTCAGCTGGATTCTGCTTCACAGAGTCGTCTCTCTTCCATGAAGAGCGTGACAAGCAAATCGCTGTCGATGGCGACAATGATGGTTGCAACCATTCCGATCATTCTCGTATATCCTTTTGTACAAAAGTTTTTTGTTAAGGGTGTGCTGGTAGGCTCACTGAAGGAATAATCACAGCTTCAAGGCGACCGACGGCAGCTGCATAGAGATGGTCTGCTCGGGGAACCCGTTAATCGCTTGAATATAAATGATTGCGAGGAAGAGAGGGGTTAACAGGAATGAAGAGATGGAGAAAATCAGTATTTGTAGGGTTGGCTTTGACGCTGGTGGCGGTAACGGCATTGACGGGCTGTGCGAAGAATAACGGAGGTACGGCTAGTGGCGGCAACAAGCCTGCTGAGACAGCAGCGCCAGCCGGTCAAACAGAAGAAGCGCCCTCAGTCTTCGAGCTTGGCAGTGAACAGCTTGGGTTCTCCTTCTATGGACATTATGATTGGTACACGATGCCTGCTTGGGGCGGAGATGAGTCGACTAAGTGGATTAAAGAAAATAAAAAGGTGGACATCACCCCAATTCAGTCAGGCGGCAACGCGGCGCAGAAGCTCAATACGATGATCGCTTCCGGTACGCTTCCAGATGTGATCTGGATGGATCGCGGAGCTGATGTTGAGCGCCTGCGGGCTGCAGATATGCTGGTGCCGTTCGACGACTACTTAGACAAATATCCGAACTTCAAAGAGTGGGTCGGTGAAGAAGCAATCAATATGCTGCGCTCGAGCGACGGCAAGATCTATCAGTTCCCTAACTGGTATACCTCTCAGCCGATTGGCAATGCCGGTTATCTGGTCAATAAAGAAATTTATGAAGGCCTAGGCTCGCCAGCTCTTGAGACGACGGATGACTTCTATACTTACTTGAAGCAAGTAAAAGAGAAATACCCGAATGTGATCCCGTTCAATCCGGATCTCGCAATCGATGGTCAGGGCCTTGACGTTCTGTTCGGCGGCTTCGGTGAGGACTACTCACCAGCATTCGTGGCGAACCGTGCAGTTCCGCAAGGAGACAAATTGACTTCACTCTTCACAGATCCTGTATTCCGCGAATCGATGCAGTATGCGAGCAAGCTGTTCCGCGAGAAGCTGATGTCGCAGGATGCTCTTACCCAAACAAAGGATCAAGTGAAGGAGCAGGCTTATAACGGAACAGCAGCTGTATTCGCAGGTGCCAGCCCTACCGAGTACGGAGCCGTCGGTGATTCAGAGCTGAAGAAGAAAAACCCCGATTCCGGTTACCTGATGATCTGGCCTGTTCATAAGCCGGGTCTCGACAAAAATAAAATATGGACCGGTACGTATACACAGCTGGGCTGGAACGTTAACGTTATTACGAAATCCTCGAAGGATCCAGAGAAAATATTCGCATTCCTTGATTACTTAACTGGACCGGAAGGGACACGGACATTGTTCTGGGGACCTGAGGGCAAGTACTGGGAAGGTACAGACGAAGAAGGCTCACCGATCTTCACAGAGGCTTACCTGACGGACGTAGAAGGCCGTACGAAGATGATGGACGCTACAGTTAACTTCCAATGGAACGGTAACAGCGTATTTATCGACAAATCCAAAATGAAATTCGAACTGACGCTGCCAGAGGAGCAGCAAAGCTGGGAATCACGTTATCAGAATGCAATCACTTGGAAAACGCAGAGCAATGCGACAGAGTTCATTAACCTTGCTCCAACGCCGGATTCCGAGGAAGGCATCATTGCCCAGAGCTTTGAGGATTTGTACACAGAGGCAAGAGCGAAGGCTCTCTATGCGAAGAGTGATGAAGAAGTGCTAGCTATCCTTGATCAAGCAGAAAAAGATGCGCAAGCAATTGGCTACGACAAGCTATTGGCTTATAAAACAATCAAATGGCAGGAAAACTTAAAAAATATGAAAGGCAATTAACAATGGAACTGTGCTAGGTTATAATTTGGGTTGAACGAATGCCGTCCTTGCGAGGACGGCTATGCCGTTATACACATGTCAATCAATAGCAGCCTATCAATCAGCCAAACCGGAGATGATTCCATGTATAAAGTGCTAATTGCCGATGATGAAGTGCTCGACTTAGAAGGCATGAGGACGTTCATTCCATGGACCGAGCTAGGTCTGGAGGTCATCGCAGCTGTTAATAACGGCTTCGATGCATATGACGTATTGAAGGGGAGCAAGGTGGATATTCTCGTTACAGATGTCCATATGCCGAGCATGTCTGGACTTGAGCTTGCCCGTAAAGCGCTCGAGACGGAAGGCTGCAGCGATCTGCGCATTATATTCGTAAGTGGTTATCAGGATTTCAACTACGTGAAGCAGGCTCTTGCGTTGAAGGCGTACAGCTACGTGCTTAAGCCTATGGATGATGCTGAGCTGATCGAGGCGTTAATCAGAGTTAAGGAAGAGCTCGACGGACAGATGCAGCGTGAGCAGGTGGAGCAGGCGCTTAGAGAGTCTTACAGGCAAGCGATACAGCAGCAGAGAGTCGTTCCTAACGAAGAGCTGCTAGCAGCTGATGGGTTAACAGCTGAACCGAAGAAGAATACGAAGCTCATTCATGAGATGATTCAATATATGAAGCAGAATATGGACCGTAATCTTTCCTTGAAGGAAGCGGCCGACAAGTTCGCCTTCTCCCCCAACTATTTGGGCTTGATGTTCAAGGAGGAGACAGGCATGAATTTCAGTGAATATGCGATCAAGCTTCGCATGGCGAAGGCAGGGGAGCTGCTCAAGGACCCGAAGGTGAAAATCTATGAGGTCGCCGATCGAGTGGGATATCGGTATATGCCTTACTTCAGCAGGCAATTCAAGGAAACATTCGGGATGACGCCGATTGACTTCAGGAGAAGAATGTAACGATGAATCATGCAGAGCATCCGGGAAGACAGCGCAGATTCATTCCTTTTGGCGTCAAATTGCTTATCTCCTATATTGTCCTTATTATCATTCCGATTTTTGTGTTTGGCTATATCGCCAATACGATTATGGTGGATTCGATCCGAGCCCAGGCTAGAAATGCGATTAATGGAACACTTAAGCAGATGGAGGACAATGTCCTGTACAAAATTGATGATACCTACCGATTGTCCGATCTTATCTATTATGATTCGACTTTGTCCAAGCAGCTGCTGCACTACGAAGAAGGCTGGGTCAGCTATGAGGCGACGACGAAGGAGCTGCTTCCCAGGTTCCGGCAGACGGTGGACTCAACGAACAGAAGCATTTGGCTAACGGTCTATCTGCGCAATGAGACGCTTCCAGAGGTGTATTACGACAGTACGAATATGGATCCGCTTCAGACGAAGGGGAAGTTTTTCGATATGCTGCATTTGAATCGGATTACGAGCAAGGAATGGTATACAGCACACCCGGCAGAGAAATATGGGGAAACTGTGCAGTGGAAACAGATTGAGGATGATGGTCTATATGACCGTATTTCACTGCTAAGACGGATTGTAGATACGACAGACCCAACCAAGCTGAGTGAAATTGGATTTATGCGGATTAGCATTTATTTGAATGATCTATTCCAAAGTGTCGATAATGAAAAGATAGGAAGCGGCAGCACCTTATTTATTGCGGATGACAACGATCGCATTCTGTACGCTTCCGGAGCGGGAGAGCAGACAGATGAGCAGCTCATGCTTCAGGCGAGGGGAGACAATCATCTCGTACTGCGGCAGCAGCTGCCTGGCTTGAACTGGAGCCTAGTTGCTCTGGTTCCCTCAACGGTGCTTCAGGAGGACACGAGCAAGGTTAATCAATTGACCATCGTAATCTGTCTATTATGCTTCATCGTTATTTCACTTGTAGCCTTCCTCGTATCCCGTGCCTTCTCCAGAAGGGTGCTTAAGGTGATGTCCATGCTGCAATCCTTCAGACAAGGGGATTTCGGACGCCGGATTCACTACAGCGGTAATGATGAGTTCACTACGATTGCAGGCTCATTGAACGAGCTTGGGAAGAAGACGCAGAATTTAATTGAAGAAGTCTATGTGACGCATTTGAAAAAGAAAGAGGCAGAGCTAGATACGCTTCAGGCACAGATTAATCCGCATTTTTTATACAACACACTATCCTCTATCAGCCGCTTAGCCAAGTTCGGACAGGTCGAGAAGCAGCATCAGATGATTATGAATCTGGCGAAGTTCTACCGATTATCGCTTAATGAAGGGCAGACAATCATCCCGATCTACAAAGAGCTTGAGCAGGTGCAGGCTTATGTAGATATTCAACAGGTAAAGTATGGTGACCGCGTTACGATTGACTACCAGGTTGAGCCAGAGATGATTAATTATTCGACCGTTAAGCTGATCCTGCAGCCATTTGTTGAGAATATTCTCGAGCATGCCTGGCGTGGAGACCGCATTCATATCCGAATTATAGGCAGCTGTATGGACGGTATGATTACTTTCCAGATTATTGATGATGGAGTCGGCATGCCGCAGCAAGCGATAGATTCCATATTCAGTGGAGATGGACTTGCGAGGGTTGGCTACGGTATTCGTAATGTTCACGAGCGAATCAGGCTATATTATGGAAAAGAATACGGTGTGACCATTCACAGTAAGAGCGGGATGGGAACATGTGTCCAAGTGAGAATTCCTGCTCAGAACAAGCATCAGGTCGCTCATGTCTAACTGCCTAGATCGTCAGATTCATTCATAGGAAGAGGAAAGCCGCTGGGAATGGATGGTTCCCCCAGCGGTTTTCTTCGCCCTGCAGGAGTCTGCTTCATTAACGTATATCACCTGCATATATATCGGCGAAACAAACAGGATATTCCAATAAACGAATGAAGTCAATTACGTTATTGTGGAATCGGACAACTGTGAAACAAAGGAGTAGGTTGACGCATTGCTATAGTTACAGCATAATATTAAGAAAACTCGGAAAATAGCGTGAATCGGAGTCGAATGGGGCTCTTTTCGGAAAGGGACGTTTCATGGGCATTGAGCAGTTACTCGAAAAGGCATCGGCCTATATGAAAGAACAGGACTTAATACGCATTAGGGAAGCCTATGAATTTGCGGAACAGGCCCATCATGGACAGGTGCGCAAATCAGGGGAGCCTTACATTCTTCACCCTATTGCGGTTGCAGATATATTAGTGGATATGCAAATGGACGTGCTGTCGATTATTGCAGCATTGCTTCATGATGTCGTCGAAGATACGACTGTAGACCTAGAAACCGTGCGCGCGAAATTCGGCGAAACCTGCGCTATGCTTGTCGATGGACTTACTAAGCTGGAGAAAATTCGGTTCCGTTCCAAAGAGGAGCAGCAGAACGAGAATTATCGCAAAATGTTCGTGGCTATGGCTCAGGATATACGGGTTATATTGATTAAGCTGGCTGACCGGCTGCACAATATGCGTACGCTCAAATTCCAGTCAGAAGAAGCACAGCGGCGTATCGCTTATGAGACGCTCGAAATCTTCTGTCCTATCGCTCACCGCCTCGGTATATCGGCGATCAAGTGGGAGATGGAGGATATTGCGCTTCGCTATTTGAACCCGCAGCAATATTACCGGATTGCCAATCTGATGAAGAAGAAGCGCGCAGAGCGTGAGCTCTTCATCTCCGACGTTATTACACGAATTAAGGAAAAGCTTGATGAAATGGGCATTGATGGAGATATATCTGGACGCCCTAAGCATATATACAGCATTTATAAAAAAATGACAGCTAAGAACAAGCAGTTCAATGAAATTTATGATTTGATGGCTATTCGGATCATCGTCGAGAATATTAAGGACTGTTATGCCACGCTAGGTATTATTCATACGTTATGGAAGCCGATGCCTGGGCGATTCAAGGACTACATCGCTATGCCGAAGGCGAACATGTACCAGTCTCTGCATACGACCGTCATTGGCCCGAACGGCGAGCCAACAGAAGTACAGATTCGTACGTGGGATATGCATCGCACCTCGGAATACGGGATTGCAGCGCACTGGGCGTATAAAGAAGGCTCGCTCGTGCCTAGCAATAACTTCGAGGACAAAATGTCATGGTTCCGCGAAATTCTGGAGCTGCAGAACGAGACGAGTGATGCGGCAGAATTCATGGAATCACTCAAGATGGACTTTTTCTCAGACCTCGTATTCGTGTTTACGCCGAGCGGAGAAGTTATCGAGCTGCCTGCCGGCTCTGTGCCGCTTGATTTTGCATACCGTATTCATACTGAGGTAGGCAACCGGACGATAGGGGCCAAGCTGAACGGTAGAATTGTGCCGCTTGACTATAAGCTCAAGACAGGTGACATCGTAGAGATTCTGACATCGAAGCATTCTTATGGCCCAAGTCAGGACTGGGTTAAGATCGCACAGTCCTCCCATGCCAGAAGCAAGATCAGACAGTGGTTCAAGAAAGAGAAGCGTGAAGAGAATGTTGCCAAAGGGCGCGAGCTGTGCGAGCGCGAGCTGAAGCGTCTTGGACTTGAGCCTTCGGCTTGGCTGTCTGAGGATAAGCTTATGGAGGTAGCGACGAAATTCTCGTTCAACGATACTGAGGATATGATGTCCGCGGTTGGCTTCGGAGGAATTACGGCTGCTCAGATCTGTACCCGCTTGACCGAGAAGCTGCGCAAGGAAGCTGAGAAGAGCAATATTATTGACATGAGCAACGAGAAGGATGCCAAGTCGCCGGGCTATCGCAAAACCCGTCCGACACATGGTGTCACGGTCAAAGGGATCGATAATCTGCTCGTGCGGTTCGCCCGCTGCTGCAACCCGGTGCCTGGCGATGCCATTATAGGCTATATTACGAGAGGACGGGGCGTATCCGTCCACCGTATGGATTGCCAGAACATACCGCTGGGTGTAGAGGGCGAGGAAGCCGAACGCGTTATCGAGGTCGAGTGGGAGGATTCGATTGAATCCAACTACAGCGTCGATATTGAGATCGCGGGTCATGATCGTAACGGCTTGTTGAATGAGGTTCTTCAGGCGGTATCCGAGAGCAAGACGAATATATCCGCAGTGGCTGGCCGCTCGGTTAAGAATAAAATGGTTATGATTAATATGACTGTATTGATTCGCAATATTGATCATTTGTCTTCCGTTGTTGAGAAAATCAAACGCATTCAAGATATTTATTCCGTTCAACGTGTAATGAATAGCTAACGGAGGTTTGCAGCTGTGAAAGTAGTCGTACAACGGAGCAGGCAGGCAGCGGTTACGGTTGATGGGGAAGTGACCGGCTCGATTGAATTCGGACTTGTGCTGCTTGTCGGAATTACCCATGAGGATTCGGAAGAGGATGTCCGCTGGATGGCGGACAAGATTGCCGGACTCCGTATTTTTGAAGATGAAGCTGGTAAAATGAACTTTTCTGTCCAGGAAATCGGAGGACAGATTCTCTCCATATCGCAGTTCACGCTGTATGGCGACACCCGTAAGGGCAGACGTCCAAACTTTATGGCTGCCGCCCGCCCGGAGCAAGCGGAGCCGCTGTATCAGCGATTCAACGAAACGCTTCAAGGAGCAGGCTTGACCGTTGCGACGGGTCGATTCGGTGCGATGATGGATGTATCACTTGTGAACTGGGGTCCAGTGACCCTCATTATGGATAGTAAGGCATAGATAGGCTGCTGGTTAGAGGGCTGCGATTAGAATATGGCAAGCGGGTTACAATAGGGATTAGCGAGGTGCAATTGCAGCTGCCATCTCAGGCAATGGCCTAAGTGGAATGCTGAATGTGCTACAAGCGTATACTTCTGCTATAGAAGGAGCCCGATTACGTTATGCATCAATCCCGCAAGGAGCAAGGAATGGAACGGACAGCACGGAGACTGCTTCATTCCGACCGCCGGGAATCGCTGATATGGTCTGAGCTTGAGGAAGATATCGAAGCCGCTGAGGAATGGGCTGGCTTTCCAAGTGCAATCAAGCGAGATCATCCCGGCCACCCCTAAGACAATGAACACAGACACCGTCCTGGCAGCCTGCCTTGGACGGTGTCTGTATGATTAGCTCATGTGAGAGCCTATAGCTAAGGGAGAGCGTAAATTAAACGCTTTCTAAATTGTAATATTGCTGTAATCAATTTATAACGGTTTTTTAACATCGTTAACCTATAATAGACCTCGACCCCCTTTTTTTAAATATATATTACTTTTGGACCTGCAACGACGTGTTGCAGGTTTTTTTCTGTGCCTTAGAACAAAGACATCACCTAAGGAGCTGCGCATAAGGTGACGAAGACTGTGATGAGCATGGCAATGCCGGCGATGGAGCCTGTGACAGGGCTATAATCGAATGCTCTGCTGATGCCAGCGGAGCGGGCGCTAGTGCCCAGCAGTACACCCCGGGCAATCGGGCTTGTGATCCGGAACCATTTGACGATAAGAGGGCCCATAATCATCCCTAGAACGCCTGTAATAGGCGTAGCAACACCTGTTATCGTGGGCAGTCCACCAATTATGGAGGAGATGGACAGAGCATTGCTGGAGATGGTTGAGCATGGGGCTAAAAAAATCGAGAAGACCATTGAGGATCCAGTTATTCTATGGCATCTGGAGCTGGTGTGGCGCAGGGAGGGGTATCAGTCACTCGCTGCAAAAGCATGGATTGCTTTTGTGAAGGAATCGTTCAGCGTGTCGGATTCCAAGGGGCAGGGGCGGAGAGTGACTCCCTATTGACTTTCTCTTAAGTGGAGGTTAGAATTAATTTTCAGTATACAAAATGATTTGATGATGGAACACAGTAATCCCGTGCACGTATCCAGAGAGGGACGCCTAGGCTGCAAGCGTTCTTATAGTGACAGGATGAATAGACCTTCCGGAGAACAGTCGGCGAACGAATGCCAGGCCACGATTAGTCAGTCGTACCTGAGCAGGTTAGTAGCCGGATTGCGTATGACGGGCGTTAACCGTTATGAGCGGGCTAGCTTAAGCATAAGCAGTCCGGAATTTGGGTGGCACCACGGGAGATATACTCTCGTCCCTGACGACGAAGCATTGTCGTTAGAGACGGGAGTTTTTTGCATGTTGACAAGTGGAAACAGGGGTCGGGAGGGAAACGCAATGGCATTTCAGAAATTGCCAGGGACACAGGATATTTTGCCTGGAGCGGTCGAGCGCTGGCAGTACGTTGAGCAGAAGGCAAGGGATATTTGCAGACGTTTCAATTTCCGTGAGATCAGAACGCCGATCTTTGAGTCGACGGAGCTGTATCAGCGGGGTGTGGGTGAGACGACGGATATCGTAGAGAAGGAAATGTACACGTTCACCGATCGCGGGAATCGCAGTGTTACGCTGCGTCCTGAAGGTACGGCGGGCGTTGTCAGATCCTATGTTGAGAACAAGCTCTACGGTGAGCCGGATGTATCGAAGCTGTATTATATCGGTCCGATGTTCCGTTATGAGCGGCAGCAGGCTGGCCGGTACAGACAGTTTCACCAATTCGGCATAGAAGCTCTAGGAGCGGTAGATCCGGCACTTGATGCTGAAGTGATCGCCCTGGGATATACCTTCTACTCCGAGGTAGGTCTGAAGAATGTGCAAGTAGAGATCAACTCGGTTGGAACACCTGCAGTACGCGCAGCATTCCGCGAGAAGCTGCTTGCTTTTCTAGAGCCGAAGCGTGATCAGCTGTGCAAGGATTGCCAGTCTCGTATGGATCGCAATCCACTGCGGGTGCTCGATTGCAAGGTCGACCAGCATCATTTTGCAGGGGCTCCTTCCTTGCTGGACAGTCTTGATGAGGAATGCGCCAATCACTTCGATAAGGTAAAAACTTATCTGTCAGATATGGATATTCCTTACGAGATCAATCCAAGGCTCGTACGTGGACTTGATTATTACACGCATACCGCGTTCGAGTACAAAGCTGAAGGTATCGGAGCTATCGATACCATTGGTGGGGGCGGACGCTATAACGGGCTTGTAGCGGAGGTAGGTGGACCGGATCAGCCTGGCGTCGGCCTTGGCCTTGGTCTGGAGCGCACAATCATGCTGCTGGAGCATCAGGAAGCACAGCTTCCGAACTTGCATGAGGTTGATGTGTACGTAATTAGTCTTGGTGAAGCGGCAGAACGCGAGACGACAAGGCTTGTCTATGAGCTTCGCAGAGCCGGCTTGCGCGCTGAGCGCGATTATACAGGCCGGAAGATGAAGGCGCAGATGAAGTCTGCAGACCGGCTTCAAGCACGCTATACAGCAATTCTTGGCGATGACGAGCTCGCGCGCGGGGAAATTGCTCTGAAGGATATGACCAAAGGCGAGCAGCGCTTCGTCGCTCTTAAACAGCTTGCTGATGAAATCAAACAATCTAACTAAACGAGGAGTATGATCAACATGATGTTAAAAACTCATCAATGTGGAACTTTAACCAAGTCTGATATTGGCCAGACTGTTGTACTGAACGGCTGGGTACAACGCAGACGTGACCTTGGCGGCGTATTGTTTATCGATTTGCGTGACCGTACAGGTATCGTTCAGACGGTATTCAACCCTGATTTCTCAGGTGACGCTCTTGCGATTGCTGACCGTGCACGTAACGAGTACGTACTGGCTATTACAGGCACAGTTGTAGAGCGTGATGCAGAGACAGTCAATGCTAACCTTGCTACTGGTGAAATCGAAGTTCGTGTAACAGCAATCGAAGTGATGAACGCTGCGAAGACGCCTCCGTTCCCGATCGAGGATGGAGTAGAAGTAGACGAGTCCATTCGTCTGAAGTATCGTTACCTTGACCTGCGTCGTCCAGAGATGCAGAAGACTCTGCTTCTTCGTTCGAAAGCAGCGAAGATTTTCCGCGATTACCTCGATGGCGAAGGCTTCATTGATGTAGAAACGCCAATTCTGACGAAAAGCACACCGGAAGGCGCACGTGATTATCTCGTGCCAAGCCGTGTTCATGAAGGTGAGTTCTTCGCATTGCCGCAATCCCCACAAATTTTCAAACAGCTGTTGATGGTAGGCGGTATTGAACGCTATTATCAAATCGCACGCTGCTTCCGTGATGAGGATCTTCGTGCTGACCGTCAACCGGAATTCACACAAGTCGACATCGAGACTTCCTTCTTGACGCAGGATCAGCTGCTTCCGATGATGGAGAAGCTTCTTGCTCGCTTGTTCAATGAGACGATTGGCGCTCAGCTCACAACACCGTTCCAACGCATTACTTATGAAGATGCAATTAACAAATACGGCTCCGATAAGCCGGATCTTCGTTTCGATATGGAAATTCAAGATATTACAGATATCGTATCAGCAAGCGACGTGAAAGTGTTCGCAAGCGTTGCAGCAAGCGGCGGCGTTGTGAAGGCATTCAATGCGAAGGGCTGTGGACATTGGAGCCGCAAAGAGCTTGATGATCTTCAACCGTTCGCAGCACGTTACGGCGGCAAAGGCTTGGCATGGATTACAGTGAAGGAAGGCGAATGGAAGGGGCCGATCGTGAAGTTCCTGAAGCCTGAAGAAATCGCTGCACTAACTGAGCGTCTTCAAGTAGAAGATGGAGATTTGCTGACATTCTCTGCTGACAAGAAGAAGGTTGTTGCAGATGTGCTTGGTAACCTTCGTCTGAAGGTTGGACGCGAGCTGGGTCTGATCGACGAGTCGAAATTCAAATTCGTATGGGTTGTAGACTTCCCGCTGCTCGGCTGGGATGAAGATGCGAAGCGTTATGTAGCTGAGCATCATCCGTTCACTCGTCCGAAGGATGAGGATCTACACCTGTTCGACACTGATCCAGGTCAAATCCGTGCGCAGGCTTACGATATCGTATTGAACGGCTACGAAGTAGGCGGCGGCTCCATGCGGATCTACCAACGTGATGTTCAAGAAAAAATGTTCAAGGCTCTTGGCTTCTCGATGGAAGAAGCGCATGAGAAATTCGGCTTCCTGCTGGATGCATTCGACTATGGTACACCTCCGCATGGTGGTATCGCCTTCGGCTTCGACCGTCTGGTTATGCTGCTGACAGGCCGTACGAACCTGCGTGAGACGATTGCCTTCCCGAAAACCGCGAGCGCAACCGACCTGCTAAGCGATGCTCCGTCTCCAGTAGAGCCATCGCAGCTTGAGCAGCTTCATATCCGTACGGTTCTGAAGCCGAAGCCAGAGGCTCCTGCAGCTGCAGCTGCATCAACGGACGGCAAGTAAGCTTATTATAAAAGGAGGCGGCTAACTCGATGCTGCACCAATTCTCACGTACAGAGCTCGCTATCGGACCGGAAGGGCTGGAACTGATGAAGGGGAGCACGATTGCTGTGCTCGGCATCGGCGGTGTAGGCTCAATTGCGGCCGAGGCACTTGCCCGTACCGGCGTCGGACGCATCATCCTGATCGATAAGGATGTTGTCGATATAACGAATGTGAACCGCCAGATTCATGCGCTGACGACGACAGTCGGGCAGCCCAAGGCAGATTTGATGCGTGACCGGATTAAGCTGATTAATCCGGAATGCGACGCGATCTCCTTGCGGATGTTCTACACGGAAGAGACGTATGAGCAGCTGTTCGCTTATCCACTAGACTATGTAGTGGATGCATCGGATACGATTTCTTACAAGATTCATTTGATTAAACAATGCCTGGAGCGTCAAATACCGATTATTTCGAGTATGGGCGCTGCGAACAAGATGGACCCTACGAAGTTCTCCGTCGTAGACATCTCCAAGACGCATACCGATCCGATCGCTCGTGTCGTAAGACAGAAGCTGCGCAAGGATGGGATTAAGAAGGGTGTCAAGGTCGTCTTCTCGTCTGAGCTTCCTAAGAAGCCGCGCCAGGATGTAACGCAGCGCATCGTACCGGAGAACGCGCCTGAGATACGCAAAGCGCAGCAGCCTCCGGCCAGCAATGCATTCGTGCCTCCTGTCGCTGGACTTATTATGGTGAGTGAAGTTGTCAAGGATCTGCTTGCTGCCGGCGGTATTGAGATTTAATCAGGACTGAGAAAAGCCCGGATTCGACATGGTGTCGGATCCGGGCTTTTTGCTGTGCTTATGTTACAAGTTACTAAATTGAGCTATTTTTTGCTGTTCGTCTGCTGTTTCTCTACTAGCAGCTTGAGCTCAGAGATGAGTGAATCCAGCTGTGCATAGCCTTTGACGAGATGACTCATTTTGCCGTCTTGCGTCTCCATGCTGGCGAATACCTCTTCGACTGAAGCCATATTCTGCTCGGTTGTAGCTGCCATATTGTTCATTTCATCTGCTATTGAAGCATATCGGTCATGCAATTGACGGGAGGAATCACCCACTGTATCGGATTGCTGCTTGACGAGCTCGGCATTGCCGTTAATGCTGGTAATGATCTGCTCCACTTGGCGTGATGCATTATAGCTTGTAATAACGGCCTGTTGGCCGAGATTTACCTGTTCGCTAACCGCGTTGATCTGAGTATGAATCGAGCTTAGAATAGATGATATCTCACTTGCCGCTAAGCGGGAATTGTCAGCCAGCTTACGAACCTCGCCTGCAACGACTGCGAAGCCCTTGCCTTGCTCGCCGGCTCTGGCTGCCTCAATAGCAGCATTCAATGAGAGGAGATTCGTCTGCTCGGAGATCTCACTAATGGAGCCTACAATAGAGCTTACGCGTTCATTCTGTTCGATTAGCTGCTGCATCAATGCGACTGTTTCTGTAATGATCGTCCGGACGCTGTCTACATCAGCCGTCAATGTCTGAATGAGCTTATTGCCATTATCGGTAAGAGTGGATGTATCCGTTGAATATTGCTGTAATAATGTTGCTCCTTCGAGCAGATGTGACACAGCCGTCTCAATCGTTTGAGCGGAATCACTCACATTCAGAACCATGCTGGTCTGCTTCTCGATGGAGGAGGACATCTCGGCGAAGGTAGCCGTTACTTCACGTGAAATATGTCCTGTAGACTGAACGGTATTCTTCTGCTCACTGCTGAAATCGCTAAGCAATAAAATGGATGACTTCAGCTTGTCGACGAGCTGCTCTGCCAGTTCCTTAGATTCCAGCGCATCCTTGCGCTCTTGCGTGACCTCTGTTTGAAGCTTCTGACTGAATTTGGCAGAGAAAGCGAGCGCCGTAGTTAAGAAGATAAGATACAGATACAAGTACAGCAATGATTCATTCGGGAATAGAATGGATTGCAGTCTTGCATCTAGGAATATATAAGTGCTTACTCCCATGCTTAGCAGACCCGTGAATATAATCGGTCTATAATCCGCGTACAGCGTCATTAACGCGATATTGACATACAGAAGAAAATAAGTGCTGATGATAGGATTTGGGTCCGATACAATAAGAAGCAAAGTCAACGTTGTTAGAATAATTGGAACTACATACATGATGGATTTGACTAGAATTTTCTTGTAGGTCATCAAGGTAGCGACACCGCAACCGATTGTACCGACAACAGCCAGTGTGATAATCAGGTCCGCCCCCAGTCCCGCCCCAAGATCTGCGACAATACCGAGCGCGAGCATTCCCCATAATATTTTGACAAATAATCTGTTCCGTTTGTTCAGTACAATCTGTTCATTGTCCAATGTGATCGCTACCTCTCAATGTGTTCGATTAATAGTTATTTGGAATAGGCATGCTTCGTTTCTGAACCGGACAGTTGCCTGTATTCCTCAGGATAGTCCAGCCAATCATACTTCTCTTTGTTCGTGTAAATGTACGCCATATCAAATATAACGGGTATGACATAATCGCCTTTGTAAAAGGTCTTCTGTCCGACTCTTTCCATCGGAACATGATACGAAATTCGAAGAGCTCGGAACAATACCGGCTCCAAGAGTGAGACAAAATAATGAAAGCGATGCTTTTCAGCACAATAAACGGCCGATGACAACAAATCCGATAACGGTTTGCCGCCGCGGTAATTTTTCATTACTGCTATTTTATCAATCTCTGCTGCTCTGGAAGGATCTTGTACAATAGACGGATGGGATTGAAAGGGGGCTACGGCTTCTATGCTGCTGGTTCCTAATATGTAGGGTTTTATCTCTGATGTACCTATGTAGCTTCCATCCGGGGATATTGCAACGAATCGCTCTATGACTTCCTCAGTGAACTCCAATTCGTATCCTTTTTCAGCCCATGTTGTGGTCCAAATACGGTTAAACATCGCTAATTCCCAATCATTCTCGACTTGCTTAAACAACTAGAACCTCTCCTCTTATCCCTCTCTCTGTTTAGTTTAGTTTTTTGTCTATTAAATGTTCCCTCTCAACCGGTGGCAATTCGATCATACCATATGACTATAGGAAATATATTCCTAGAATTATATCGGCAGATGATTGGGGAAAAATTATAGTAATTCCTATGAAAGAACTAGGTCTTTTGATCTATCCAGCTATCTGGATCGGCTGGCGAACATTTGTACGAGTATGATATGATCGTAATAACGTGTTGAAAAAGGTTGTGAATGATAAATGGACTTATTCTCCTATCAGGAAGCGGAATCCCCGCGGGCTCGCCTGCTTGCAGATCGTATGCGGCCGGAGACGCTGAATGAATATATTGGGCAAGAGCATATCATAGGAGCGGACAAGCTGCTTCGCAGAGCGATTGAAGGTGATCAGGTGTCATCGATTCTGCTGTATGGGCCTCCAGGCTGCGGGAAGACGACGCTAGCTCATATTATATCTAAGCGCACCGCTGGGGATTTCGTGAAGCTGAATGCGGTAGATGCATCCGTTAAGGACGTAAGAGAAGTAATCGACAAAGCACGAACGAATAAAGCGATGTATGGCAAAAAAACGATTTTATTCCTCGATGAGGTCCATCGCTTCAATACATCAAGACAGGATGCCCTTCTACCTGCAGTGGAGCAGGGCATCATTATCTTTATAGGAGCTACGACTGAGAATCCGTTCCATCATGTGAATGGGGCTTTATTGTCCCGCTCGACGCTGTTCCAGCTGCAGCCGCTCGACGAGGGCCATGCTCTAGAAGCGATGAAGCGTGCTCTAGCTAACCGGGATCGAGGACTCGGCTTTATGAATCTGCAAGTCGATGTAGATGCGCTGGCGCATATTGCATCGCTTGCAGGGGGCGACATTCGACGTGCCTTGAATGCATTAGAGATGGCGGCAGTGACAACTCCTTCAGAGCAGGACGGCTCGGTGCATATCACGCTTGAAGTCGCACAGGAGTCCATTCGGAACAAGGCGATTCGTGCCGATCAATCGACGCAATATGATGTACTGTCGGCGTTCCATAAGAGCGTTAGGGGCTCAAGTGACGCTGCGCTATTCTGGTTCCTATTCGCAGTAGAGAAGCTTGGGATGGATCCGATGACCTTCCTGCGCCGCTTGATTGTTGCTTGCAGCGAAGATATCGGGCTTGCGAACCCGCAAGCGATGATACAGGCGGTCACCGCGATGGATGCGTATCATAAGATTGGATGGCCGGAGGCGAAGTACAATATCTCACAAGCGATATTGTTCGCAGTAGAGAGTCCGAAGTCGAATGCTACAGCACTAGCTATTGCCAAAGCGACAGCAGCAATTGAAGGGGCAGGGCATGGGGAGGTGCCGCTTCATTTGCGGGATACCCATTACAAGGGGGCTCAGCAGCTGGGGCATGAAGGCTATCAATACCCACATGATTATCCAGGTCATTACGTGAAGCAGCAATATTTGCCGGACTCACTCCATGGCATGAGCTTCTACAAAGCGACTGAGCAGGGGATGGAGAACAAAATTCGTCAGAATCAGGAGCTTCGGAAGAAAACAAAGTAGTGCTGAAAAAAGTGACTGCCTAATCCTGAAACACAGGTGAACAGACGATGATGCTCCTACAGAATCATTCGTTCTTCTCCGGTTATGTGTAACTAACTGTTTTTGAGAAAATGAAAGCAACACCTTAATAGTAAAATAGCTGCGTAACTTACCCAAATGAGTATTTCGTTAAGGCTAGGGAGCAATAGCGCAATGAGGTTCACGAATAGCGAAAGGGATTTCGCTATTGGTGGCGGGAAGGCGTGGATGAGCGAGGCTAGCGCAAGCAGTTACCTTATTAGCGAAACTGATTGCGCGAATAAAGTAAATGGTTACTGTAAATTGTTGAGCGGCAAGCGAATGGGGAGCAATAGCGCAACGAGATTCACGAATAGCGAAAGGGATTTCGCTATTGGTGGCGGGAAGGCGTGGATGAGCGAGGCTAGCGCGTCCTAACTCGCATTGTATTGAGAACTTTAGTATAGCTTGGACAAATGGAGAAAGTGGATGGATTCTGGAGAAGTGATAGCGTTCGCCTTTGCCCACGGGTTTCTACCTTTTCTAATTCAGACAGAAGAAATCTGTGGGCAACAGCGATCGGAAGAACCATCCACTTTCGCAGTGCATCCAGTAATAATTCAAAAAGCCTCCAATCCCACTAGAAAAGTAAGTGGAGTTGGAGGCTTTTTAAGCTCCTTCGACTCAAGCGACTCCGAACATAAGAGCGAAATAGCCGAATATGGAGATCAACAGACCCATTATGAACGCGGGGATAATCCGATTGCTCCGATACATAACGATTAAGCCTGCGGCCATCACTGCAGCAGCAGCGATCATCAGAATGCTCTCCAGATTCGGGGAGTAGGCTAATGTGATGTCCGGACTGAAGCTCCCTTTAAAGATGGATGTGAATAAAGATGAGGGAGATACAGTCTGCAGCGTGTCCCTCACATCATGAGGCGGCGTTTGCTGCCCTAGCACTCCTGTTATCGCGAATACGACAATAGCTATCAAGCCCTCTGCTTTCAGCCAAGGTCTTGGATTAAATCCACTGTTCATGGCGATTGTCCGTTTGTAGCCGAAGCCATTGGTGTAGGCGAACAGCAGCAGAGGCAGAATGAGCAGATGCTTAATAAGCAGCATTTGTCCGTAAGGCAGCATCCATGAATTTACGTATTCTGGTGTTGTGAAGGTCATAAGCGTGAGTCCTGCTGCTATCGTGATGAACACACAACCGAGCGCTAGCGGTGAGAACCAAGATAAGAATCGATCCCAGTTCGCGCTGTCCTTGGAGAACCAGCCAATGACGAGTAGTACGCCTATCCATGCAGTAGCTGCCATGAAATGGGCGGAATGCACGATTAAGCCTTTGGTGCTGTATAACGACGAAGCATGGCTGGCATAGCCAAGCCAGATAATAAGCAGCAGCGTAATAAATAAGCCAACCTTCGGCATATGCTTGTCTGTACGAAAGGATTTGAGAGCTAACAGGAACGATAGACCAATTGATCCGATCGCAGTCCATATCCATGCTTTGCCTGCGTTGATATCAAGCAGAATGCTCTTGACCATTTGTCCATAAGGAGTGTCGAAGTCTTCTGCGAATAACATTGCTGATTGATGAATCGGCATAAAGGACAGAATGGGAATCGCAATCGCACAGACCAGAAGCAGCCAATCAGGAACCGATACATCAGGACGAAGGCTTACAGGTACGACTCTTATAATAAAAGAGCCCATCAATAGGGCGAAGCATACATACAGAAGAGCCTCGCTTACATAGATCATTTTTGGCGCCTCCGCAGGATGAAGACTACTGCTGCAATAAGGACAACGAATATAATAATGAACCCAGTTGTACTCAGACCTCTGCTTTGCTCACTGTCCGTGTCATTAGGAGCTGTGGCAGCCTCTGGCTGAGTGGAAGCTGCCGGCTCTGGAGTTTCAGTGGTTGCCGGCTCAGTAGATGGCTCAGTCGATGCAGCAGGAGTCTCCGCAGCAGCAGCCTCTACCTTGAACGAATATTGACCCTCTACCGAATGACCGTCTGCCCCAATAATAGTCCATTTGACCGTATAGCTTCCGTTAGCAAGGGGTTCAGAGATTGTTCCGCTTAGCGTTGCATCATTCACGACAGCGTCCCCTGTTGGGACCTGCTCGCCAGCTTCATTAAGGAGCTTGAAGTTGCTTAATTTCTCGATTGCCGTATTAAAAATCATTTCGATCTGGGCAGGAGAGACGGTAGCTGTCTCATCTGCGGCAGGAGATGAGCTGTCCATCTTGGAATGGGCCATGGCTACCCCTGGAACAAGCCAAAGCGCAGCGAGTAAAATAAGTAGAATGCGTTTCATGAGTATGTCCTCCTAGATTTTGAAAGTTGATTGCATTATAACAGATTAAGGGCGGTCAGAAGCGGTGAAAATCAGGCAAAAGATAACGTTTTTATGAATATATTCGTTGACAGGAGGGCGTACTTCTTCAAAAACATAAGGATTTGTAAGCAAAGGCCGCATATCTATAGGGTTAAGGCGAATAAACTTAATTAGGCTCCTTACAACAGGGAAATTGACGATTCTACCATTTGACGCCATAGCTTGGAATCGTCTAATGTTAATTTTATATCAAGGTTTGTAAATTATTGTACGTAAGGGAGGTGCGCCTGTCGTTGTACAGAATGTTATTCGTACGGCTGGCAGGGAATCGTTGGGTGATCCTTTACCATTAGCTTTTCAGTTGGCGCTTATTGTGTTTTTGGTGGTGTTAAATGGTTTTTTTGTCGCAGCAGAGTTCGCCATGGTGAAGGTTCGGGGTAATCGGATCGATTCACTTGATTCTGAAGGGCAATCAACGAAAACGATCGATGCGTATTTATCGGTATGTCAGTTCGGCATCACGCTCGTATCTATTGGACTTGGTTTTATCGGCCAGTCTATGATCAGCAGCATGATCAAACCTTGGTTCCAGGAGCTAGGATTGAATAATGGGCTTGTTGCTCATACTATTTCATTCCTCATCGCATTCTCATTATTAGCGATACTGCATATGGTGCTTGGACAATGGGTGCCCAGAACGATTGCCATCCGCAAAGCGGAGACGATTACGCTATTGATTGCTAAGCCGCTTAACTTACTGCACACAATAATGTATCCGTTTATTTGGGTAGTGAATGGTCTGACCAATTGGCTGCTAGGTCGATTCGGCATCGAACCCGTAACTGAGCAAGATTCGGCGCATACGGAGCAGGAAATACGGATTTTCATGCAAGAAAGTCACAAAAGCGGTCTAATCGACAATACGGAGCTCACTCTTGTAGATAATATATTCGATTTCACAGAAACCAACGCACGAGAAATTATGATCCCTCGGACAGAGATGACTTGTCTGTACGTGAATTTGTCACTGGAGGAGAACAAGACCATAGCGCTGGAGCAGATGCTCACTCGTTACCCGGTCTGCGAGAATGATAAGGACAATATTATCGGCTTTATTCATATTAAAGATTTGCTGAAGGATACGACTCATAGTCTTACGGATATTCGTCAGATTACAAGACCGGTCACGACAGTACCTGAATCTATGCAAATCAGCAGCCTCTTGAAGCTTATGCAGAAGAAGAAAACGCAGATCGCCATCTTGATCGATGAATATGGCGGCACCTCAGGTCTAGTGACGCTGGAGGATATTATGGAGGAAATCGTCGGCGAAATTCAGGACGAATTCGACGAAGAACGTGCGACTCTGGAACAAAAGGACGAGCAGACCTATTCCATCAGCGGATTAATGTTGATTGAAGAAGTGAATAGTTATTTCGGTCTTGATATTGATACCGATGATTTCGATACGATTGGCGGCTGGTTCTATTCACGAATTGAAATACCGCCTACCAATAATCATCGCATCGACTATAAGGATGAGATTGCCTTTATCATAGAAGAGACGGATCATCATCGTATTTCGCGTATTACTGTTCGCAAGCTTAGCACGTCTGAAACAATGAGCGTAGATGCAGCTATTGAGGGGTATGGATGACGCAGGGTGTTGAATTACTTTCGGGTTGGGTTACGTACTATTTATAATGTTGTATTCTGTACAGTAGAATCGACGGTTGATCGCATTGAAATAGAGCGGGACTGCATTTTGTACAACGTTTTAGCTGGTTTGCCATCGTTATTTCCCTAAAAAGGGAATTTGATTGTATAGAGTGCAGGGTAAAGGTGGCTTGCAAAGGTATAATCTCATTTGGTTGTATAAAATGCAGGCTGCACAGCAAAGCGGTCAAATAAATGCTCTATCCAGTAAGAAAGGGGAAGCCCATGGTCAACAATGATGACCTCTGGCTTCCCCCTTTCCTGTTCCTAATGTTATAGAGATTAAATCTGCACGCCAGAAAGCTCGAATGCAGCAGGGTCAACCTTGTGAACCGTCTCAATCGTGCCTCCTGCTAGACAAATATCTCCGTCATACAGCACTACGGCTTGACCTGGTGTGATAGCCTTCTGCGGCTTGTCGAAGACGATATTCGCTGTACCATCTGGCCGAAGCGTAACGCTCACGCCTTGATCGGGCTGGCGATAACGGAACTTCGCTGTACAGCGGAAGGTCCCTTCCGGCATGACAGGGGAAATCCAGTTCACACCGCTTGCTGTAAGTCCAGTAGAGTATAGACTCGCATGGTCCTCACCTTGGACAACATATAGAATGTTGCGCTCCAGATCCTTGTCAGCTACGAACCATGGCTGTCCGTTGCCAGATCCGCCTATGCCTAGACCTTGACGTTGGCCGAGGGTATAATACATCAGACCGTCATGGCGTCCTTTCACTTCACCGCTGCGAATATCGATCATATCGCCTTGCTGTGCAGGGAGGTAGCCGCTGAGGAAGGTCTTGAAGTTACGCTCGCCTATGAAGCAGACACCTGTACTGTCTTTCTTCTTGGCGGTATAGAGGCCAGCTTCTTCGGCGATCCGTCTCACCTCAGGCTTAGGCAGATGACCAATCGGGAACATGGCCTTCGCAAGCTGCTTCTGGTTCAGGGCACTAAGGAAATAGGTCTGATCCTTGTTGCCATCAACGCCGCGAAGAAGCTTCGTCTCGCCATCCTCGGTGCGTTCTACCCTTGCATAATGGCCGGTTGCCAAGTAATCGGCGCCGAGCTCATTAGCCTTTTGCAAGAAATCGCCGAACTTGATTTCACGGTTGCACATAACGTCAGGGTTCGGCGTACGACCGCGTTTATATTCATCGAGAAAATAAGTGAACACCTTATCGAAATACTGCTTCTCGAAGTTTACTGTATAGTAGGGAATACCGATCTGATCACATACGCGGCGAACATCCTCAGCATCTTCTTCTGCTGTGCAATGGCCGAATTCATCAGTATCATCCCAGTTCTTCATAAATATGCCGACAACGTCGTAGCCTTCTTGCTTCAGGAGCAGAGCTGTAACGGACGAGTCAACGCCGCCTGACATGCCAACGACAACACGCGTTGATTGCTTTGATTTTTCCATCGTGAACACCACCTTGTTCTACAAACATCTGACTCAATTGCTGTATTCCATATCGAGCTTCGTACTATTGTATCATAGAAGAAAAACTTTTTCATAGGAGATGACAAGCTTTTCTCGCATGTTGACTGCACAATATGTTAACATAGAACTGATATGGGAATACCATGATTTAATACTTATGAACGATAACATAAGAGATTAGGATAACATAGCAATCGACTAAATGAAAAGAGGTGCCTCAATTGAAAATTTCTACGAAAGGCCGTTACGGTCTTACTATTATGATGGAGCTTGCGGCTAAATTCGGAGAAGGTCCAACCTCACTGAAAAGTATTGCGGAGCGCAATCAATTATCGGAGCATTATTTGGAGCAACTGGTGGCGCCGTTACGTAATGCTGGACTTGTAAAAAGTATTCGGGGCGCTTATGGCGGCTATATTTTATCCAAGGAGCCAGAATCCATTACAGCCGGAGACGTGATTCGTATTCTTGAAGGCCCAATATCACCAGTAGATTTCACAGAAGAAGATGATCCAGCCAAGCGTGACCTATGGCTGCGTATTCGCGACAGCATCGCCAGCGTAATGGACTCAACGACCTTATACGATCTCGTTAACTTCCAGGATGCGGGTAAAGCAGACAACTATATGTTCTATATTTAAATAATTTCAATGCGTGCAATGCTTATACGCACGCATCGACTAGAGGGATTTATTATGTACAATTACTATTTCGACCACGCAGCTACCACGCCAATGCACCCGGAAGTTGCGAAGGTCATGTTTGATATTATGCAAGGTGCTGGAGGCAACCCCTCTAGTATGCACGCATATGGGCGGGCAGCCAAGCAGATACTTAACCGATCGCGAGACAGCATTGCTGCCGCTATCGGTTGTAAGTCGTCTGAGCTTGTGTTCACGTCCGGTGGAACGGAGAGCGATAATGCAGCTATCGTTGGTGCAGCAGCGGCTATGAAGAAGAAAGGCCGGAACCATATCATTACTTCTGCGGCAGAGCATCATGCGGTACTGCACACCTGTGAAGCGTTAGCTAGAGAAGGCTATCGCATCACATTTCTCCCAGTAGATGAGACTGGACGTGTATCCATAGAAGACATTGCGGCTGCTATTACACCAGAGACAGCCTTAATTACTATTATGCATGGCAATAATGAGGTTGGAACCTTGCAGCCAATCGAAGAGATCGGTGAATTGGCTAGAGCTCACGGCGTTTTGTTCCATGTAGATGCGGTGCAGTCCTTCGGTATCCTCCCTTACCGCTTGAATGAAATGCCGGTAGACTTCATGAGCTTCTCAGCCCATAAGATCAATGGTCCTCAAGGCGTAGGAGCTTTATATATGGCAACAGGAGCGCCGTTCGAGCCGATTGCTCACGGTGGGTCACAAGAGCGAAAGCGGAGAGCAGGGACGGAGAACGTCGCTGGTATTGCCGGTTTCGCTAAAGCTGTTGACATTTGTGTGAACAATCGAGAAGATAAGCAACTTTTGCTCAGCGAGCTCCGTAAAGAATGGATAGATCAGCTTCGAGCCGCTATGCCGGAGGAGACGCTTATCATTAACGGCAATAACGAGTATTACCTGCCCGGTATTGTCAATATTAGCTTTGTAGGATTCGACACAGAGACGATGCTAATGAATCTGGATATGGAAGGCATTGCCGCAGCTAGCGGTTCAGCTTGTACATCTGGCTCTTTGGAAAGATCACATGTGCTTATAGCAATGGGCCTATCTGAGGAACGGATTCATTCAGCTGTAAGGTTTAGCTTCGGATTGGGGAATACTATGGAGGAACTGGAAAGCGCCGCACATAAAGTTGCAACGATTGTACAGCGCCTTCGTACTATCAACTAGGAGGCCTTCCATAGAGCGTGATTAAACTTCAGCAACTAATCGGGCTCCCCGTTATTGTCATTCATTCCGGCAGACAGATGGGTAACGTCAAGGATGCATGGTTCGATGAGCATTGGCAGCTGCTGGGGTTAGTACTCGAGAGCGCCAAGTGGTTCACCTCATCCGTTAAGGCGGTACAGTGGTCGGAGGTGTTGACCTGTGGTGAGGATGCGGTTCTCATATCGAGCGAGGCTGCAGTTATTCCAATCCATTCCGTCGATATTGGCAGGTCATTCTGCACCGGAACTGTGAAATTGAAGGATATGCCTGTAGTAACCGTACAAGGTTTACAACTTGGACGAGTATCGGATGTTTATTTTTACCCATTTCAGGGTACACAAATAGTAGGCTATGAGCTTACGGATGGTTTTATATCGGATCTGATGGAAGGGCGCAAATGGTTGAAGGCGCCTGATGACTCAGATGCCGTACTGCTCGGGGAAGACGCGATTATTGTTCCTGCTGTCAGTGAAGCGGAATTGGAGCCTGTCGCAGCTTCCAATTCGACGAATAGGGAGAATGAAAGAAAATGAGATGTCCCAATTGCAATTCCAAAGATATTGGCAAGATCGGTTCCCATCAGTTTTATTGTTGGGGATGCTTCATCGAGCTGACAGTGAATGGTGAGAAAATGTCTGTCTATCAGGTTGAAGAAGATGGTACGTTAAGCTCTCTCGATGACTTGTTTTTCGAAGAAGAAATCGCAGAAGCGCATATACACGTTAACTAACGACTTGTTAATGATTGAAGGCGGCCTTAGGAGGTCGTCTTTTTTGCCGTTCAGGCAATACAGCTTGCGAACGAAGAGCAATTTTATGATGATTTATCGGATGAAATTCTCGGCTTGTACATATACTTTATCAGAATGTCTGTGCGGGTCATGCAGGCTGCTGCAGGTAGAAGTAGTGAGGAGCGGGGGTGGGGACGGTGGACCGATTTACGAAGAGCCGTCTGTTTGTTTGGCTGATTTATTTGATTCTGGCGCTTCTGGCCTTATATTTGCTGCTTCAGGTTAAGCCTATCATTATTCACTTCTACGTGTTTATGAAGGCGATACTGGCGCCGTTCATTATTGCGATGGTTATTTCCTACGTGCTCAATCCCATCGTTACAATGCTTCATGAGCGCAAAATGCCCCGAACAATTGCAGTACTTCTCATCTATACGGTGTTTATTGCTGGACTTGCGGTCATTCTGGTTAATGTCATTCCGATGTTCATCGAGCAGTTGCAGGAGCTTAACCATCATGTGCCAGACCTCACGATGAAGGCGCAGAGTCTGGTGACGGATTTCAATAATACGTCTTTTTTACCGGAGAGCCTGCGGGAGGGACTGAACAAGTCTCTAGTGCATATGGAGAAAAAAGTATCGGAGACGCTCATTCATTTCATCAATAATATCGGCTCTGTCGTTAATGCTGTATTTATCGCGTTCATTATTCCGTTCCTCGCCTTCTATATATTGAAGGACTTCGATTTATTCGAGCGGACTGTCATTACGTATGTGCCGAAATCTCATCGAAAAAATACGGTTCGACTGCTTAAAGATATCGATACGGCTCTAGGCAGCTACATACGGGGGCAGTTCATCGTGTGTGTCATTGTCGGCATTCTCGCATACATTGGTTATATCATTATCGACATTCCTTATCCGCTGCTGCTTGCGGGTATTGTGGCAGTGACGAATATTATTCCGTATTTAGGCCCTTTCTTTGGAGCGGCACCAGCTATTCTGGTTGCTTCAACGATTTCCATTAAGCTGGTCATTCTAGTTGCGATCATCAATACGGCTTGCCAGATTCTGGAGAGCAATGTCATATCTCCGCAAGTGGTGGGAAGGACGCTGCATATGCATCCCTTAGCGATTATTTTTGCTCTGCTCGTTGGAGGGGAAATAGCGGGAATCGTGGGAATGATATTAGCAGTGCCTATATTTGCAGCTCTGAAAGTCATCGTACAGCATATGTTCGCATATTATGTTCGCCGAAAGATTATTTGACAGAGCGTATCGCTGTAGATATACTTTAAGCAAATGAATACTATGCAAACCAAAAACGTTGATGAAATCAAGTACGCCTTAGCCCGTCAATCAGAGAGAGAGCTACTTCGCCTATAGGCGTTGGCTGCAATAGTTCTTATGGCGAAGAAGGGCGGAAAGCTAATTTCGGAGTGTGGATGAACTTCACCGGGAGGACCCGTTATCGTCCATACGAGGAGATTGCCTAATTGAGTGCACATAGCAAGCGATTAGCAATAACCAGGGTGGTACCGCGATTGTTAATTCGTCCCTGTCTATGACAGGGGCTTTTTTATGTTTCAAGAGTTGAACTAATGGAGGCGTATGACTAATGAAGGCTAGTGAAATTCGATCCAAATGGCTTGCATTCTTCGAAAGTAAAGGACATAAAATCGAATCGAGCGCATCGCTCGTTCCGCATAACGATCCTTCCCTATTATGGATCAATGCAGGAATGGCTCCGCTTAAGGCTTATTTCGATGGACGCACGATACCGGAAAACCCGCGTATCACCAATTCACAGAAATGTATTCGTACCAATGATATTGAGAATGTGGGCAAGACACGCCGTCACCATACTTTTTTTGAAATGCTCGGCAACTTCTCCATCGGCGACTACTTCAAAGAAGAAGCAATCACGTGGGCTTGGGAATTCCTTACGGGCAAAGAATGGATCGGCTTCGATCCGGAGCGTCTGTCTGTGACTGTCTACACCGAGGATGAAGAAGCGCTAGTATTCTGGAATGAGAAGATTGGCGTACCTCTTGAGCGTATTTATAAGCTTGAGGAGAACTTCTGGGATATCGGAGAAGGCCCATGCGGACCTTGTACAGAAATTTTCTATGACCGTGGCGACAAATATGGTGATCTCAGTGATCCTGAGTGCTGGCCTGGCGGGGAGAATGAGCGTTTCCTTGAAGTATGGAACCTTGTATTCTCCCAATTCAACCATAACAAAGACGGCAGCTACACACCGCTTCCGAACAAAAATATTGATACAGGCGCAGGTCTGGAGCGCTTCGCTTCCATTCTGCAGGATGTAGATTCCAACTTCGATACGGATCTATTCCTCCCAATTATTGAGCGCACTTGTGCTATTGCAGGCGTGAAGTACCATGTGAACGAGGAGCATGACGTAGCGCTCAAAGTGATTGCTGACCATATTCGTACTGTAGCTTTCGCTGTAGGCGATGGCGTAATGCCTTCTAATGAAGGCCGCGGCTACATTATTCGTCGTTTGCTTCGCAGAGCGGTTCGTTATGGAAAAACAATCGGTATCGATCGTCCATTCTTGTACGAGCTTACAGCTGTTGTCGGTGAAGTAATGGGCGTCTACTACCCAGAAGTGGTGGAGAAACGCGAATTCATCGAGCGTGTTATTCGCACAGAGGAAGAGCGTTTCCATGAGACTCTATCTGACGGCCTAACGTTGCTCTCTCAGCTGGTAGACAGCGCTCGTGAAGCGGGTACAACAGAAATCAATGGCGACGATGCATTCAAGCTCTATGATACCTATGGCTTCCCGTTCGATTTGACTGAGGACTTCGCTTCGGAGAATGGCTTGACTGTCGATCGTGCAGGGTTTGACTCGGCAATGGAAGCACAGCGTGAACGCGCGCGTGCTGCTCGTCAAGACACTGGCAGTATGAAGGTACAAGGCGGTCCACTCGCTGAATTGACGGTTAAAAGTGAATTTGTTGGCTATAATGAACTGGTAACAGAAACGGAAATTACGACTGTCGTAGCAGGTGACGAGCTGGTGGAATCGGCCGAGGCTGGCAGCCAGATCATCGTTCTGCTCAGTCGTACTCCGTTCTATGCAGAGAGCGGTGGCCAGATCGGTGACCGTGGTACGATTACCGGCAAAGGGTTCGTTCTGCAAGTAGAAGATGTAACGAAAGCGCCGCATGGCCAGAATGTACATCATGCCACTGTTGTCTCCGGAACTGTACGTAACGGTGAACAGGTAGAGGCTGCTGTATCTCGCGCTGTACGTGATGATATTATCAAGAATCATACAGCGACGCATTTGCTCCATAAAGCGCTCAAGGAAGTGCTTGGCGACCATGTTAATCAAGCAGGTTCCCTGGTAGAGCCTGATCGCATGCGCTTCGACTTCTCGCATTTCGGCAGCATTACGGCAGAAGAGCTTACGGAGATCGAACGCCGCGTGAACGAGCAAATATGGCTTGGCACACCTGTCGTGATCGAGAACAAATCGCTGGCTGAAGCAAAAGCAATGGGAGCTATGGCGTTGTTCGGTGAGAAATACGGCGATGTCGTACGTGTCGTTCAAGTTGGTTCCTACAGCTTGGAGCTGTGTGGAGGTATTCACGTTACGAATACAGCGCAGATTGGCCTGTTCAAGCTGCTGAGCGAGAGCGGAATCGGTTCCGGTGTTCGGCGGATTGAGGCAGTAAGCGGCCGTCATGCTTATAGCTATATGGAAGGCCAGCTGGATCTGCTCAAGCAAGCTGCTGCGCTGCTGAAATCCAACCATACGGATGTTCCAAAACGGATAGAAGCACTGTTCACGCAAGTGAAGGAGCTGGGCCGCGAGAATGAATCGCTTCAAGCGAAGCTTGGTCGTATCGAAGCTGGTTCTCTAGAGCAGAGTGCGAAGACAGTTAACGGTATTACGGTTCTGAGCACGAAGGTTAGTGCCCCGTCGATGGATGCGCTCCGTGGAATTGCTGACGAGCTGAAGCTCAAGCTGCCATCCGCAGTCATCATTCTTGGTGCTGCACAGGATGACAAAGTGAATCTCGTTGCGGCTGTATCGCCGGATCTAGTGAAGAAAGGTTTGCACGCTGGGAAGATTATAAAAGAGGTAGCTGTTCATTGCGGTGGAAGCGGCGGCGGCCGTCCTGATATGGCGCAAGCGGGCGGCAAGGATGCTTCGAAGCTGGACGAAGCTCTGAAACTTGCGGAAGAACTGGTTCTCAACCAATCAAATGTGATATGATAGCTGTGTAAAGTTGAATTTAATCCCATTGAACTGCGGTTGGAAAGCGAGGTGCTGGCGATGAGTTCCATGGACAAAACGATGAAGTTTGATGTAAAAGGAGAAGGCGTTGAAACCTCCTCACAAGACATTTTGCTGACGGTGCATGAGGCGCTCCTGGAGAAGGAGTATAATCCGATCAATCAGATTGTAGGGTACTTGCTGTCCGGAGATCCCGCGTACATTCCACGGCATAATAACGCCAGAAGCTTGATTCGTAAAAAAGAACGCGATGAACTCATTGAAGAGCTTGTCCGGTTTTATTTGAACAATAAGAAATCATAGTAGATCGGGAGCTATTCAGCAGATGAGGACAATGGGTTTGGATTACGGAGACCGTAACATTGGTGTTGCGGTAAGCGATGCGTTCGGTTGGACCGCGCAGGGGACGGAAGTCGTCAAGAAGCGACGGGACGGCAGCGAGATGGATCGGATAGCCGAATTAGTGCAAGAGTATGAAGTAACAGCTATTGTTGTCGGGTTGCCGAAAAATATGAACAATACGATCGGCCCCCGCGGCGAGATCAGCATTGCATTCGCAGAGCAGCTGCAGCAGAAATTGAACTTGCCTGTTCACCTTTGGGATGAGCGGTTGACGACGGTTGCCGCCGAAAGAACGTTAATTGAGGCGGATGTCAGCCGCAAGAAGCGAAAGCTAGTAGTCGACAAAATGGCGGCAACGCTCATTTTGCAAAATTATCTCGATTCTAAAACGAAAAGGTGAGGGTTACGATGACAAACGATGACACGCAGTTCGAAGAACCGGAAATCATTTATATTCCGGATGAAGAAGGCAACGAAGAGGAATTCGAGGTCATCATGAAGTTTGAAGTGGACGGCTCTGATGAGAAGTATATGATGGTTGTGCCGCTGACTGGGGAGAATGACGAGGAAGATGAAGTATATGCTTTCCGTTATGAAGAAGACGGCGATGACTTGAAGCTGTATACGATCGAAGATGAGGAAGAATGGAGCATGGTCGAAGAGACGTTCAACACGCTTCTCGGCGAACTGGAGGAAGAAAACTAATGACAGAGAGCGAACGCCTCGTTCCGGTACCGCTTAAGCGGCTCCGTGAAGTGTTCGGCAACGATATTGATTTAGTGGCTGACGACGGTGGGCTCGAGACCTTCGAGATCAAAGCGGAGTTCCAGCTTGGAGCATTCGTATATGCCGCACTTCAATCTGTCGCGATGCAGAAGGATGATGAAGTGGAGCTATTCCGCGTCGTCCTATCTGACAGCGGAGAGCCTCAGCTTGAGACGATTGAAGAAGATGAAGAGTGGGAATTAGCCTCTGAGGCTTATGATGATCTTCTTTTTGCTAACGATGAAATGCCTTAAGCGTTCTACAATTGGATATGCCAGAGATCAAAGAGCGGCTAACACCGCTCTTTTTCTCCACGTTCAGACATATTTATTCTAGGAGGAGCCAAGATTGGATAATTCATTGCAGCATTCTTCATCATCCGGGCCAGGAAGAGGACGTATCACAATGTGGGTCATTCTCATTCTTCTAGGGCTCATTATAGTGGGAGCCGGAAGCGTGTTTCTCTATATATGGAACGGACTTAAGCCAACAGCAGCCTCTGAGCCGGTAAGGATAGAAATTGCCAAAGGCTCTTCAGCCTTCGAGGTATCGGATCTGTTGGAAGAAAAAGGTATCATTAAAAATTCATTTCTTTTCAAATATTATTTGAAATTCAAAGACCAAGGCTCCCGCTTTCAAGCTGGTGTCTATGAGCTAAGCCCAGGCACGGAGAACGATGCCATTATTGCAACGCTTAACAATGGTGAGACGGTTGCGGCTGAGATGATCCGATTCACGATTCCCGAAGGCTTCACGCTGCTCCAAATTGCGGATAAGCTTGCGGCAGACAAGCTCATCGATCGTGATAAGTTCCTGGAACTTGCTGAGAAGCAGACCACCTGGGGAGACGCAGAAGCAGTCCGCTCCATCCCAACAGACGATCAGCTGCATCATCGGCTTGAGGGATATTTATTCCCGGAGACCTATGAGCTAGTGAAGGACAGTACAGAAGAGGATATTCTGAGGCGTATGATGGTGGAGCTCGACAATAAGCTCGGTCAATTGCCTGAGGATTGGCAGGATGTAATGGAGGCACATGGGCTTAATCTCCATCAGCTGCTGACGATTGCATCCTTAGTGGAGCGCGAGGTTGTCGTCGATGAAGAAAGACCACTTGTAGCAGGTGTTATTTATAACCGGATCAAGGATGGCATGATGCTGCAGATTGACGCAACGGTTCAATATTCATTGGATAAGCCGAAGGAAAGATTGTTTGAAAAAGATCTTCTAATCGATAGTCCATACAATACGTACAAGGTAGATGGCTTGCCGCCAGGCCCGATTGCAAGTCCGAGTCTATCTTCGATCCAAGCAGCGCTATACCCTGAAGAGTCAGAATACTTCTATTATGTAACGAAAAAAGATGGCACGCAAAGTCACTTGTTCGCCCGCACTTATCAAGAGCATTTGCAGAACATCGAGAAGAGCAAACAGACGGCACAGTAAGGAGGAAATGAGATTATGACCTATAAGCCGGAATTACTGGCGACGGCTTCATCCATTGAAGAGCTGAAGCTTCTTATGGAAGCAGGAGCAGATGCTTTTATCATTGGAGAGGCACGTTATGGCATGAGATTGCCAGGTGAATTCGACCTTGCTAGGATAGCGGAAGCGGTGCAGCTTGCATCGCCGAGAGGTGTGAAGATTTATGTATCCGTCAATAATTTAATGGACAATAAAGTGGTTGCAGCACTGCCGGATTATATTCGAGGGCTGGCGGAGGCTGCTGTTGATGGCATTGAGTTCGGTGATCCTGCTGTCTTGATGGTCGCTCGCGAGGTTGCTCCAACACTGCCACTGCATTGGAATGCGGAGATGACATCCACCAACTATGCGACAGCTGAGTATTGGGGTCGAAGAGGCGCGAAGCGATTCATTCTTGCTAGAGAGCTGAATATGGAGCAGGTTATTGAGACGAAGGGTGCAACGGCTATGGAGCTCCAGATTCAAGTTCATGGTCTCACGAACATTTATCATTCGAAGCGTTCTTTGGTTAACAGCTACATGGAGCATCAGGAGGAGCCGGATCGTCTTGACGATACGAGCCATGAACGTGGACTTTACGTCATGGAAGCTGAACGGCAGGATGAACGTTATCCAATCTATCAGGACAGCAATGGGACTCATATTATGAGCTCAGATGATATTTGCATGCTGGAGAACCTGCATGAGCTGCTGGAAATTGGAGTAGATAGCCTTAAAATTGAAGGACTGCTGAAATCTGTTGCTTACAATGAAACGGTTGTAAGAGCTTATCGGACGGCTATTGATGCTTATATCGCAGATCCGGATCACTACCAATTCCAAGAGAAATGGCTTGATCCGATACGTGAGCTGCAGGACCCGAATCGGGAGCTGAGCTTCGGCTTTTTTTATAAAGAGCAAGTGTACTGATTCAATGAGAAATAGAGGAGGTGGAACGAACATGACAACTATTGAGAAGACAAAACCACGTTTCCACGGAAAAAGAAATCGATTGGACAGGCCGGAGCTGCTGGCCCCTGCAGGCAATCTAGAGAAGCTGAAGTTCGCTGTGCATTACGGAGCAGATGCTGTATATATTGGCGGTCAAAAATACGGCTTGCGCTCTAACGCGGACAACTTCAGCTTTGAGGAAATGAAGGAAGGCGTTGAATTCGCGAGCCGTTACGGAGCGAAGGTGTTCGTAGCAACGAATATCTATGCTCACAACGAGGATATCAGCGGACTTGAGAGTTATTTGAGATCGCTTGAGGAGGCAGGGATTGCCGCGATTATCGCAGCTGATCCTACGATTATCGAAACCGCGCAGCGTGTTGCGCCTAAGCTAGAGGTTCATCTTAGCACACAGCAATCGACGCTCAATTGGCAAGCGGTGAAGTTCTGGGAGGAAGAGGGGCTGCCTCGGGTCGTGCTCGGGCGCGAGACGAGCTTCGAGGAGATTGCGGAGATTAAGGCGAATGTGGATATTGAGATTGAGGCGTTTATTCACGGCGCGATGTGCTCTTCTTTCTCAGGTAGATGTGTGCTCAGCAATCATTTCACAGACCGTGACTCTAATCGCGGCGGCTGCTGCCAATCCTGCCGATGGAAATATGATTTATTCGTTGATGATATGCCGCTGTATCCCAGTGATGAAGATCAATTCACGATGGGCTCGAAGGATCTGTGTATGATTGAATATATACCTGAGCTGATTGAGGTTGGCGTAGACAGCTTCAAGATCGAAGGCCGGATGAAGAGCATCCATTATGTGGCTACAGTTGTGAATGTATATCGTCAGGCCATTGACGCTTATTTCGAAGATCCGGAGCATTTTGTGCTGAAGCGGGAATGGGTCGACGAAATTAATAAAGCGGCGAATCGTCCGCTCAATACGGGCTTTTTCCTAGATACACCAGGAGCTGAGGATCATATTTATGAGCCTGAGGAAAAGTCGGCTCCCTATGACTTCGCTGGCGTTGTACTGGAGTATGATGAGGAGAACGGCATTGCTGTAGTACAGCAGCGCAACCATATTAAGCTTGGACAAGAGATTGAATTCGTTGGTCCTGGCGGAACGTTCTTCAAGCAGACCGTGGAGCATCTTACGGATGATAAAGGTCAGCCGCTGGACGCAGCGCGCCATCCGTTGCAGCATATTCGGATCCGTACGCTCCAGCCTGTTCGTCCGATGGACATGATGCGCAAAAGGATTATTAAAAAGTAGTGGCTTCTGCTGCAAGAGGCAGGCATACAGAGGAGGGCTGTCCCACATTCATCATGGATGACAAGGGGCAGCTTTTTTTTGATATTCTACACATCGATCAGGTGTTTTTTGATTTCCATATAATGAATTGACAGGGAACGTCCGATATACTTTAATAGGACTAGGTTATACATACGATTTGGGTCTATAGAACTAATTTTCTAGCAATGAATGCCTCTCTACATCTTCAGCATGGTAACAGCAAACTATTAAAAAGGCGGGTGTCTGTCTTGAAAAAAGAAGGCAGCAACAAAGAGAAAGTACCTAAACAGCAGAAGCTATTGAAAGCGCAACCAAGTTTACAGCTTGCAAGGAGATTGTCTAAGGGAGCTATTGATCAGCTAAAGTCTACAAAGCTTGGCAATCCTACTAATTCAGTAGGAACGAAGCTGCTTATAATCATTTTTATTTGTATTATTGCTTGCGTTCTCGTAGTAGGCCTTATGGCTTATTCTCAAACCAAATCCATTGTTGAACGTAAGGTGTCGGATGCAAGTCTGCAGACCATTAATCAATCCGCCAATAATTTGGATATTGTGTTCAAGAACTATGAGGATTTGACGATGCAATTATTGATTGATAAAGAATTCCACCGCATCGTTAGTGATATCGCAGGAAGTACGGATGATTATTCAAGCTTTGCAGGAATAAGGGAGTTAAGCGATAAGGTTCAGAACTATATACTTGGCAACAGTTCGATCGTTAGTGTATATCTGCTGCCACTTAACCCTAAGGTGAAATTCGTATCGACGGGCAATGCAACATCCGCCTCAGAGGAAATGCTGAAGGAGGGTGAGTGGTTTACCAAGGTTCAAGAGCAGAAGGGTAAAACATTATGGATCGAAACACAGCCTAAGGGCTTCGGCGGTGATCGCAGTACACCTTCAATTGGTCTTAGCCGAGTGCTCTCTGACAGCACAACGAATGAGGCGTCCTATGTGCTGCTGTTCGAGATCAGTGTGAGCTCTTTGCAGGATAAATATCAGGATATCGCACTAGGAGAAGGCAGCATTCTAACGATCGTTGATGGTAATAATAATTATGTTGCGAATCCCGATTATGCTCAGATTGGACAGGCCCAATCGATTACACTGCCCGAGAACAATAATTCAGGCAAAGTGACGACGGCAGACGGCAGCGAGCAGCTGGCTGTATACAAAACATTCGAGACGATGGATTGGAAGCTGGTCGGCACCATTCCGGTCAAAGAATTGATCAAAGATGCGCAGGCTATTCGCACCATGACCTATATAACAGCTGGTGTAGCGGTGCTTATCGCACTTGCTATCGGACTTCTCATTATTCGCACCATTGGTATGCCATTGATGAATTTAAGAAACCTGATGAACGAAGGCGCGCTGGGCAATCTGACGGTCAGCTCTGGTATGAACAATCGCAAGGATGAGATTGGCCAGCTTGCCCAAAGCTTCGATAGAATGATGATTCAGATTAGAGCGTTGGCACAGCAGACCACTCACTCCGCTACGGAAGTGCTGGCTACAGCTAGTGAGCTGACTGATGCATCGAAGAAGACCGCCATCTCGGCTAGGGAGATTTCAGTAGCGACAGAAGAGATCGCGAATGGCGCTTCGAGCCTTGCTGTAGAAGCAGAGCGTGGAAGCGACTTGACGAGCAGTATTAATAGCCAGATGCAAGCAGTCCTGCAGGCGAATGGGGAAATGGTGCAATCTGCGGTTGAAGTAGAGAAAGCGAGTGCTCAGGGTACGACCTATATGGGCGTACTTATCCAGAAGACCGGCTTGACGGAGGAAATGACACGCTCGATGGTTGAGAAGGTTGACAGCTTGAAGGACAGCACGGGCTCAATTGTCAAAATTCTCGAGGTGCTTAATAATCTAACGAAGCAGACGAATATTCTGTCTTTGAATGCTACGATTGAAGCTGCTCGTGCTGGTGCAGCCGGCAAAGGCTTCATGGTAGTAGCGGATGAGATCCGGAAGCTTGCCGATCAATCACGTCAATCGATTGATGTCGTTGCTCAAATTACGCAGACCATTCAGCATGAGATCGGAGAAACCGTGAATGTTCTATCCGATGCGTATCCATTATTCCAAGAGCAGATTGGCTCTGTGAAAGAGGCGAATCAAATATTCTTGACTGTTCAAGGTCAGATGGTTCAATTCATTGAGAAGCTGGATTCTGTAACAGGCTCAATCAGTACGCTTGATCAATCGCAGCTTGTACTCTCGGATGCAATGAGCAACGTAAGCGCAGTAGCAGAGGAATCCTCTGCAACGTCTGAGGAAGTTGCTTCATTAAGCTCTGAGCAGCTTAGCATCAGCAATGGTCTGGTTAACCTGTCTGAGAAGCTGGATACGGTATCACGCGAGCTTCAGCAGTCATTGTCGAAATTCAAGATTGATTAATACAGGAATGAAAGCTAATCGCCCATTGGAACTAGAAGTTGTTCCTATGGGCGTTTTTTTGGTTTTTAATAAGGCGATACTGAAGGGAGAGATATAGAAAGAGGGGGGCGATGAGATGCATCGTCGGTCAGTTCTCGTCGCTGTATTGTTAACTTGTATAATGTCGCTGTTTATGATTCGGTTAGCTTGGCTTCAACTGATCCCGAGCTCAGCACCAAGCTCCTTATCGACATCAACGGCTGCTTCCAGAGGCGGCTGGAAGCGGATGTCTGTTATCCAGCGGCAGAGAAATCTTGTGCTTGATACAGGCAGGGGAGATTTCGTTGATCGGAATGAGCAGCCAATTACTGGTGAGACCTACGATACACTTGCGTTGTTCCCGGTTAATGCCAGAGCGAGAGGCACAGATGAAGACATGGAGCAGCTTGCCAAGCTGCTCGGAGTGACAAAAGATCAGCTAATGCAGCAATGGGATGAAATTAGGGAGCCTACCTTCTGGCGTGAGGGTGCGGAGAAGCTTCCCTACAGGCTGACGGCTGGGCAATTGCAGAAGCTTGAGAAGCTGAGATTGAACGGCGCAAGAGTATTGCCATATCGCAATCGATATATAAAAGGATTTCAAGCGAAGCAGGTTATCGGATACACGAGTCAGCATCCGGAGTGGCTCCTGCTGCAGCATGCCGAGGATATAGCTAATGGCACTCGGAAGCTGACAGATCAGGTTGGAGGCTCAGGTGTAGAGAAATCGCTTGATAAGCTACTAAGAGGCGTTGGAGCAACCTCCGTATCCTATTTCACCGATGGAGCGCGGAAGCCGATGCAGGGGCTCTCCCTGCGTATGACTATGCCAAGAGACCCCTACTATCCACTGCAGGTTAAGACTACGCTGGATCTAATCGTCCAGAATCGCATAGAAGCTTATGCGGATGAGCAGGGATTGAAGGAAGGCGCCATCGTTGTCCTTGATATTCACAATGGAGATATCGTGGCCATGGTATCAAGGCCGATGATGAATCCCCTTAATTTGCAGGAAGAGGAAGGCGAAGGCTGGGCGAATCATGCCCTTAAGGCAGTAGCCCCAGGCTCCATATTCAAGCTTGTAACCGAAGCGGCTGCGCTGGAGGCGCATGCTGCCAATGAGCAGGAGACCATTACCTGCAATGGTGAATATGGCAAATACGGCTTGTCCTGCTGGAAAGAGGGCGGACATGGGACACTGACGCTGCGAGAAGGGCTTGCTCAATCCTGCAACGTTGCCTTCGCAACAATTGCTGAGCGCTTAAGTCCGCTGCAACTGCATCGAACAGCACAAGCGTTAGGTGTCGGCAGGAGAATCGGATGGCATTCAACGAAGGCATTCGGACCATTCAATGGTCAGCTGCGCCTGTTAGGCGAGGAAGAAGCCGGCCAGGTGTTCGCACCTTTGCCAGAATTAGGCGAGAAGGCCGATTCATTCAAGGATGTGGATGGGGGCATACTTGCCCAGAGCGGGATCGGTCAGCGGGACGTGCTCATGACGCCGCTGCAGGCGGCGAACTTAGTCGTCACGCTAGTGAATGGAGGGCGCGTAATGGAGCCGCGCCTCGTTAGTGAAATCCGCTACGCCAACGGCCAGCGGATGGTGAAGCTGGACGCGAAGCGAGCGTCTAGCAATGGCGGCCGCATACATGCGGCCACTGCCCGCGCGCTGCTGCGCGGCATGGAGGCGGTCGTCGACCATGGCACTGGTCGATCGATCCGCCAAGGGCTGTGGGCAGTGGCCGGCAAATCCGGCACTGCCGAAGTGATGCGGGCCGGAACGCCGCTCGTTCACCAATGGTTCACGGGCTACGGCCCAGCCAAGACGCCGCGCTACGCTGTTGCTGTGCTCTCGAAATACAGATCGCCTGGTTCATCGAACCAGGCGACCAAGCTATTCCGCGGTGTTATGGATATCCTTGCGTCCAATTAGAGGACGGGCTTGTCTGCTTCCGCCGCAGGGGTATCGAATTCCCCTTGCGGGGTTCTAATCCAGCGGTGGAAGAAGCCCTGATCGTACAAAGCTTTGAGGAGGATAATCAGAATTGGCGATAGAATGACGCCCGATATGCCGAATAATTTCAGTGAAATAATCATGAATGCCAGCATTGTGAACGCGGACACGCCCAGTGTATCACCCGTAATTTTGGGCTCCAGAATTTGACGCGTCAGAATAACGACAAGGAACAAGACAGACAGCCATATCGCAAGCGATGTTTGTCCTACGATGAATAGATAAATGATCCATGGAACGAAGAAGGTACCCACGCCAAGAAGCGGCAGAACATCGAGTATGGCACAGATCAGTGAGATGATGAAGGCGTTGTTGACTCCAAGAAGAAGTAAGGAAATGAATATAACGATGAACGTAATGCTGATCATTTTGCCCTGTGCCTTCAAGTAGCCGGCAATTCCTTTGAACACATTCTCTCTAAGGAAGAAAAAGGCTTTCTTGAACGTGTTCGGCGTTTTGTCGTTAGCCGTTTTTTTCCATACCACAATCTCGATGCTTAAGAAATAAGCTAAAATAATGCCAACTCCGAAATTAAAGAGGAAGCTGGAGAAGGACGATGCGTATCCCAGTGCCGCTGTGAATACAATGTTCGCAATTTTCGGTAGATACTCAGTAGCACCATTGATGTATTCTGTAATTTTGGCAACCCAGTCAGGCGGGAGAGTGTCGAGCCTGCTCTGCAGCTCACTGGAGTTATTCAATACCTGATCCTTCAATATTTGCTGATACTCAGGCAGCTTGTCATTGAAGAATTCGGTTCCCTGGGTGGTCAATATGAAGCCTAACCCGGAGAATGCGCCAACGATCACAAGGGAGAACAGCAGAACGGATATGCCAGAAGCAATCGATTTCTTAAGGCCCAGCTTATTCAAGCGCCGAGCTAGCGGCTCAATGCATAAGTAGATGACGAAAGAGAAAAAGATGGGTGTTGCAATCCGGTATAAATAACTGAACAGAAGCATAGTTAAGTAAACCGTTAACGCGATCAGTGCAATGTCAAATGCAGTTCGCCAATATTTCTTGTAGAATGGCAGCATAATCGAATCCCCTTTTTGGATAAATATTCATATTACGATATTGATTGTACTATAATTTTTAAATGGATACCTATTTTTAAATCTATTATGGTACAATTAAAGGTATTGTTGCGTTCAATGCCATACTGCATATGTAACTAAAATTTTATAAAACGGTGGGGAAAACTAATGGAGAATTTGCTGCTATGGGCACTTTACTTCTTGTCATTCTACGCCTTTCTCCCTGCATTTGTCAGTCGAACGTTCGGCTTCCGAGTATTCAAAAGAGGCCAAGTGGAGCGCGAGATATCACTTACATTCGATGATGGACCCGATCCTGTCTATACGCCACAGCTGCTAGATCTGCTCGCACGTTACAATGCGAAAGCAACCTTTTTCGTTGTAGGTTCACATGCTGAAGGACAGCCTGAATTACTTCGCCGAATGCATGAAGAAGGCCATATTATCGGTATTCATAATTATGTTCATAAGTCCAATTGGCTCATGCGTCCGAAGACGGTGAGGAAGCAGATTGCTCGTACCTGCGACGTTATACGTGATGCAACTGGCAAACGTTCCATTTATTATCGTCCGCCATGGGGAATTGTTAATTTCTTCGATTTTGCCAATATCGGTCATTATCAGATCGTGCTCTGGTCAGGAATGTTCGGCGATTGGAATGTGAAGCTGGGCGCTCAGCGATTGACGAAAAGATTGATGAAGAAGCTTCGGCCTGGCGAGGTTATTCTGCTGCATGACTGCGGTACAACACCTGGGGCAGATGCTGGCGCACCAGCTAATATGTTAATTGCGCTCGAGGCGTACCTCAAGGAGGGAACGAAGCGTGGCTATACATTCGTTGGTATTGATGACATGATTAAGCAGACGGAAGCGGCTAAAGGGAATAAGCAGTCGGTATGGAAAAAATCCATTATAGCGTTGTGGCTCTCTTACGAGCGACTGTTCCATCTGGTGTTCCGCCTGAAGAAGGTGGGCTCTAATGACCCTGCATTCCATTACCGAATTATCAAATATACAGGGCAGCCTGTTGAGCTGTCGAATGCGGAGAGGCTGGAGAAGGGCGATAAGATCGTCGAGCTGCATTTTGACAACAAGAAGCTGTCGACGATTGCTGCCGAGTCTAGCTCACCTGTAGCTACTGGTATCAAAATGCTAAGGGAAGTGGAGATGGCGCTGCCTATACTGGCAGATCAATTAGCTGTTGATCCCGATGCGAATAATGTGCGTGTCGTATATGGAGTGACTATGATTCATCGAGGTGCAGACCGACTTGGCTTCCAAGTGTTCCGGCTGCCGGACGGCTTATTCGCTCGTTCAACCCGCATTTATTTGCGTGTATTGATGAGAGTGCTGACTAAGAAGCAGCGTAATGCTAGAAGTAAGCAGAGAAGAAGCACGATTGACCCGCATATGCTGCTGATGCCGATTAATCGGATGATGTCTTATGCAACAACGAGGAGCTCTTCCTTCGTACAGGATAGTGCTATACGGCTATCAGATGCGGTTGAACGATCTATTCAAGCGGCTGCTGAGGATGCTGCTCACGCAGGGAGCAATACATCGGTTATTTAAGCTAATATATTGTAAAATACCTTCTTTATCGCCTTGTACCAAACCACTTGGGCGTGAAGAAGGTTTTTCTTCTTGTAGGCTGGCATTGACGTGTCGTTACAAAAAAAGGGAGCTCCTTCAGGCAGCTGTGCTGCACTGTGGAACTCCCTTTTCGATTCAATCCATTACATTTTCATTACGCCGCCTGTGCTGGCGTTCGTAACCAGGTGGGCGTAGCGTGCAAGATAGCCTCTTTTGATCTTCAGTTCGAAGCCAGGCCATGCTGCGCGGCGCTTCGCCAATTCCTCATCGCTGACGAGAACGTTCATCGTACGGTTGTTCATATCCAGCTCGACGATATCGCCATCTTCGATGAAAGCGATTGGACCGCCTTCAGCTGCTTCCGGAGATACGTGGCCGATACTGATACCGCGGGATGCGCCGGAGAAACGGCCGTCTGTGATGAGACCGACTTTGGCGCCAAGGCCCATACCGACGATTTGGGATGTCGGAGCAAGCATCTCTGGCATACCAGGTCCGCCTTTAGGTCCTTCGTAGCGGATAACAACGACATGGCCTTCAACAACTTTGCCGTTGGCAATGCCAGCAAGTGCTTCATCTTGTGAATCGAAGCAGATCGCAGGACCTTTATGATAGCCGCCGACCGATTTGTCGACTGCACCTACTTTGATAATGGCGCCTTCAGGTGCGATGTTACCGAACAAGACAGCTAGGCCGCCGCGTTCGCTATGTGCATCCGCCAAAGGACGTAGAACATCTTTATTTTTAATTTCGTGGCCAAGCACGTTCTCACGAAGCGTATTGCCTGTAACGGTCATTACATCGCCGTGCAGAGCGCCTTCTTTTTTGAACAGCTCATTCAATACTGCGCTAACGCCGCCTGCTTCATGCACATCTTCGATATGATAATCGGAAGCTGGTGCGATTTTGGCTAAGTGAGGTACGCGGTTAGCTACTTCGTTAATACGGGAGATCGGATACTCGATGCCAGCTTCATGAGCCAGAGCAAGTGTATGAAGAACCGTATTCGTCGAACCGCCAAGTGCCATGTCCAGTGCGAATGCATTGTCAATAGCTTCAATTGTTACGATATCGCGAGGACGGATGTCCTTCTCGATCAGTGTCATCAATTGACGTGCAGATTGCTTAACGAATTCTCTGCGCTCAGGAGCAACAGCAAGAATTGTACCGTTGCCTGGAAGAGCAAGTCCAAGACCTTCAGCCAGACAGTTCATGGAGTTCGCTGTGAACATACCCGAGCATGAGCCGCAGGTTGGACAACCGTATTGCTCTAATTCAAGCAAGGTTTTGTCATCGATCTTGCCAGCCATATGAGCGCCAACGCCTTCGAATACCGAAGTTAGGGAGATCGCACGACCGTCGCTAGTACGTCCGGCTTTCATTGGGCCGCCGCTGACCATAATAGTTGGGATGTTGACGCGGAGTGCGCCCATCATCATTCCCGGTGTGATTTTGTCACAGTTAGGAATGCAGACCATACCGTCGAACCAGTGCGCATTAACGACTGTTTCTACTGAATCCGCAATAATCTCACGGCTCGCAAGTGAATAGCGCATGCCGATGTGACCCATTGCAATACCATCATCAACGCCGATGGTGTTGAACTCGAAAGGTACGCCGCCTGCTTCTCTAATCGCTTCTTTAACAAGCTTACCGAATTCTTGAAGATGAATATGACCAGGTACAATGTCGATATAGGAATTGCAAACCGCAATGAATGGCTTGTCAAAATCTTCTTCCTTAACGCCTGCCGCTCTTAGAAGACTACGGTGAGGAGCACGGTCAAATCCTTTTTTTATCATGTCTGAACGCATTTTTTTTGCTGCCATGTAAGTACCTCCTAAGTAAATGTCGATACCTTTTAGTTTATCACAACAGACAAGCGTTGACTAGATAAGATGAAACCAGCGGAAGCATGTCGAGAGATGAGCAATGCTGTAGACACAAGGAGAATAGCTGTCTCCAGCGTGGCATACAAATTATTGTTACTTTTCTACCATAAAAGATGGCGGCTGTATCTTGCATTTAATAGCAATGCTGACGTCGTTCATTCAAGCGATGTGTTATTCTTGCCCTTTAATTGGGTTAATTGCTTCATATTAGCGATACTGCAAGGATAAGAGAATAGCTAGTGTCAGATATTCTGACACTACTCATTTACTAACGTTTTTTTTGCGATTATAATAGAATGGATAAGTTTAGGAAATTGGGCCAGTAAGGAGGTTCATCGATGCAGTTAACGGAACGCGAAAAAGAGAAGCTGCTCATAACGATAGCAGCAGACCTTGCTAGAAGACGCCTGAATCGAGGCGTGAAGCTGAACTATCCTGAGAGTGTTGCCTTAATTACCTCTGAGATTATGGAGGGGGCACGTGACGGACAGACAGTAGCCGAATTAATGGAATATGGAACACACATTCTGAAGCGCGACCAGGTCATGGTAGGCATTCCGGAAATGATTCACGAGGTGCAGGTTGAAGCAACCTTCCCGGACGGTACTAAGCTCGTAACGATTCATCATCCGATCACTGGTTAAGGTGAAAACAGGCCTAAGGAGGTAGCTGCGCTAATGATTCCAGGAGAATACCGGACGGCAGAAGGCTCAATAGTTCTGAACGCCGGAAGAAAGACGATAGATTGCATAGTGGTTAATACAGGAGATCGACCTGTTCAGGTCGGCTCTCACTTTCATTTTTTTGAAGTAAACCGCGCTTTGAAGTTCGATCGAGAGGCTGCCTATGGCATGCGTCTGCACATTCCGGCTGGAACGGCGGTTAGATTCGAGCCTGGCGAGGAAAAGCCAGTTACATTAGTAGAGCTAGGAGGCTCGAAGCTGTCCTATGGACTGAATGGCTTGTCACAGGGGTATGCAGAGGCAGGTGCGATGCCAGACGAGGTGCGGGCTAGGCTCGCGGCTTGGGAAGGAGTTGAATAATGGCTACCATGGATAGGAAGAGCTATGCTGCGATGTTCGGACCAACTACCGGCGATGCAGTCCGACTCGCTGATACGGGGCTGTGGGCAGAGATCGAGAAGGATTACACCGTCTATGGCGATGAATGCAAGTTCGGTGGAGGCAAGGTCATCAGGGATGGAATGGGTCAGTCCAGCGGTGCGGTTCGAGATGAAGGTGTTCTCGATACGCTCATTACAAATGCCGTTGTTATCGATCATTGGGGTATTGTTAAAGCTGATATTGGTATCAAAGACGGTTTAATCATAGGGATAGGCAAGGCGGGCAACCCGGACATTATGGATGGTGTATCACCGAATATGATCGTGGGGGCAAGTACAGAGGTTATCGCTGGTGAAGGGAAGATTGTAACGGCAGGCGGCATTGATTCCCATATTCATTTTATCTGCCCGCAGCAGATTGAGACCGCTCTCTCATCAGGAGTAACGACGATGATCGGAGGCGGTACTGGGCCGGCTACAGGCACGAATGCGACAACAGTTACACCAGGTGCTTGGCATATGCGCCGGATGCTGGAGGCGGCTGAGCATTTTCCAATGAATATTGGGTTTACTGGCAAAGGCAATGCCTCCTTCCTCGCGCCTCTAGTAGAGCAGATTGAAGCTGGTGTGATCGGGCTTAAGCTTCATGAGGATTGGGGTACGACACCCGCAGCGATTGATGCTTGCTTGCAGGCAGCTGATCAATATGACATCCAAGTTGCGATTCATACCGATACGTTGAATGAGGCAGGCTTTATTGAAGATACGCTTGCGGCAATTGGCGGCAGAACGATACATACCTATCATACAGAAGGCGCTGGCGGCGGCCATGCGCCGGATATCATTATTGCAGCAGGGGAGCAATATGTCCTTCCTTCTTCGACGAATCCTACTCGCCCGTTCACAATCAATACGATCGAGGAGCATCTGGACATGCTGATGGTCTGCCATCATCTGGACAGTCGAATTCCTGAGGATGTCGCTTTTGCGGATTCCAGAATTCGTCCGGAGACGATTGCGGCAGAGGATATCCTGCATGATATGGGTGTATTCAGCATGATCAGCTCAGACTCCCAGGCGATGGGTCGTGTGGGAGAGGTTATTATCCGTACCTGGCAGACTGCCGACAAAATGAAACAGCAGCGCGGGCCGCTCGCCCCTGATGGTGAGAGCAGCGATAATTTCCGGATTAAACGATATATTGCCAAATACACAATCAATCCAGCGATAACGCATGGCGTGTCTCATCTTGTAGGCTCCATTGAGCCTGGCAAATTCGCTGATCTTGTTGTATGGAGCCCGATGTTCTTCGGGGTTAAGCCTGATCTTGTGCTGAAGGGCGGCAGCATTGCGTTCGCGCAAATGGGTGATCCGAATGCCTCTATCCCAACACCTCAGCCCGTATTCGGCCGTCCGATGTTCGCCGCGTTCGGCAAATCAGTCTTCCAGAGCTGTATCACGTTCGTGTCGCAGACAGCGTATGATCGCGGTATTGCACAGGAGCTTGGTCTGCAGAAACGGATTGAGCCCGTACGCGGCTGTCGTTCTATAACGAAGAAGGACATGATCCATAATGATGCCACTCCGAAGCTTGAGGTAGACCCAGAAACCTATAAAGTAACCGTAGACGGTGAGCATGTTACCTGTGAGCCAGCTGAAGTCTTGCCAATGGCTCAGCGGTATTTCATGTTCTAGAGAGGATTCTTAAGCCATGACACAACCATTACCTTGGCTTGCGATGCAGCAGCTGCTCGATTCTGCACTGCCTATCGGTGGCTTCTCGCATTCCTTCGGATTAGAGACATTGGTACAGGAGGGTCGCATGAATACAACGCAGCAATTGTACGTGTATGCCTCCACGATGATGCTCCAGAGCTGGGCGACAGCAGATGCTATGGTCATCAAGGCTGTCTATCGGGATGCGCCGAGGCAAGACTGGGAGCGGCTATGGCAGGTAGAACGTCTTGTCCATACGCAGCGTGTGGCTTCAGAGACAAGGATTGGGATGGAGAAAATGGGCAGGAGACTACTGCAGCTTGCATCATCCATTCATCCACAGCTTGACCTTGCCCCGCTCACGGAAGCGATGCGAAGCGGTCAATGCTCGGCTACACATCCTCTTGTTCACGGATTTGTATGCTGCGGACTCGGTGTCTCTCAGGAGCAGGCTATCCAAGGCTATCTGTATACCTGCGTAGTGACCTGTATTAATAGCGCACTTAGACTTATGTCAATGGGACAGACAGAGGGGCAATCATTAATTGCCAGGCTGTCCGTTGTTATCGGAGAAGCGGGCGATATCGCTGTTGGTATGGAGCCGGAGGAAGCTTACTCGAATATGCCGATGGCGGAGCTTGCCATGATTAGACATGAACGGCTGTATTCCAGACTATTCATGTCCTGAGGAAAGGCAATTATCTATAAACAATAATCAGAAAATAATGGAGGAATGACTCATGTGCCAAGGTCAAGGACATACTCATCAGGAATGGAATAAACCGAATTTCGATAATTCTCGTCCGATTCGCGTAGGGATTGGTGGACCTGTAGGCTCAGGGAAAACAGCTCTTGTGGAGCGCCTTTCCAGGGAGCTGAGCGGCAAATACAGCCTAGGCGTCATCACGAATGATATCTACACTAAAGAGGATGCACGTATTCTCGTGAATACAGGCGTTCTGCCGGAGGAGAGAATTATCGGAGTGGAGACTGGCGGATGTCCACATACGGCGATTCGCGAGGATGCCTCGATGAACTTCGAAGCGATTGAAGAGCTGCAAGGGCGCTTCGAGAAGCTTGATCTCATCTTTATCGAGAGCGGCGGCGACAATCTGGCAGCTGCATTCAGCCCAGAGCTTGTAGATCTGTTCATCTACATTATTGATGTGGCACAAGGTGAGAAAATTCCTCGTAAGGGTGGACCGGGCATCATGCGCTCCGATCTGCTCGTCATTAACAAGATTGATCTGGCGCCATTCGTCGGAGCGAGTCTTGAGGTGATGGAACAAGATTCGAAGCGGATGCGCGGTGACCGTCCTTTCGTATTCTCCAATATGTTCGGTGGCGATGGCGTAGACGAAATCGTGGGCTGGCTGGAGCACGAGCTTGCACATGCACGAGGAGACGAGCACTCCCATGTAATCCAGCTGGGCGCAGCTCCGCATAAGCATTAACACATGCTTTCCAATAGCGTAAGTGAGCGCGCGGTACGGACCTCCGTTCTGCGTGCTTCTTTTGAGAATAAGGGATACGGTACCGTGCTGACTGACAAATATCATACCGCCCCCATCAAAATCGCGAAGTCCTTCCCATTGGAGCAGCAGCTAGGCATTATTGTAATGGATGTATCTCCTGGGCTGCTTGAGGGGGATCGCTACGAGCTGGAATGGTCTGCAGGCAACGAAGCTCATGCCTACATAACGAATCAATCTTATATGAAGGTTCATCCTTGCTTAACTGAAGGCATCTCCTCCATGCGCCAACACTTCACACTTCAATCTAATGCCATTATCGAGCATATGCCGGAGCCGATGATGCTATATAAGGCTGCGTCGTTCCATAACGAGACTCTTGTTCATCTGAAGCCGGGGGCGATATGGATGCAGGCGGATGTTGTGTGCCCTGGCCGGACGCTCCGTGATGAAGTATTCCAGTATCGAAGCTTCCATAATTCATTGAATGTGTATTATGAGGATGAGCTCGTGTTCGCGCAGCGGCAGCGGGTCGAGCCTGGTGTGCAACAGCTGAAAGTCCCAGGCTCTTGGGAGGAAATGACGCATTGGGGTACCTTTTATGTGTTCTCCGACAAGCTGACTAGCTTTCACTTGGATGCCGTGAAGGAGAAGCTTGATCAAATTCCCGAAGCCTTCGGTGATCATAAGGTTGTAGCGGGTGCTTCCAAAACACATAAGTATGGTATTGCCGTATCTGCTGCATCTACTGCTGCATGGCCACTACAGCAGGTGCTAAGGCTTGTATGGGAGGCTGTAAGGGAAGCGCTGCTGGGAAAACGGGCACTTTCTTTTCTGAGAATGTAAGGTATTACAGCCTATGCTGTTAGGAGTGAACGGGAATCGGCCGCCTTCAGGATGGGCTGTGGCTTGGCTGAACGTTCAAAACAAGTTATAGTATATGCAAATGGCATAAACGTGCGAGGGTGAACGGATGGATCAGCTTGTTGAAGAGAAAATGATTAAAATGCGTGAAATGGACGAAGCGTTCCGTGTGCTGCGCAGATTAATTAATGCAGAATATAATCGGTTTAATGTGCATGGTCTCGGGATGACGGAAGGGAAAATGATCATTATCCTTGCTGAATCAGGACCGCAGAAGGCATCGGTTATGGCTGAAATGCTGCGTATTACGAGCGGAGCTGTCACCGGGATTGCAGATCGTCTCATTCAGCTCGGTTACATTGACCGTTCCCGGAGTAATATGGATCGCAGAATCGTACTCCTCACCATTACGGATGATGGGAGAAAGCTGGTCGGGCAAATACTTGAAACGCGTGAGCGGATTATGCTCAAATTATTTGAAGGCTTCGAGATGGATCAGATGGATCAAATGATTCTATTGTTCAATAGAATGGCCGAGAATTTAGAGAAGGAATAAGCGAAACCTGATCAGCCTTTAGGCGGAAGATCAGGTTTTTATTTATAATGTAGATCGATGACGACATAATAAGAATAGGAAGTATGCCCTATTGAGTAGGAAGGAGCCTGTTCAAGAGGTTAACAGGCTCCAGCAATGTCGTAGGCTTGGACTAGGTTAATGCCTAATTGGCAATGGAAGGGCTCCCATTGTTACAAATTCGTGTCCATAGCGGATTTAATAACCATTACCGTGTAAAATGATGTAGAATAAACAAGTAATTTGTCGTAATTAATGGATTGACAAATCCCGATAAAAGAACTAGGATTAGATGGGAATGAAGGAAATTACACTATTTATGATCTAAGGGGAGAAACGTACAGATGAAAAAAACAGTTACTTTAGCACTAACACTGTTTGTAATCGTAGCCATGCTAGCAGCATGCGGCTCAAACAATAGTGGCAGCAATACAGCTAACAATGGAGCAGCAGGCAATACCAATGCTGAAGAAAAGCAAAAACGTATCGCACTCGTACTACCTGAAAAAATTGGTGTTAACCCATTCTTCGTTTCTATGGATGAAGGCTTCAAGAGAGCAGGAGAAGAATTTAATGTTGAAGTAAAAACAATTGAATCGACTGACCCTGCTGGCTTCGAGCAGAATCTTCGTGCAGCAGTTGCAGAAAACTATGATCTGATTATTACAGCAACCTTCCAAGCGGAAGATGCTCTCAATAAAGTAGCAGTTGAAAACCCGGACAAGCCGTTCGCGATTATCGATACAGTCGTTGACCAACCTAATGTTCGCAGCGTTCAATTCCGTGAGCAAGAAGCAGCTTACCTGCTTGGTGCAGCAGCGGGCTTGTCGACCAAAACAAATACGGTAGGAGCGGTTGTCGCTATGGATACACCGCTTCTGAAAAAATATACTTCAGGCTTCGAGCAAGGTCTTAAGCAGACGAACCCTGATGCGAAATTCCTGATCAACTATGTGGGTAACTTCTCGGATTCGGCAAAAGGTAAAGAGCTTGCGCTCTTGCAATATTCTCAAGGTGCTGACTTCGTAGCTGGTATGTCTGCAGTAGGGGATCTTGGCGTATTCGAAGCAGCGAAGGAAAAAGGCTTGTATGCTTCTGGTCAAGATATCGACCGTACAGAGCTTGATCCCGAGCACATCGTATTGTCCCAATTGAAAGGGACAGACGCTGCAGCTTATGAAACAGTTAAAGCTTTTGCATCAGACACATTTGAATTCTCATCTGTTGATTACGGTCTGAAAGAAAACGGAGTAGGCCTGACTTTCGTAACGACAGAGAGCAAATCAGCACTTAGCCCGTTCGTAGGTCAAGAAGCTGTTGATCAAGTAAAAACGATCGCTGAAGATATCATTTCAGGTAAAATCGTAGTACAAACACCTTAGGCTCAACAGTAAAAAAAGCACCGGCTGCCACTAGCAGCCGGTTTCCTTGTTGCAGGCTTATAAGAGAGGAGCGGCCGCATGCTGCTGCAAATGGATAAAATAACGAAATCATACGGTGCTGTAACGGCTAACCGTGATGTGGATTTCACACTTCGCGCAGGAGAAATTCATGCGCTTGTCGGCGAGAATGGAGCCGGCAAAACGACCTTGATGCGTATTCTATACGGGATGGAAAGTCCAACCTCCGGCTCTATTATCATGCGTGGCAACGAGGTGTCCTTCTCAAGTCCATCAGATGCGATTCGGAGTAAAATCGGCATGGTGCATCAGCACTTCATGCTGTTTCCGTCTTTTACAGTAGCTGAGAATATCGTAATTGGTCGGGAGCCTAGCAAGGCGATTGGCTTCAATCGCAAAGAGGCGGCAGCCCAGACGCAAGAGCTGGCCCGCAAATACGGGATGCCGGTCGATCCTTGGCGCAAGGTTGAGGAGATTTCTCTTGGTATGCAGCAGCGAGTTGAGATATTGAAGGTGCTGCATCAAGGCGCAGAGGTTATTATTCTGGATGAGCCTACAGCTGTTCTTACTCCGCTGGAGGTTAATGAGCTGCTGATAGCGATAAAAGCTCTGGCTAAGCAAGGCAAAAGCTTTATTCTAATTAGTCATAAGCTGCAAGAGATTATAGATGTAGCTGATCGAATTACGGTGCTTCGAGATGGCCGGGTAACAGGTACGGTCGCTGCCTCGGATACGAATGTAGAAGAGCTGTCGCGACTAATGGTTGGCCGGGAGCTAGTGGATATGAAGAGACATGCACCTAATCCAGGAGCTTCTGTACTGGAGGTTCAGGATTTGACTATACGTGGCGGGAAGGTCAAACCGCTGCTTGACTCTATAAACCTTCATGTAAAAGAAGGTGAGATTGTTGGAGTTGCTGGGATTTCGGGCAATGGACAGTCTGAGCTTCTACAAGCGATCTCTGGCTTATTGCAGCCGGATGAAGGCAAGGTGAGGCTGCTTGGTGCAGATATGACGGGAGTGTCTGTTCGCGACATCCGAGAGCGTGGGCTTGCTCATATTCCGGAGGACCGCTACCAATGGGGCGTCGCCAAAGGGGCTACTGTTGCTGATAATGGCTTAATGGGTCACGCCCGTAAGCACCAGCGCTTCGGTGTACTGCGAAGTAGTGCGATCCAGAAGCTTGTGAGTGGATGGGTAACGCAGTATGGCATTAAGACGGGCTCTATTCATACGAAAGCACAGAATTTATCGGGGGGCAATCTGCAGAAGCTGATCGTTGCCCGTGAGATGGCTCAGAACACGCCATTTCTTCTTGCAGCTGAGCCGACACGTGGTGTCGATGTAGGGGCTATGGAGATCATTCACGGCGAGCTGTTGAAAAAAAGAGCTGAGGGTGGAGCTATACTGCTCGTCTCCTCTGAGCTTACTGAGATATTAAAGCTGTCTGATCGAATTGTCGTTATGTTCGAAGGGCGCATAGTGGGAGAGCTTCAGTCTGAGACGGCGACGGAAGAGGAAATAAGTCTATTGATGGCGGGAGGGAAGTCGGTTGGATAAGCTAAAAGAAACAGGACGTGCGCTGCTTCAGCCGCTCCTCGCTATTATTGTGGGGCTCGCTGTTGGTGCTATTGCCATTGCTATCGTAGGTGGCTCCGTATTAGAAACCTATGGGGAAATGTGGAAGGGAGCGTTCGGCAGCTCGTACTTCTTCACGAATACGCTCAGCAGGGCTACTCCCATTATTCTAATCGGGTTAGGTGTAGCGCTTGCGTTCCGTGCAGGATTTTTCAACATGGGCTCCGAGGGCCAGATGGTTCTAGGCGCACTTAGTGCGGCATTAACGGCTATTTATCTGCCAGGTCCGGGATGGCTTAAGCTTGTTGCGGCAATACTGGCTGGTATTGTTACAGGCGGCATTTGGTCGGCTTTTGCCGGTTGGTTGGATTCGCGATTCAGAATGAACTTGCTTATTACGACCTTACTTCTTAATTATATTGCTACATTGTTCGCTGGATATATCGTATCGTACCCACTAATGGACCGTACCGGCTCTGCGGCAATGGCACAGACTGTCATGATCGACAAGAGTGCTATGCTGCCTAAGCTATTCACAGGAATGAGTCTGCATGCGGGGTTCATCATTGCTGCGTTAGGAGCGATACTTCTTGCGCTGTTCATGAAGCATACCGTGAGCGGCTATGAGATTCGGATGCTAGGGGGCAATCCTCTATTCGCAGGGTACGGCGGTGTTAAGCGCGGCCGGCTTATGTTGTACAGCATGTTTGCGAGTGGCGGCTTAGCTGGCCTTGCGGGTGCGGGAGAGGTTCTTGGCACGCAGTATCGTTATCTCGATGGTGCATTAACCTCTCCAGGCTATGCTTGGTCAGGGATAATGGCAACACTTCTGGCTGGCTCGAACCCACTGGGTACAGCGTTAGCAGCTATTGTCATTGCTGCGCTGCAGACAGGGGGAATGGGAGTTGAACGGAACACGGAGGTTCCGCTTGAGGTAGCAAGCATCATTCAGGCCGTGCTCATCTTGTTCATTTCAGCTAAGTTCACCTATTCATTCATTAAAAAGAAGAAAGCGGGGGCTTCTAATGGAACAACTGTTTGATGTGTCCCTGTTTGCTTCTACGCTCCGTATGGTTACACCAATTCTGTTGGCCGCACTAGGCGGGGCTCTATGCTCCCGTGTCGGATTGTTCAACGTTGGACTTGAAGGTCTTATTCTTATTGGCGCTTTCTCTGCGATTGTTGGCAATCATCTAACAGGCAATGTATGGCTTGCTGTATTATTTGCTATTCTTTGTGTAATGGCATTCTCACTTCTGTTAGCCTATATGAGTATAAATCTGAAGGCGAACGTTATCGTTGTCGGTATATCGCTTAATTTTCTTGCGATTGGGCTTACGACTTTCTCACTGCGGGCGATTTTTGATGTAAAAGGGGCTTATTATGATAAAGATATGGTTGGGCTTCCGAAATGGGATATTCCTCTGATTAAGGATATTCCGTGGGTTGGAGATGTTATATCCGGCCATTCTCCGCTCGTCTATTTGTCATTAGTGCTAGTAGGCGTTCTGCAATATTATTTGTTCCGCACGGTATCGGGCTTCCGCCTGCTTGCAGCTGGGGAGAATCCGACTGCAGCCAAAAGCCTTGGTATCAAGGTGACGAGAATCCAATATGGCGCAATTCTAATGTGCGGCGTTTTGTGTGGTCTGGCAGGCGCGCAGCTGTCGCTTGGTCAAGTGACGATGTTCACGGAAGGCATGACCGCCGGCCGCGGATTTATCGCGCTGGTAGCAACGATGCTTGGTCAATCCAATCCGCTTGGCGTAGCTGGCTCCAGCCTGCTGTTCGGATTCATGGACGCACTCAGCACAAGGCTGCAGGGCTTCACGATTCCGGTTCATTTTACGATGATGCTGCCTTATGTCGTGACGATTGTTGCTATGTTCTTCTTCAAAGACAGGAGCTATATGCAGGAAGCGCGTAAAGCCAATGAAAGCTCCCGCTAACAGGGAGTTGGAAGAAGCTAATGCTTACGAAGTGGTTTTGTTACACAAAACCTAGGATAATGCTTACGAAGTGGTTTTGTTACACAAAACCTAGGATAATGCTTACGAAGTGGTTTTGTTGCACAAAACCTAGGATAATGCTTACGAAGTGGTTTTGTTACACAAAACCTAGGATAATGCTTACGAAGTGGTTTTGTTGCACAAAACCTAGGATAATGCTTACGAAGTGGTTTTGTTACACAAAACCTAGGATAATGCTTACGAAGTGGTTTTGTTACACAAAACCTAGGATAATGCTTACGAAGTGGTTTTGTTACACAAAACCTTTAGGAGGGTATCACATGAACAAAAAAGCCGAACGCTTAAAAAAAGCACCGCTTCGGGAAGTCGAAGTATCACCAGAGCTGGCGCATCGCCTGCCGCCAGGCCAGACCATTACGGAGCGTTTCCCTATTCTACATGAAGGGGATGTGCCGGAGTATGATATGAGCACATGGACTCTTCGTGTATTTGGCGAAGTGGAAGAGGAGCAAGTATTCTCCTATGATGATTTAATGGCCCTGCCGCAAACGAAGCAAATGAATGATATTCATTGCGTCACACGCTGGTCGAAGCTGGACACAGAGTGGGAGGGAATCCGCTTCACAGAGCTGCTCTCACATCTTAAGGTTAAGCCTGAGGCCAAATATGTGATGATTCATGCTGATCAGGATTACGATACGAATGTTCCGCTTGAAGATCTCATGCGAGACAATATCCTTCTGGCACATAGCTTCGATGGTGAGCCGCTTAACGCGAAGCATGGATGGCCTTTGCGTCTGCTCGTGCCTCATCTATTCTTCTGGAAGAGCGCCAAGTGGATTCGCGGTATTGAATTTATGAAGGAGGACCGTCCCGGTTTCTGGGAACGCAACGGCTTCCATAACTATGCAGACCCATTCAAGGAGCAGCGTTTCTCTGGTGAAGACCTGCCTATTCCTGAAGACGAATGGGTACATAAGGAGTTTGATTAATCGATGTTATTGCCAATTCTGCAAGTACATTCTGTGGATCTGCCAGCTTACGCTATCGTTTGCGGAGATCCAGGCCGTGCGGCGAAAATTGCTGAAAAGCTGACTAATGCCCGTGAGCTGGCGTTCAGTCGTGAATACCGTACCTTTGTTGGGGAATTTAACGGAGCTAAGCTTGCCGTTGTCAGTCATGGTGTAGGCTCACCTGGTGCAGCGGTGTGCTTCGAGGAGCTCATTCGTGGTGGCGTGAAGACGCTGATCCGTGTAGGGACGGCGGGCTCTTATTCTGCTGATCATCCAGCTGGAAGCTTGATCGTCAGTACGGCCGCAATTCGCACGGATGGCCTTACTCGTCAGCTCGTACCGGACGGTTTCCCGGCAGTTGCTGATATGGATGTTACTCAAGCATTGTACGAAGCGGCGCTTGAAGCTGGTGGTATCGTGAAGAAGGGGATTACGGTTACGCTTGACGTATTCTTCAACGGAGTGGTTGAGATGCCGCATAAGCAATATAAGCAGGCGGGAGCACTTGCCGTTGAGATGGAGATTGCGGCTCTGTACGTTGTCGCAGCGCTGAGAGGCGCACGTGCCGGAGCCATTGTTGCTCTTGACGGCTATGCGGATTCTGATCTTGCTGGCGAATATGATCCGCATACCGACGTTGTCGCCAAAGCGATCGAACGTGAGATGGATGCTGCCTTGCATGCGATGGCTAAGCTAGTTCATCAAGAGACCAACTAAACATTCGATTTTTATAAAAAGAACGGTTGAACAGGGGACAGTCCCCCCTATTGTTCAACCGTTCTTTTTTGTTTCCTGTCTTGTCATCTACTAGAATGATCCGGAGGAACTAAGCTGTCCCGAGTGTTACGCCGAGCTCAGTCAAATATTTGCGGTAAGCGATGCTCATTCGATCGACCTTGAGGGATAGCTCCATTTGCAGATCAAGCGGCAAATCTTCAGGCTTTTGATTCTCAACCACTGGCTTGTCCTGAGCGAATATCACATCCTGGAATCGATTGATCTCATCGTCATCCATGTCCATCTCATAGTTGAAGCCCATGATCCCATAGGCAATCGAGGTATTGCCGGACTCTGGCTGAACCGTCAGCATCATGCTCATGGCATTCCCATTCCGAGGATCACGCTTCGTGAACTTGACCGTTAAGGGATTCAGAACCTCGTAAGTATAATAGACCGTCTTGGCTTCTCCTGTCCCGTCGGGATCAGGCTGGTACACGGCTATTTCATCGGAATAAATGCCTTCGTTGTTGTTATGCACGCGGTAATCGCCTATCTCAGTGTGCTCGGCTGTGCCGAGATATCCTTCATGAACAATGGCAAGATGTCCTACATCAAGAAAATTCTCGATAATACGTGGTGGCTTGGCAGCTACGCTCTGAGGTCCCCATATGACGCTGCGAATAGAGGGGTCATTATATTCGGGAAGGGGTGGGGGTGACGAGCCACTGCTCGAGGTGTTGATCCAGATGAGGCCGTAGCGCTCTGTGCATTCGTACACAATGGCATGTGCCTTGAGAGGTATCGATTGCTCAGGGGCGAGCTGTGGGATTTTAACGCATGCACCTGTAGGGTCATACTCCCACGCATGATAAGGGCATACGAGGTTGCCTTCCTTGACACAGCCAAGAGAAAGAGCAGCTCCCCGGTGTATACACATATCCTTGAACGCATGGATAGCATCCTGACTTCGGAATAGAGCAATCCTCTCTCCCATGACTGTCACCTGCTTAGGCTGATCAAGTAGCTCAGTTGACAAGCTAACGGCAATCCAATGTTGCTTCAATACGGGATCTAGTTGTTCCATGCAGGATACTCCCTTTCACTCTGGCTTACTGAATTCTATGTTATGTAAAATAACACAATTTTCTTTCGTATTGAGATTCTACTATTAAATTCAGCATGATGCACAAAAAAAAGCCAACTTATTGTGAGTCAAGCAAAACAGGTGTGTCACCTGTTGCTATAGGAGGCCGTTCGACGTAATCTATTGGTAATATACAAGTTAACTATTCTTACATAATGTGAACGGGGAGAGTGGAATCCAATGAAGAATTCGATCGTGGCTGTTCTGCTAACTGTAATGCTATTGCTTACTGCATGTTCGGGTGAAGCGGCTTCGACATCGACGAATGACAAGCCATCGAACACGTATGGCTCGAACAGTTCGAAGGAAGACAAGCTTCCTAGAGTAGCCTTTGTCTATTTGGGCGTGCCGGGGGATGGAGGCTGGACCTATCAGCATGACCTTGCCAGAAAGGAAATTGAGGAGAAGTTCGGGATTAAGGCTACTGTAATGGAGAATATACCGGATACAGCGGATGCAGAGCGAGTGTTCACTCAGTTGGCTATGGAGAATGACATTATTTTTGGTACGAGCTACGGTTATATGGATTCTATGGTTAATGTAGCAAGTAAATTTCCTGATGTCGTGTTCGCGCACAGCACAGGCTACAAAACCGCAGATAATCTGAGTACTTATATAGGCCGGGATTACGAGGCAGGTTATCTGTCCGGCATTGCCGCAGGCAAAATGACCAAAAACAACAAGCTCGGCTATGTCGGTTCATTCCCGATACCGGAAGTGATTAATACGATTAACGGCTTCACGCTTGGTGCGCAGAGCGTTAATCCTGATATAGAAGTGATGGTAACCTGGAGCAACACTTGGTTCGATCCCACGACGGAGCGTCAGGCGGCAATCAGCTTGCTTGACCAAGGTATAGATGTGCTCGCAACTTATCAGGATTCACCGGCAGGTATTCAAGCAGCGGCAGAGCGCGGAGCATACGGCATCGGGAACGATTCGGATATGAACAAATATGTGCCAGACACGTATATTACGAACCCGGTATGGGATTTCGCTCATTTCTACAGCTCCGTCATTCAAGGTGTAATGGATGGCACGTATAAATCTGAATCCTATTATGGCGGAATGAAAGAGGGAATGATCGATATAGCCCCATTCGGCAAAAACGTACCTGAGGACGTTCAGAATCTCGTTAATGAGAAGAAGCAAGCTATTATAGACGGCAGCCTGCAAGTATTCACAGGCCCTCTATATGATCAAACGGGCAGCTTGAAGGTGAATGAAGGCTCAGTAATGAGTGACGAAGACATTCTAGCTATGAATTGGTTCGTAAAAGGCATTAAAGGTACAATTGCCCAATAAGCTCCTATGTAACCTCGAATGCGGCGGAGGCAATATCCGCCGCTTGTTCGGTTACGAGGCGTTGTGGTATAGTACGGTAGGTAAAACCTATAAATGCTGAAACAGACTCTATAAACTTAGAGTGTGTAATCAGGAGAGGTTCGCGAACTCCCTCTATAAAAAACTAAGGATGAAATGGAATCTCCTTGGATTCTATTTTTTTCATTTTATGGGCAAGACGGTGTTGTTCGAGGATCTCTCTCTCACGAGAGAGGGGATTAAGTAATGAAGCAAAAAAAAGCTGTTGTTGTATTCAGCGGTGGGCAGGACAGTACGACCTGTCTATTCTGGGCAATGAAGCGGTATGACGAGGTCGAAGCCGTAACTTTCAATTATGGACAGCGACATGCTCTGGAGCTGGAATGCGCTGCTCAAATTGCTGAGGAGCTTGGCATTAAGCATCATGTATTGGACATGTCACTGCTCAATCAGCTCGCACCAAGCGCTTTGACAAGGTCTGATATAGCCATTGAAGAGCAGACAAGTGGGGTGCCAACTACTGCAGTAGACGGCAGAAATCTGCTGTTCCTATCCTTTGCAGCGGTGCTTGCGAAGCAGATAGGTGCCAGTACGATCATTACTGGCGTATGCGAGACGGATTTCAGTGGATATCCGGACTGCCGAGATATTTTTATCAAATCGCTGAATGTCACGCTGAACCTGTCGATGGATTATCCATTCGTGATCGAGACGCCGCTCATGTGGCTTGATAAAGCGCAGACCTGGGAGCTGGCGGACACACTCGGAGCATTCGAATACGTCAGTGAGCGTACGCTGACTTGTTACAATGGCGTGATCGCAGACGGCTGCGGCGAATGTCCAGCTTGCAAGCTGCGGAGAAAAGGGCTGGAGAGCTACTTAGCCTCGAAGAAGGAGGCAGGAGCAGTATGATCCAGCAAGTCTATCCATCTGTCTCCCATTCGTATTGTTATGAATTAAATAAAGACATGCATTTCGCTGCTGCTCACTCGATTCCTTCCGAGGATGCAGGCAAATGCGCACATGTACACGGGCATACGTATTATGCGAATGTAACGATTGCCGGTGATGAGCTCGACTCATCCGGTTTTCTTGTGAATTTTGCTGTCATTAAGAGACTTATCCATGATCGGTTCGACCATTCGTATCTGAATGACCATCACGAGCTGTTCCATGCGAATGATTCTGATCGGTTCCCCACGACTGAGGTGCTGGCACGTACCGTCTATGAATTGGTTCAGGAATATCTGGATCAGACGGCCAATAAGCCGAAGTGCATTCAAGTGTATTTGCGGGAAACACCTACCAGCTACGTGATTTATCGTCCGAAGAGGGCTGTGTCACATGGCTGATAACATGATTCCGGTTATGGAGATATTCGGTCCTACGGTTCAAGGGGAGGGCATGGTCATCGGTCAGAAGACGATGTTCGTCCGGACGGCAGGCTGCGACTATTCATGCTCCTGGTGTGATTCTGCCTTTACGTGGGATGGCACAGGCGCTAAGGATATTACCATGCTGACGGCAGAGCAGATCTGGGCTGAGCTGAGAGCTTGCGGCGGACAAGCCTTTTCCCATGTCACCTTATCGGGAGGCAATCCAGCACTACTCAAGCATCTTGGGGAGCTCGTCGAATTATTGCATGCTCAAGGCATTAGTGTTGCAGTAGAAACACAAGGAAGCCGCTGGCAGGATTGGCTGCTTGAAGTAGATGAGCTTACACTGTCACCTAAGCCGCCGAGCTCGGGAATGAAGACGAACTGGCAGGTGCTGGATGATATCGTTAGCAAGCTCTCTCATGCAAGTAGAACGTATAGTCTGAAGATCGTTATATTCGATGAGGAAGACCTGTTATATGCCGTTGAAGCTCATAAGCGCTATCCTGACGTTTCTTTTTTTGTCCAAGCGGGAAATGACGATCTCGTAGAAGAGGATAACGATAAGCTGAGAGATAAGCTTGTCAAGCGCTATGAGTGGCTGATTGAGCAGGTTATGAATCGTGAGGATATGAATCATGTACGTATTTTGCCGCAGCTCCATGCTTGGGTATGGGGCAACAAGCGCGGCGTATAATAGAAGGAGAATGAAGATATGTCTGGAAGAACAGAACAAGAGCTGCAAGGAATTAGCCTATTAGGCAACCAAGGAACCCAATATGCGTTTCAATATTCACCTGCCATATTGGAGTCATTCGATAATAAGCACCCTTACCGGGATTATTTCGTCAAGTTCAACTGCCCGGAATTCACAAGCTTATGCCCGATGACGGGCCAGCCGGATTTCGCAACAATCTATATTTCCTATATCCCTGATGAGAAAATGGTAGAGAGCAAATCGCTTAAGCTGTACTTGTTCAGCTTCCGTAATCATGGTGATTTCCATGAGGATTGTATCAACATTATTATGAATGATTTGATAGAGTTGATGCAGCCTCGGTACATTGAAGTGTGGGGGAAATTCACGCCGCGTGGAGGAATTTCTATCGATCCTTACAGCAACTACGGCAAGCCGGGCACTAAATACGAGCAAATGGCGGAGCTCCGCTTAAGCCGTCATGATCTCTATCCTGAGAAAATAGACAATCGTTAGATTAGTATGAATGTCTTCGCAAGGCATTAACACAAGCAAAGCATGGCCAATCCTCGTATACTATCGTAGACCAAGAGGGAAGGAGTTGCCTTATATGTCTTGCGATCATTTTTGTCCGACTGTCAGAGTGTTCGATCCACCTGTTACTGTAGTGAATGATGTGTTCCATCCGCAGATTGTGGAAGTCATTCATCAAGTGAATGTCGTAACTCGTCATCACTGTGTTCCAGTTGAGAAACATCTCTATCAATACTGCTATCACGATGAAGACGCTAATAAATCTAAATCGTGTGGTAAGAAATCACGTCATCGTTCTAACCGCAGCCACAGCAGAGGCGGAAACTCATATATTTCCAAAGCTAAAGCAAACAAAAAATCAATAAAATCGAAATAATAGATTCTTAAAAGAACGGGACCAAAATCCCGCCGCGGCTATTCAGAGCTGCGGCGGGATTGTTGGTTTATAGGGGAAGCAGCAGCTTAAGCGTTGGGGAGTGACTATAGCATTAGGAGTAGGGGCAGGGGCAGGAGCAGGAGCAGGTGTGAGTGTGAGTAATCGGAATTAGCGTAATGAGGATCACGAATAGCGAAAGGGATTTCGCTGTTGGCGGTGGAATGACGTAGATGAGCAGGGTTAGCGAAACGAGTTTCCGTATTAGCGAAAGTAGCTGCTCGAGTAGCGAACCTAGTTACTCTAATCATCTGAGCAGGGAGCAGGCGAGTTGTATTAGCGTAATGAGGTTCACGAATAGCGAAAGGGATTTCGCTGTTGGCGGTGGAACGACGTGGATGAGCAGGGTTAGCGAAATGAGTTTCCGTATTAGCGAAAGTAGCTGCTCGAGTAGCGAACCTAGTTGCTCTAATCATCTGAGCAGGGAGCAGGCGAGTTGTATTAGCGTAATGAGGATCACGAATAGCGAAAGGGATTTCGCTGTTGGCGGTGGTTTGCTGGATGAGTCAAGGTAGTAAAAGTAATAGAGTACGGAACAAGTTTAGCTATTACATATAAGCCCTTGAGAGTTATGCTAGAGATAAGATTAAACGATATAAGGTATACTCTAAGCAAGAATAAACGGTACTTCGCCGTATGAAGAATGCGAAGCACCGTTCATGCTCCTTCTATAGAAGATATCCAGTTAGACTAGTGGTTATTGCCGGATGCGTTGCCTTTTTTGTCGGATGATTTGGTTGTTGTGTTCTTGGCGCCATGTCCTTGTTGTTTAGCCATATTGGTCTCACCTCCTAAGTGCTAGGATGGGGTTATTATGCGCGGACAAATGTTGTTTTAAAAGTTATTTATAAAAAAAGCTTGCCATCCTATGAATACATATGGTATATTCTAATTCCGGCCGAGAGAAACAAGCGGACGGCAAGCGAAACACAAGAAATGTTATTGTTCTTTGAAAACTGAACAACGAGCGAAACTGCCCCATAGATTCCACGGAATTTATGGAGAAGCAATAAACAAAGTAATGAGCAAGTCAAACACCTGGTGAGTTTTATCCATCGGCTTTCAGCCGAAAGATAAAACCACCCTAAATGGAGAGTTTGATCCTGGCTCAGGACGAACGCTGGCGGCGTGCCTAATACATGCAAGTCGAGCGGACTTGATGGAGTGCTTGCACTCCTGATAGTTAGCGGCGGA